>DKLF01000148.1:2669-8059 GCA_002455655.1 Oscillibacter sp. UBA6647 | reverse complement strand
GTCTCCACGCCCATGTCGCCACGGGCGACCATAATCCCGTCGGCCACGGAGAGAATTTCGGAGAGATTATCCACGCCCTCCTGATTTTCAATTTTTGCGATGATACGGATGGAGGACCCGGCGGCGCTGAGCAGGCGGCGCAGATCCGTCACGTCCGCCGCGCTGCGGACGAAGCTGGCAGAAATAAAATCAAAATCCTGCTCCACGCCAAAGAGAATATCCTCCCGGTCCCGCTGGCTGAGATAGGGCATGGAAAGGCGCACGCCGGGGACGTTGACCCCTTTGTGATTTTTCACGCTTCCGCCGTTTTCCACCCGGCAGACGATATCTTCTCCTTTGATTTCCAGTACCGTGAGACAGATAAGCCCGTCGTCCAGCAAAATCGCGCCGCCGGAAACCACGTCGTCGGGAAGTTCCCGATAGGTGACGGCACAGATATGCTCGTCCCCCGGAACATCGCGGGTGGTGAGGGTAAATTCCTGACCCGCTTGCAGTTGGACGCGACCGTCCTTAAAATCCCGCAGACGGATTTCGGGGCCCTTGGTGTCCAGCATGGTGGCCACGGGCAGATTCAGCTCCTTCCGAAGCTTTTTCACCATGTCCAGCCGCACCTTGTGTTCGGCGTGGGTGCCGTGTGAAAAGTTAAACCGGGCCACGTTCAGTCCGGCCTCCAGCATGGAACGGAGCGTCTCCTCCTTGTCGGTGGCGGGGCCCAGAGTACAGACAATTTTTGTCTTTCGCATATAAACCTCCTTGTTTCTTGGAAGCAATCCTTAAAATACGGATTCTGATTCTATTATAAACGATTTCGTCTCTGTGGCAAGGGGGAATCCCGTATTTTTTGTAAATAAAAGGGGGTGTACTGTGTAAAAAGTTTTACGTATCTTTCTTGTATGTTGTCTCTTGCACGGCGGGATACCCGCCTAAACGGGCGATTTTTGTAAAAAGAAGCACGACGAGACAGCGTGGCCTTAGGCATAGATAGAAGAAAAAACATCAAAGGGCAGGGAAATTTACATTCCCGGCCCCTTATTGCAAAGCCCCCGAAGGTTTACGACCCGGCGGCAAGAGATTAAATTATTTTGCCTTGTGTGTGGCAAAATACCTCTTGGACCGCAAACGCACGAACGGACCATACTTGGTAGTCCGTTCGTGCGCTTACAGTGATAGCAGAAATTTTTTGAGATTACGCTACGTGGGTTCTGCGCTCCTCGCCTCTTTGGAAGAGCAGCGTGATGCACCACAGACCTGCCAGGCCGACCAACGCATAAATAATGCGGGAAAGGGCGGCCATCTGCCCGCCGCAGAGGAAGGCGACTGTGTCGAAGCCAAACAGGCCGACGCCGCCCCAGTTCAGCGCGCCAATAATGGCGAGCACCAGTGCGATCTTGTCGATTACCATAAAACATACCTCCTAAAAACTGATTATCCGGGGTTTGGGTGGAGTATGCCCCAAAGCGCGGATAATCATACCGATGAGGAGAAAAATTTCAGACTCCCGTTGAATCCGGCGGCGGAGTATAGTATACTGGGAAGACAAGCACAATGGCGCAGTGCGCCAAAAAATTTTCAAATTTGGAAAAGGAGACTCACATGAACGAGAGATTCAATCGCCTGGGCTTCTATCCTGCGGATATCCTGCTGCCCGCAAGCGCAGATATGGAAAAGTGGGCCGTTGTGGCCTGCGACCAGTTTACCTCTCAGCCGGAATATTGGGAGGCAGTGGAGCAGACGGTGGGCGAAGCGCCCTCTACCCTGCGCCTGATTCTGCCGGAGGCCAAGCTGAACGATCCCGACGTGGAGAAGCACATTGGGGACATCAATGCGTCCATGCGAAAATATGTGGAGGGCGGCGTGTTCAAAACCCTGCCCGCGTCTCTCATCTATATGGAACGCACCCAGTCCGACGGAAAGGTGCGTCACGGTCTGGTGGGCATGGTGGATTTGGACCAGTATGACTACACCCCCGGCTCCGGTGCGCTGATCCGCGCCACGGAAGGAACCGTTCTTTCCCGCATTCCCCCTCGGGTGAAGGTGCGGCAGGACGCGCCGGTGGAGCTGCCCCACGTGATGCTGCTGATCGACGATCCTGACGAAACGGTGATTGAACCGCTGGGCGGCCAGAGCGGCGCTATGGAAAAGCTCTATGATTTCGATTTGCAGCAGGGCGGCGGGCATTTGATCGGCTGGAAGCTGACTGAGGCCCAGACCGACGCTGTGGCAGACGCGCTGACGGCGCTGTGCGCCCCCGACCAGATGGAGCGCAAGTACGGCATGAAGGACGCAGCGCCCCTCCTGTTCGCGGTGGGCGACGGAAACCATTCCCTTGCCACGGCGAAGACCTGCTATGAAAACAAGAAGAAGGTCACGCCCAAGGAGCAGTGGGCCACTCTGCCGGAGCGGTATGCGCTGGTGGAGGTGGTGAACAACCACGACGACGCACTGAAATTCGAGCCCATTCACCGGGTGGTGTTCGATGTGGACGCGGAGAAGCTGCTGGCGGCCTTTCAGGCGTTTTATCCCTCTGCCCATGAGGGCGAGGGTGAGGGCCACACCATCGCCTATACCTGGGCGGGCGGCAAGGGCTTTCTCACCGTGCCGGACCCCAAGGTCCAGCTTGAGGTGGGGACGCTTCAGGCGTTTATCGACGAGTATTTGAAGGATAACGGCGGCGAGGTGGACTACATCCACGGCGACGAGGTGACGGATGAGCTGGGCGCGAAGCCCGGCAACATCGGCTTCAAGCTGCCCGCCATGGGGAAAGAGCAGCTCTTTAAAACCGTGATGGCCGACGGCGTGCTGCCCCGGAAAACCTTCTCCATGGGCCACGCGCAGGATAAGCGCTATTATGTGGAGGCAAGAGCCATTCAATAACTGCGGCGCAAACAACACGACGTTTTAAGGGGAGAGACAATGCTGAGCTTTAATCATTTTAACTTCAACGTGTCCAATTTGGACAAATCGCTGGTATTTTACAAAGAGGCGCTGGATCTGACGCCGGTGGGAAGCCGCAAGGAGGCCGCCGACGGGAGCTACATCATCGTGTATCTGGGAGACGGGAAGACGGACTTCCGGCTGGAGCTGACATGGCTGCGGGACCATCCCCAGAAATATGATCTTGGAGAGTGCGAATTCCATCTGGCCCTGCGGGCCGCCGATTACGAGACGGAGCATGCGCGCCACGAAAAAATGGGCTGTATCTGCTTTGAAAATCCGAAGATGGGGATTTACTTCATTCAGGACCCGGACGGGTATTGGATTGAGGTCATTCCCACGCGATAAGAGAAATATTGAAAAAAGACCGCGCAAGCGGTCTTTTTTCCGTAAAGGATTTGCCGCCTGATAAGGGAACTTCTGGAGCGAGTGCATTTATGGGCCAGCCGTCCGAGGGCGGCGCTTCCAAATCAGTGCATTTGGGTGCTCGTCATAAGGGCGGCGATTGAAAAACGGACGCAGGGAAGTTTCTTCCCTGCGTCCGTTCAATTTTTACTTTCCGCATACTTCCCACAAAATGCGCTCGGCGGAAAAGCTTTTCAAAAAGAGGGTTCAGCCGGTAAACGCTTAGACCGCAGGGATGACGGCGCCGCCGTAGGTGGTGGTGATGAAATCACGGGCAGTTTCGGACTGGAGGGCCTCCACCAGCGCACGGATGGCGGGATTGTTCTCGTTGCCCTCTTTCACGGCAATGATGTTCACATAGGGGGAGTTGGCATCCTCAATGGCCAGAGCGTCCTCCACGGGGTTGAAGCCCGCTTCCATGGCATAGTTGCTGTTGATGACGGACAGGTCCACTTCCTCGACGGTGTTGGGAATCATGGCAGCCTCCAACTCCTTGAAGGTCAGGTTCCTGGGGTTCTCCGCAATGTCGTTGGGAGTGGCGGTCAGGTTGGCGCTGTCCTTCAGCTTGATGAGGCCCTGCGCCTCCAGCAGCAGGAGGGCACGGCCCTCGTTGGTGGCATCGTTGGGGATGGCGACGACAGCTCCGTCGGCCAAATCGGCCAGAGCGGTGGTCTTGCCCGCGTAAATGCCCATCGGCTCGATATGCACGCCGCCCGCATTCACAAGATGAGTGCCGTTTTCGGCGTTGAAGTTATCAAGATAAGGCACGTGCTGGAAGTAGTTGGCGTCTTCGCTGCCCTCCTCCACGGCGGTGTTGGGAACCACGTAGTCGCCGTATTCCGTGACCTGAAGGTCAATGCCCTGCTGGGCCAGAACGTCCTTCACGGCGTTCAGAATTTCGGCGTGGGGAGTGGCGGAGGCGGCGACCTTGAGGGTCACGGTTTCAGCGGGAGCGGAGCCGGAAGCGGAACCGGCAGAACCGGATGCCGCGGAGCCGGAGCCTGCGCCGGTGCTGCCGCAGGCGGCAAGAGAAGCGGTCAGGCCGAGGGCCAGAGTAAGAGCAAGAAGTTTTCTTTTCATCAGTTGTTCCTCCATTAAAGTCAGATATATGTTGATGGGATGAAGTTATATTTCAATGGCCGTGTTTCCCGCCGTCGCGCGCCGACAGGGAGCAAGGGTCAAAAAAATAACAAAAAGGGAAGGCCCGGAAGCGGACCGGAAAATCAAAGCGCCGACAAAAGGGCCGCTTTTATTTCAGGCGCTTGTCGATTTTTGCGGACAGGAAGCTGAAAACGGTTTGGATGCCCTGCACCAGCAGAATAATGAAAATCACCGTGACCAGCAGCATGGAGGGGATGCGGCGCTGATAGCCATATCGAATGGCAAGGTCGCCCAGTCCGCCCGCGCCCACCGCGCCCGCAATGGCGGTATAGGCGAGAATGGTGATGATGGAGATGGAGCCGCCCAACAGCAGGGAGGGCTTCGCCTCTGGCAGATAGACTTTCCAGATAATCTGGAAGGGGGAGGCACCCATGGCCTGCGCCGCTTCCACAACGCCTGCGTCCACCTCTGCCAGAGAGGTTTCCACCATCCGGGCGATGAAGGGGGCGGCGGAAATCACCAGCGGGACAATCGCGCCACGGATACCGATTTTCGTGCCCACGATGAGCTTTGTAAAGTCCATGATGGCGACCATCAGGATGATGAAGGGAAGAGAGCGGCCCACGTTGACAATCCAGCCCAGCACCCGGTTCAGACCTCTGCGGGGCAGGATACCGTGGGGCTGGGTGATGCTGAGCAGGATGCCCAGTGGAAGTCCCAGCAGGTAGGCGAAGACGGTGGAGATGCCGGTCATAATCAGGGTGTCGATTGTGCCCTGCCCAAGAAGGGGGCCGTATTGATGCCAGAACGCAGATGTAAAAATCTCAGCCATAGTACGCGGCCTCCTCCCGTTCGTAGGTAACATGGTGTTCCTTTAAAAACGCCAGCATTTTTTGAGTTTGCTCTAAATTATCGGGCAGTTCCAGAAGCATCTGGCCGTGTGCGTTGCC
>DKLF01000148.1:2086-2432 GCA_002455655.1 Oscillibacter sp. UBA6647 | reverse complement strand
ACCGCTGGCGAGGACCATGCCGGAGACAATGGGCTGGTCCGAGGTGTTGCCGTCAAAGGTAATACGGTACAGCGGACCGTGAATTTTGCTCTTTTCGGAAATGGCTCCACGGGGCGTGATGAGCTGCCGGGCCGCGGGGGTTTGGGGATGATGGAACACGTCCGCCACCGCGCCCTGCTCCACAATGTGACTGTCGGAAATAATGGCCACCCGGTCGCAGATTTGCTCCACCACCGTCATCTCGTGGGTGATGACCACCACGGTGACGCCCAAGGTTTCGTTCAGCTCCTTTAAAAGCGCCAGAATGGACTGGGTGGTGGTGGGGTCCAGCGCGGAGGTGGCTTCG
>DKLF01000148.1:1570-1888 GCA_002455655.1 Oscillibacter sp. UBA6647 | reverse complement strand
TTCTGTCCGCCGGAGAGCTGAACGGGATAGGCAGATTCCTTATCCTCAAGACCCACCAGCTTTAAAAAGGGACGGGCCTTTTGCCGGGCTTCACTCCGGCTCATACCTGCAAGCTCCAGAGGAAAGCACACGTTGTCCAGCGCTGTGCGCTGGAAGAGCAAGTTAAAGCCCTGAAAGATCATGCCGATGGATTGGCGGACCTTGCGCAGTTCCTTTTGGGAAAGGCCGGTCAGCTCCGCGCCGTTTACACGGACGGCACCGGCGGTGGGCCGCTCCAAAAGGTTAATACAGCGCACCAGCGTGGATTTTCCAGCGCCG
>DKLF01000148.1:556-1408 GCA_002455655.1 Oscillibacter sp. UBA6647 | reverse complement strand
AGCGTGGATTTTCCAGCGCCGGAAAGGCCGATGATGCCAAAGATTTCCCCTGCTTCTACGCTTAAGGTCACATCGTCCAGCGCGGTAACGCCGCCGGCAAAGATTTTGGTCAGATGCTCAAGTTCGATCATGGACATGGCAAGCATCCTCCTTTATACAGTAAATTGGGCAACAAAAAACGCCCCTGATGCCATGCATCAAGGACGAGCGTAAAAAAACGCCGTGGTACCACCTTGGTTCGCGCGCCTCCTCACGGGGGCGGCCTTTGAGAGTGCAGTCACACTCCTGCGCGCTGACGGGCGCTCCCGTCGCGGCCTGCGCATATGCGGTCGGCCACGCAACTCCGGAACCATCTTCCGCAAACCCTTCCGTACCTCTTTTCACCTGCCGAGGCTCTCTGCGACGTATCTGTTTGCGTACTCTTTCCTTCATCGTCTTTTCAATGTTTAATTGTTGCACTTAAGTTTACGAGAGTTTCAGAGGTTTGTCAACAGGGAAAAACTGCTGTAAAATGCCTGAAACGGGAAAACGGTTCTGTAAAAAACCGACAAAAATGGTGGGAAACCATCCGAAGAAGAACGAGATATGGAGAATCGAATTGCAAATTCAGGGCAGAACTGATATATTATGAAAGCAGTATTTCTATATCGAGCGGAGGTAGCGTGTGCCAAAACAAAACCACAATTTTATGATGCGCTACCTGCGGGATTTTCTTTGCGGGGCGCTGATTGGGGCGGGGGCGATTCTGCCCGGCGTGTCTGGCGGGGTGCTGGCCGTGGCATTTGATTTATACCGCCCCTTTATGGAGGTACTGACCCATCCCAAGCGGGCGCTTCCAAAATACTGGGGGCG
>DKLF01000148.1:0-369 GCA_002455655.1 Oscillibacter sp. UBA6647 | reverse complement strand
ATACTGGGGGCGGATTCCCGCGCTTGGATTGGGCTGCGCCGTGGGTTTTATGGGCTTTGCAAGGGGAATTTCGGCGGCCCTGAACGTATCTGCGGCAGTGACCACCTGGGCGTTTATCGGGCTGATTGTGGGGACGGTTCCCTCCCTTTACCGCGAAGCGGGGAAGGAGGGCCACAGCCGTGCATCCTGGGTCAGCATGGGCATTTGCGCCGCGACGATTTTTGGGGTGCTGTTTTACGTGGGACGGGTGCTGTCCGTTCAGCTTGAGCCGAATTTTTGGTCTTTTACCCTCAGCGGGGCGCTGTTTGGTCTGGGAATTGTGATTCCGGGGCTGGCGGCTTCCTCCGTGCTGATGGCGCTGGGGCTGTA
>DKLF01000039.1 GCA_002455655.1 Oscillibacter sp. UBA6647 | reverse complement strand
AGATTTCTGCCCCATATACAAAAATTCTGGCCTCGTTTTATCCAGCCTGCAAAGCGTTGCAATTTTATTGGGATAGGGGTATACTATTTTCCAGTAAACGCGCCAAAAACTGATAAAAAAACGGAGGATTTGTCCATGCCAGAAAAGCTGATTGATCGAACCTGCCGGGAGTTTACCTCCCTCCTCGCGGCCAAAGTCCCTGTTCCCGGCGGCGGCGGCGCCTCTGCTCTGGTGGGCGCGCTGGGCTCCGCTTTGGGCTCCATGGCGGGAAATATGACTCTGGGGCGGAAAAAATACGCCGCTGTGGAGGAGGACCTCCGCGTCCTGCTGGAAAAGGGAGCAGAAATTCAAACGCGCCTTCTGGAACTGGTGGACGCAGATGCGGCGGCCTTTGAGCCTCTGTCCCGCGCTTATTCCATTCCCAAGGACGACCCCACCCGGGACGCGGTTCTGGAAGAGGCCACCAAGCGGGCCTGCGCCGCGCCCATGGAAACGCTGGAGCAGTGCGCCAAGGCCGTCGAGCTGCTGGAGGGTCTGCTGGAAAAGAGCAGCGTGATGCTGATTTCCGACGTGGGCTGCGGGGCAACCTGCTGTCGGGCGGCCATGGAATGCGCCGCGCTGAATGTGTTTATCAACACGAAGACCATGAAAAACCGCGTGACGGCGGCGGCACTGGAGCACCGGACCGACGCACTGCTGCAAGAATACGTCGCGCGGGCCACCGCCGTGGCGGACGCGGTGCGGGTCCAGCTTCGGGGAAAGTGAGAGGAGAGCGCGTATGGCAAGGATTTTAAGCGGAAAAGAAGTAGCGGAGGCATTGAGCCTTCGCCTTGCGGAGCGGGTGCAGACGCTGGAAGGAAAGGGCGTGAAGCCCACGCTGGCCATTTTGCGGGTTGGCGAGCGGCCCGACGATCTGGCCTATGAGCGGGGCGCGGTGAAGCGGTGCGAAAAGCTTGGCGTGGCGGTCAAAAAGCTGACCCTTTCCGCCGACTGCACTCAGGACGAGCTGATGGAGGCCATCCAAAGTGTCAACACCGCTGCGGACATCCACGGCCTTTTGATGTTGCGCCCTCTGCCCAAAACCCTGAACGAGCAGGCAGCCTGTGAAGCCCTGCTTCCCGAAAAGGACGTGGACTGCATCACCGGCGGGTCCCTTGCCCGGGTATTCACCGGAAAGGGCGCGGGCTATCCCCCCTGCACCGCCCAGGCCTGTATGGAGCTTTTGGATCACTACGGCTGCGATTTGGACGGGAAGCGCGTGACGGTGGTTGGTCGCAGCCTTGTCATCGGTAAGCCCGTGGCCATGCTGCTGCTGGCCCGAAACGCCACCGTCACCACCTGCCATACCCACACGAAAGACTTGGCGGAGGAGTGCCGCCGGGCGGAGATCTTGATTGTGGCCGCCGGAAAAGCCGGGGCGGTGGACGGCGGGTGCGTGGCTCCGGGCCAGACGGTGATCGACGTGGGAATCCATGTGGACGCCGACGGCTCCATGCACGGCGACGCGGACTTTGCCAGCGTGGAGCCGGTGGTCGCCGCCATCACGCCGGTTCCCGGCGGGGTGGGCACGGTGACCTCCACCGTGCTGGCCGGGCACGTCATCGACGCGGCGGCCAAAGCCGCCGGCGTGAAGTGGGACGACTGACACACCTTTTTCCAAACTACCGCTGTTATAATAGAACTATAAAAATCGGGTTGAAGCTTTATATACTCTTGCTAAAAAGGCTTATATTCATTGATGCAACGGGAATGCAACCTAAAGTTGCGCGAAAGTTGGTAGTGTCATGCAACCGCTTTTGTTAAAATGGAGCCAACTTAAGAGGAGGAATACACAATGAATATTAGCTTTTCGTTTTTACTTGGAGGTTTCGTACTCTATCTCGCTATTGCGGCAGTTGTCATTGTCCTTGTTATACTGATAATTAAGGCGCTTCTGAAGTATATCCGTTCCGACAGCGTGCGGAAAGAAAAAGAACGGGTAACAAGGTCGCTTGGTGAAGCACTGAAGGCAAACCGCACCCGCTGCAAAATGACGCAGGAATTTGTGGCGGAAAGTATCGGCGTCAGTCGGCAAGCCGTATCAAAATGGGAAAGCGGCACTTCTGATCCAAGCACTTCCAATCTTCTGGCTCTTGCAAATCTGTACGGTATCTCAGCAGAAGATTTGCTAAAGGAAGTTGAATAACTTGGCGTTTATATAATGATTATAACACAAAATGAGGGCATCACCGTGGATAAGACGGTGATGCCCTAAAGCATCCTTATCAAAGTGATACGATGGCCCGACCTTTCATTTACACCCGGTTTTTCATCCGTTCCTTGACCTCCCGGCCAAAGGGGGAATCCGCAAGGCCGCCCAGCGCCGTCTCACGAAACTCCTCGGACATTTTGCGGCCCACCTCGCCCATGCAGTCGATCACCTGATCCACAGGAACCCGGCTCTCCACCCCCGCAAGGGCCATGTCCGCGCAGCTCACGGCATTGACCGCGCCCACCACGTTCCGCTTTACGCAGGGAACCTCCACAAGGCCCGCCACGGGGTCGCACACAAGGCCCAAAAGGTTTTTCAGCGCCATGGCTACCGCATGGCCGATCTGCTGGCAGGAGCCGCCCCGCAAAGCCGTCAGCGTACCCGCAGCCATAGCGGAGGCCGTTCCGATTTCTGCCTGACAGCCACCAGAGGCCCCGGAAATACAGGCCCGGCTGCCCACCACCGCGCCGATGCCTGCCGCCACATACAACCCGCGGACGGCAGCGTCCTCGTCGATGTCGCCCCGGTGGTAGAGGGGAATCAGCACCGCAGGCAGCACGCCGCTGGCGCCCGCTGTGGGCGCCGCCACGATCCGGCGCATGCAGGCGTTGGACTCGCCCGTACAAAGCGCGGAGGCAATCACCGCCGAGAGATAAGGTCCCGAAAGGGTGTTCATCTCCGCCGCGTAGTTGCGCATCTTCTTTCCGTCGCCGCCCACCAGTCCGCTGGCCGAGAGGCGGTCGCCCCGGTAGGTGTCCACCGCTTCCAGCATGGCCCGCCATGCAATCCGCATTTTTTCCATGGACGCCTCTACTGTCACGCTCCGCTCCTCCATGTCGGTGTCCAGCACCACTTCCCAAAACTCCCTGCCGCCCGCTTCGGCGGCATCAAAAATCTCCTGCATGGAATCCAGTGCCATTACGCGTCCTCCCTCTCATAATACGTCACGCCGGTCACATCCTCCAGCTCCCCAATCAGTGTCCGCACCTTGGGGGACACCTTCTCGTCCGTCTCAATCACCATCAGCACGCTTCCGCCCCGCTTTGCCCGCCAAAGGTTCATGTTGGCGATGTTCACGTTTCCATGCTCCAGAATCCATGTCACCTCCGCCAGCTTTCCCGGCACGTCGATGGATCGGATAACCAGCGTGTTGAAAATGCCGGTGAAATTCACATGAATGCCGTCCAGCGCATCCACCCGGATGCGGCCGCCGCCGGTGGAGGCCGCCTGAAGCTCCAGCGTCCGCCCGTTTCCGTCGGAGACGCGGAGCACCGCCGTGTTGGGATGGGCTTCCTTAAGCTCCACTTTATGAAAGGATACCTGAAGCCCCTCTTTTTCCGCCAACTCAAAGCTGCGGGGAATCCGCAGATCATCCGGCCGCATCCCCAGAAGCCCTGCCACCAGCGCCCGGTCCGTGCCGTGTCCCGGCCCCGTCTCCGCAAAAGAACCGTGCAGTCCGATATTTGCCGTTTTCGGCTCGCCGCCCAGCAGCGACCGGGCCATGTTGCCAATCCGCACCGCCCCCGCCGTGTGAGAGCTGGACGGCCCCACCATAATGGGACCCAGGATATCAAAAATATCCAGCATAAGGCCCCTCCCTTCCCTGTTTCAAAACTTTCTTTTAGCTTACTACAAATTTTATTAGGTTTCAAGTTGATTTTTTTGATACTTCTGTTAGAATAGTCGTAAAAAACGATGCAACCTGTTTTAATGTTGAAAGGAGCTGCGCCATGTCCTCTCTGCTGATTAAAAATCTGTCCGCCGTGGTGACTTGCGATGACGATGACCGGATTTTGAAAAACATCGATCTCTATTGTGAAAACGGCGTTTTGCGCGCCATGGGAACAGCGCTGCCCGAGTCTGCCGATGAGGTTTTGGACGGCTCTCATTTCTGGTGCTACCCGGGGCTTGTGAACACCCACCACCACCTGTACCAGACCTTTTCGAGAAACCTGCCCCAGGTACAAAATCTGGAGCTGTTTGACTGGCTCACCGCCCTGTACGAAATCTGGAAAGGGCTGGACGGCAAAGCGATCCGCCTCAGCACCCTGACGGGCTGCGGCGAACTTTTAAAGCACGGCTGCACCACCGTGTTTGACCATCACTACGTCTTCCCCGCCGGGGCGGGCGATCTGATGGGCGTGCAGTTTGCGGCGGCGGCGGAGCTGGGCGTCCGGTTCCACGCCTCCCGGGGCAGCATGGACCTGTCCAAAAAGGACGGGGGCCTTCCGCCGGACAGCGTGGTGCAGACGGTGGACGAAATCATGCGCGATTCCGCCCGGTGCATCGAGGCATATCACGACGGGTCGTTTGGCTCCATGCGTCAGGTGGCGCTGGCCCCCTGCTCGCCCTTCTCCGTCACGCCGGAACTGCTGCGCCAAAGCGCCGTACTGGCCCGGCAGTATGGCGTGCGGCTGCACACACATCTGGCGGAAACAAAGGACGAGGAGCGCTATACCTTAGAGCGTTTCCAAATGCGCCCCCTTGAATACATGGCCTCCCTCGGCTGGACCGGACCGGACGTGTGGTATGCCCACGGCATCCATTTTAACACCGACGAACTGCAAGAACTTGCCCGCACCGGCACGGGCGTGGCCCACTGCCCCATTTCCAACATGAAGCTCAGCTCCGGCGTGGCCCGGATTCCCGAGATGATGAAGCTGGGTGTTCCGGTGGGTCTTGCGGTGGACGGCTCCGCCAGCAACGACGGCTCGTCTTTGATGGAGGAGCTGCGAGTGGCATTTTTGCTCCACCGGCTCAACTCCAGCGCCGCCGCCCCCTCAGGGTATGAGATTTTGAAGCTGGCCACCCGGGGCAGCGCCCGCCTGCTGGGAAGAGAGGATATCGGCTCTTTGGCGGTTGGCAACTGCGCGGACTTCTTTTTGGTGGACTCCCGCCGTCTGGAACTGGTGGGCGGCGAATACGACCCCGCCGCGGTCCTCGCCACCATGGGCCTGCGGGGTCCTGTGGACATGACGGTGGTGGGCGGAAAGATTGTGGTCCGGGATGGTCGGCTGGTCACTGTGGACGAGGACGCGGTGGCGGCCGAGGCCCGGCGGGTCTGTGGGGAATATCTGGCTCGGGCGTAATGCGATAAAAAAGGCGCTCCCCCCGCGTTTGGAGGAGCGCCTGCCTTTAAAGTGTGTCCCGGTACCTGTCCATAATTTTGGCAAACAGCTCACCTGTGCTGGGGGGCGTGTAGGTAATGGCGTTGGCCCCGGCCCGGATGGTCTTGAGGACCGTTTCGTCCGTAGGTCCGCCGGTTGCGATGATGGGCACCTCGGGAAACTGATTTCGGATGTGGGCCACGATTTCCGGGGTTCTGGCCGCGCCGGACACATTGAGGAAATCGGCTCCGGCATCCATGCGGGCACGGATATCCGTCCTCTCGGACACCACGGTGATCATCACCGGAATGTCCACCTCTTCCTTGATCTGGCGAATGATTGCGTTGTCGGTGGGCGCGTTCAGCACCACACCGTAGGCCCCCTGATGCTCCGCCTGAATTGCCAGACGGACGGCCCGGGCGCCTGTTGTGATGCCGCCGCCCACTCCCACGAATACCGGCACATCCGACACGCTGATAATGGCCTGAGAAATCACCGGCTGGGGCGTAAAGGGATAGACGGCGATGATGGCGTCGGCGTTGATATTTTTGACAATGGCCACATCTGTTGAAAAGGCCAGGGACTTGATGCGTCGGCCAAAAATGCGGATACCGCCGCACTCGCTGACGCACTGAGGAAGCGCCAGCGTGTGACTGCGCAGCGTCCCGGTATAGGTTGGCATGTGTTTGGGCATGGATGACCTCCTTTTGCGATACGATTAAAAAACTAATATTATGGTATGTATTTTATCACTTTACCGCCGTAAACGCAAGTAAAAGCGCTGTAAAGGGCTCGTCCTCATAGCGGGACGCCAGGCACGGAGCAAGCGCCGCAGCCCGGGGCCGCCAGATACGGCACACACCGCCCACCGGAACCGGCAACCCCAGCGGGACAACTGCCGCCGGGTATACGGCCTGCAGTTTAACTGGAAAAGATATGCAGAAAATTGCAAAAGGAGGCACCTTTATGGACCGTTTTTCCATTTTTGTGGGAGATATTACCCAATCAAATGCCGAAGCCATTGTCAACGCCGCCAATGAGTCGCTTCTTGGCGGCTGCGGCGTGGATGGGGCGATTCACGCCGCTGCCGGCCCGGAGCTTTTGGAGGAGTGCCGCACACTTGGCGGCTGCCCCACGGGGCAGGCGAAATTGACAAAGGGCTATCGTCTGAAGGCCCGGTATGTGCTTCACACGCCCGGCCCCGTGTGGCAGGGCGGGCAATCCGGTGAGGCGGAGCAGCTTGCCTCCTGCTACCGTTCCTGTCTGCATCTTGCCAAGGAGCATCGCATTCAATCTGTGGATTTTCCCTGTATTTCCACCGGGGTTTTCGGCTATCCGGCGGCACAGGCCGCTGCGGTGGCTCTGCGAACAATTATGAACTTTCTTTACGAACATGAAACGCCCCGCAGCGTACGGATTATCTGCCACACAGAGGAAGCCGCGAAAATTTGGCGGCAGACCTATAATTTCTGGTACGCCGGAACCAAGGCGGACCGGCTGTGAATCCCCCTGAGCCGCGCCGCATCTGTTTCGGAATCTGACAAGCGCCCTCTTCCTATGGGAAGAGGGCGCTTTTTATCGCTGAACGGTCGATTTCAGGAATGCGTGCCTCCGCATGAAACCGGCTCTGCTACGGTTGGTTTCCCCCGTGGCTTATGCGTCGAACACGCCCAGAATCACGATGCCCACAATGACTGTGGCAATCGCCGCGTAGTGCCGCACGGAGAGCTTTTCCTTCAGGAAAATGCGGCTCCACACCACGGAGGCCACGCAGTAAGCCGAGATGATGGGCGCAGCCATCATCACATGCTCCTCATCTCCGATGGCGTAGATATAGGCAAACTGGCCAGCCGTCTCGCACAGGGCGCCCACGTATTTGGGCGCTTCCTGCTTGGGAACCAGCGGCTGCTTTTTCACCAGCACCACGTAGATAAAGCACGCCACCGCGCAGACGAAAAACGTCAGCTCATAGGCGACGTTGGCAGAGTCTTCGTTCAGCGTACGCAGCACCAGAGAATCCGCAAAGGTCCCCAGCGCGTCCAGCAGACAGTAGAGAATCGGCAGCACCAAGGCCAGCGCGGACTTTGCGTATTTGTAATTGGACGCCTCCTGCCGCAGAGCGCGCAGGTCCGCATCCTCGTGGGCCTCCACAATGCCAAGGCCCACCACGCCCGCGCACACTAGCGCCACGGCGGCAAGCTGCCAGCCGCTCACGTCGCCCGCGCCGCCGGTGACCAGAAGCAACACCGCCACAAGCGCACCGGAGGAATTGCAAATGGGCGAGGAAATCGATAGTTCAATGTACCGCAGGCCCACATAGCCAATGGTCATAGACAGGATATACAGCGCGGAAACAGGCAAGTACGTCAGCAGGATAGAAACGGAAATCTCCGCCCCACCGATAAAAACCTCATAGGCGGCGTGAATGCCCATCACAAGGCCCACGGCCATCACCATTTTCAGGTGCGCATATTTGTCCTGATCGCGGCAGCCGATTTTGGAAAAAAGGTCCGACCCGCTCCAGCAGAGCAGGGTAATCATAGAAAGCCAAAACCACATGTAGATAAATCTCCTGTATTAAAATTTGTTGAGGTTTATCGGTTTTGGACCGGAGGCGGCCTCCTCCTGAAAAAGTGATTGGGCGTAGACATTTACAGCCTCACAATACCGGCCTCGACCAGCTTTTGCAGGCTCATGAGGATGCCAAGCTTCGCGTGATACCACGTCAGTCCGCCCTGAAAATACACGGCGTAGGGCTCCCGGATGGGCCCGTCGGCAGACAACTCGATGGAGCTTCCCTGCACAAAGGCACCCGCCGCCATAATCACATCGGAGTCATAGCCCGGCATGGCCCACGGCTCCGGAGTGACGTAGCTGTCCACCGGGGCGGCGGACTGGATGCCCTTGCAGAAGGCCACCATGGCCTCGCGGCTTCCCAATGTGACCGCTTGGATGATATCGTGCCGATCCTCCGCCCCGCCGGGGACACAGGCAAAGCCCAGCTTTTCATAGATGTTGGCAGCAAAAATCGCGCCCTTCAGCGCACCGGACACCACCGTGGGCGACAAGAACAGGCCCTGATACAGCGCGGGCATCAGGCCCAGGTTTGCGCCCACCTCCTGCCCCAGTCCCGGGGCGGAGAGCCGGTAGGCGCACCGCTCCACGCATTCCTTCGTACCGCAGATATACCCGCCCACGGGCGCAAGACCGCCGCCGGGGTTTTTGATGAGACTGCCCACCACCATGTCCGCCCCTACGTCGGAAGGCTCCTCCAACTCCACAAACTCGCCATAGCAGTTGTCCACCATGCATTTCACGTCCGGTTTCACGGACTTGCAAAAGGCAATCAGCTCTCCGATCTGGGGGACGGAAAAGCTGGGACGGGTGGCATAGCCCTTGGAACGCTGAATGGTAATCAGCTTTGTCCTGTCATTGATTGCGGCCCGGATGGCATCGTAATCAAAGCTTCCATCCTCTTTTAAATCAGCCTGCGCATAGGTCACGCCGTATTCCTTTAATGAGCACCTGCTCTCCCGGATCCCGATGACCTCCTCCAGCGTGTCGTAGGGTGCGCCCACGGGGGAAAGCAGCTCGTCCCCCGGCAAGAGGTTGGCGGACAATGCCACCGCCAGCGCGTGGGTTCCGCAGGTAATCTGCGGGCGCACCAGCGCCACCTCGGTGTGAAACACGTCGGCATATATCCGCTCCAGATTGTCCCGGCCCTCGTCGTTGTAGCCGTAGCCCGTGGTAGCGGCGAAATGGGCGGCGCTAACCCTGTTTTTCTGCATGGCCAGCAGCACCTTGCCCTGATTATACTCTGCCACCGCGTCTATCTCCGCAAACCGCTCCCGCAGGGCGGCCAGCACGGTCTCTCCGATTTCATAAACGGCCCGGCTCACGCCCAGGGCCTCATACATATTCTGATTGTTCAAACTCTTCAATTCCTTTGCCGCTTTTGAATTCGCCGGGGATAACCGGCGGAGGTCGGCGGCTTCCTTACTTTAGCACATCCGCCAAAAAAACGCAAGAAAAAGCAAGCTTCTTCTTCCCCGACGCTTCGTCGGAGACTGTCTGTGCAATTATGGGATATTTTTTGTGCAAATTGGAAAATTAGGGAAATTTTTTTAAAAAGCTGATGACAAACAAAAGCCCGCCTGTTATAATAAAAAATACTATTTAACTGATTAATCAGGCATCTGTAAAGCAAGTCAGGCAAGCATTCTAGAAACGGGGGCGCAGGATATTGGGACAACCTTCGACTGAGTATCAGAGCGCAGGACAAACGCCCGGAGACATTTGTGGCATCTGGATGAAGCTTCACCTGCTGATTATGTCCGCCGCTGTTTTTATTACCGTGGTGCTGGAGTGTCTGGTCCTTTTTGCGGCCGACTTTTTTCGGCTTCCCATTGCATCTGCCGAGCGGTATCTGATCCGGTTTATCATACTGCCTTTGCTTGTAAACCTTGTGCTGCTGGGCGCCGCTCTGCTGGTCCGGCGCAGCAAAAGGCTACGCGAGGATACGCGCATTGTGATTATTTCTCTCTGCGGAGCGGGCATCGGGCTTGTGCTTTACACAGTGCACTGTTTCTTCCCCGCAATGGATATGGCTCTGATGCTGCCGGTGATCCTGACCATTCTGTACGGGCGGATTCGTCTAACCGCACTGGTGGGCGTGCTTTGCATTGCGGGAAAGGTCGTCTCCGACCTTTTCCTGAGTTGGTTTGCCGACGTTCCCCCCTTCCGCCTCAGCGGACCGGAGGTTTTGAATCAGTTGATTTCCCTCTCCGTACTGGCCACCTGCTGCCTGATTTCCAGTCTTTTGGTTCGGCTCTGCCGGCGGCAGATTGACTTCAGCGTCAACGCAGTTTTGGAACAGCATCGGCTGCGGGAAAAAACGAGAACCGACAGCCTTACCGGCGTTGGAAACCGGAGGGCCCTGCAAATCGCGCTCTCCGAAATCACACGTCAGAGCCGCTCTCAATGGTTTTTTGCCATGATGGACGTGGACCAGTTTAAAAATGTGAACGACAAACTGGGGCATATACGAGGCGATTCCTATTTGCAGTCTTTAGGGCGGATTCTTCAGCGCTATGAAGACGATGCGTTCCGCTCCTTCCGCTTTGGCGGCGATGAGTTTTGCGCCATCCTTCAGACCCGGAACTTAGAAGAAGCGGCTTCTCTGTGCCACCAAATCCAGTCCGACTTTATTCAGGTTGTGGAGGCGGACGCGGGGCCCATCCCTTCGGGCATCAGCATCGGACTGACGGCCTGTGACCCCGGCGAAGACCCTCAGGTCCTTATGAACCGGGCCGACGCGGCACTTTACCGCGCCAAGCGCGTGCAGCGGGGCGGCGTTTCTCTCTGG
>DKLF01000015.1 GCA_002455655.1 Oscillibacter sp. UBA6647 | reverse complement strand
CTATGATTCCGGCTCCCAGCACAAACGCCAAAACAATTGTCACAATCCGATTGGTCCACGCGCTGACGCCTCTGCGCCTCAACCATCCGCGCACAAGCTGAATGACCACACCCATAAATCCATATCCACACATGAGAAACAGCAGGCCCTTCACCGTGCCCCGTCCCACCGATACAGCCGCCGGAATATACATAAAGAGCACTACGGACACCGCCGCTGCCAGAAAGACTGTCTGGCGCGCCCGGGCAAAGCGGCTGCGCCGCTTGGGACAGGGACCGCCCTGCTCCACAGACCGTTTGGCATCCCGATACCACAGGAAATAGGAACATAAAATCGACACTAAATGGCACACCAGCAGCAGTATTAGCAACGCCGCGCCCAACTGAACGCCATCTGCCAAAAAGGACGGAAGGTTTCTTTCCGCCAGCTGAAGCTGCATGGCAAGGTTAAACCCAAACAGAGCTAAAATCAAAAAGCCAGAGGGCAGAAAATTCTTTTTCATGGCCCGGTGGATGGCCTCCAGCTTCACGGCCCCCTCCGTCTCAATGGGGGGCGCATCCTCCCGCAAGGTTGAAAAAATCAGCATCTGATGCCACGCCGCCACAAAATCCCATCCCGCCGCCGCGCAGTATTCCCGCAGGGTTTCCTCGTTTTCCGTGGGTGAGGGATTGAACTCCGAGGACTCGGAAAAATAGGTCACGGCATAGCGCACCCGCGCCGGCTCCGCCCGACGGTACCGCAAGAGATACCCGATTTTCTCCAGCCGCCAACCTTTTGCCGCCATATTTTCCAGATGCTCCTCGATATTTGCATCCTGATAGAACTCATACCACATCAGCGTCCGCTTTGTCTCTCTCATGCTCTTCCCCCTCCTGTGCCATGCTGCCGGTAATCCGCCAGCAGCGTTTCCATCCGATTGGCCTCTGCCAACAGCGCCCGCTCCCCCACCGCCGTAAGACGGTAGCTTCTCCGGCGGCCCTCTACGGCCGTCTCCTCAATCATCTCCGCATTTAGAAAGCTTTCCAGCAGGTTATACAGCGTTCCCGGCCCGATCATCACCCGATCGCCTGTCAACTCCGCCACCCGGGCCATCACGTCCGCGCCGCACAGTTCCTCCCGCAGGGAAAGAAGAATGTAAAACATCTGCTCCGTCAGGGTTTGAAACTTTTCCCGGGCCATTTGCCTGCCTCCCTTTCAAAATCGAATATCGTTATTTAAAATAATAACATCGAATATCGCTATTGTCAACGGGCAATAAAAAAGCGGGAGCATAAAGCTCCCGCCCCAAAGTTCTTCAAAAAGGGTCACGTTTCCTCCGGTCCAACCGCAAAATAGCGCTTAAACCGCTCTGCCGCAAAGCCCTGTACCTCGGCGCAATACTGATCATAGGCCGCCAGCAGCGCCGTGGCTTCCTCGGTCAGGACCGCGCCGCCGCCGTTTTTTCCGCCGGTGACGCTGCTGAGCATTTTGCAGCCGAAAACAGACTCCGCCGTGCGCACGATGCGCCATGCCTTGGAATATGCCATGGCCATGGACGCGGCGGCGGCTCGCAGAGACCGGTACTCCTCCACCCGGTGGAGCAGCGTGGCAATTCCCGGCCCGAAGCCCCGTTCGTCGTCGTCGGAATATAATCTGACCGTCAGTTTTAATTTCAAATATTCGTTCATGCCTGCATCATAGCACAACCTGCTCGCTTCGTCAAACGAGGATTTTGACAATTTGGCCCGACGCACTGCTTTGTAAAAAATGCGACAAAATAAGACATACCCCGTTCAAAACGGTTTCTCAGCGGCAGAAATCGGACCGAAATTTTTCGGCCTATTGCAAACTGTCTTTCAATGGTTTACAATAAATTTAACATCGGTGAACTTTCTTAAATCGCACAAACGGGGAGGAAATATCCATGGAAATCGAAAAGGTCCGCTTGGGCAGGACGGAGCTGCTGGTCACAAAAACAGCCTTCGGCGCGCTGCCCGTTCAGCGTATCAGCCACAGCGACGCAGCGGCGCTGCTGCGCCGCGCCTTTGACGCGGGAATCAACTATTTTGATACCGCCAACGCCTATACCGACAGTGAGGAAAAGCTGGGCGAGGCACTGGGCGACGTGCGGCACGAAATTGTTATCTCCACCAAAAGCGGCGGCAAGGACAAAAAAACTGTGCAGGCCCACATTGAGGAGAGCCTCCGCCGTCTGAAAACCGATTATATCGACCTGTTTCAGTTCCACAACCCGCCCCAGCTTCCGGACATCAACGATCCCGACGGCCCCTTTGCCGCCGCGTTGGAAGCGAAGCAAAAAGGCTATGTCCGCCACATCGGTATTACGAACCACCGTCTGAATGTGGCCCTCGCCGCCGTGGATTCCGGGAATTTTGAGACGATGCAGTTTCCTTTCTGTTATTTGTCTTCCGACAAGGATATTGACCTTACAGCCCGCTGCAAAGCTGCGGATATGGGATTTATCGCCATGAAGGGCCTCTCTGGCGGGATGCTGAACAACGCCGCCGCCTGCTTTGCGTTTATGCAGGGCTATGACAACGTGGTTCCCATCTGGGGCATTCAGCATGAGTGGGAGCTGGACCAGTGGCTGGAGCTGACCCAAAAGCGCCAGAAAATGACCCCGGAGCTTCAGGCGGTCATTGACAAAGACCGCGAGGAGCTTGCCCACAACTTTTGCCGGAGCTGCGGCTATTGCCTCCCCTGCGCCGCCGGAATCGACATTCCTCAGGCCGCCCGGATGGCCATGCTGCTGCGCCGCGCGCCCTATCAGCCCTACATGAGCGACGAGTGGCACGATAAAATGCACAAAATTGAAGACTGCATCCACTGCAACGCGTGCAAGAGCCGCTGCCCCTATGAACTGGACACACCGGCGCTGCTTCAGTCCATGCTGAAGGATTACGACGAGTTTTATGCCCTGCACCACAGCGCCGTATAAAGAACAGAACGGAGAGAATCATGCTTTTTCGAAACGAAGCTGTCAACCTGAAGCTGGAAATTGTCAGCTACGAATTTTCCTCTTCCGCAGGCGCGTCTTCGGAGGACCGCAACTGGCTGGTCCTGCGGGCGACCTATACCCATGACGACGGCCGTGTCATCCGGGAATCCATCAGTTGTTTATCCACCGGCGAACTTCAAGAACTGACCGCCGGACTGAAGGTTCTGCGTTCCGGCATCCGTGACCGCTGGGACAGCGAATTTATCGAGCCGGTCTTCCTTTTTTCCGCGTACAGGGACGAGGAGGAGCGCTATATTATAAATGTCTCCTTTCTCCTGCAAAACACGATGGAAGATATTGACTGCGCCGACGTGGACTGCGTGATGACCGAAGCGGAGCTGAGCGCCCTGATCGAAGAGTTGGACGCTTTGTGCAAAAAATTCCCCCAGCGGGACTGACAACGGCTTTGCTTGCCCCGTCCCGCTCCCCCCTACCGAAATTCTTAAGAAAACGTCCCCGGCGGAAGAGTTTGTCTTCCGCCGGGGACGTTGTTTTTATGGTATGAAGGCCAGGTCCCAAGCGGCAATCTGCGGGGTGCTCATCGGCGCAGGCCGCGTAGGTCTCCGGCAAGGCGTAGGATCGATACGCGGACTCCCGGATTGCCCGAATACCACTTGCGGTGTTCGCCCGTCAACCCGTCAGCCGTGCGCACAGCGCGGCAAAATCTTGAAACGTAAGTTGCTCTCCCCGCACGGTTTCGGAAAGCCCAGCCCCACGGATGGCCTCCAACAGCTCCTCCTTGGGCCGCCCCAGCGCGGAGGCCAGACTGTTTGCCAGCGTTTTTCGCCGCAGGGCGAATGCTCCCCGCATCAGGCGCAGCAGCAGCGCCTCGTCTTCCGTCTCCACCGGGGGCTTTTCCCTTCGGACGCAGCGCACCACGGCGGACGTTACCTTGGGCGCGGGATAGAATTTCTCCGGCTCCACGGAAAAGAGATATTCCGGTTCCATATAATACTGCAAAAACAGGGAGAAAGCGCTTCCCTCCCTGTTCCCCGGAGGCGCGCAGATTCTTTTGGCTACCTCCCGCTGAATCATCACGGTGAACTGTCGGATTTCCTTTGTCTCCACGAATTTTGTCAGAACCCGCGTGGTGATGTTATAGGGCAGGTTGGCGCAGGCCATCACCGGCAGTCCGCTGAACTTCTCCCGAAGCAAAGCGTCCAGTTCCAGCTTCATCACGTCGCCGGAGACGACCTCCACATTGGGGTAAGGCGCCAGCGTCTCCTCCAGCACCGGAAAGAGAGACCGGTCCAGCTCTACGGTCACCACTTTTCCCGCTCTTTGGGCCAGCTCCACCGTCAGCGGCCCCACACCGGGGCCAATCTCCAAAACACCCCACTCCGGCGACGCACCGGAGGAATCCGCGATATCCCGTGGAACAGTGGGGTCAATCAGGAAATTCTGGCCCATTGACTTTGAAAAACGGAAGCCGTGCCGCCCCAGCAGATCCCGCAAATCGTTCAGATTACAAAGATTCAAAAATATTCCGCCTTTCCGCGGGACACAGCCCGCAGCCACGCATAAAAAGCCTTGCAAAAGTTTGCCGCCAGAGCGGTAAACTATACGTAAATGACTTTCGGCGCGACGTGTACCCAAAACATTCTCACATACCGCAAGAGCGCAAGGGAACCGCCAAAGGCGGTCCCCTTGCCCATGCCGTTACACCGCGGCCTTATAATTATTCAGCCTCGGATATTTTAAAAGCACCGTTACTGGACCCTGCGGGGCAAAACCTGCATCTGTCCGCTGATGCCCGCGCCGTTTTCAATGGAAATGCTGGCCGCCTCCAAATCGCCCTCGATATAGGCGCTGCCGCTGACCTGCACATGGCCGCTGACCTGCACGTTGCCCTGAATGCTTCCGGAGCAGTTCAAATCCTTGCCGGTAATGTTGCCGATGACCTTGGAATTGCTGTCAATCCGAACGCTTTCGTCGGCGTGCACGTCGCCCTGCACCTCGCAGGAAACCAGCTCCGCCACCCGTGCACTCAAATCTCCGGCCAGCTTGGTGCGGATGGTCACGGTTCCATTGGCACGGATGTCGCCCTGAAATTCGCAGTCCATATCCACATCGCCCTGCGCGGTCATGTTGCCCACAAAGGTGGTGCCTGCCGCCAGAATGGTCTTCTGCACGGGCGCGGAGGGCATTGCCCTGTTGTAGGACGGCTCCGTGGTATAGGGCACGGCGGCGGCAAAGGGGTCCGGTGCGGAGATCTCGGGCACAATCGGCTCCGGCGCGGGAGGAGCGGCAAAGCCGCTTTCGGGCGCAGCCGACTCCGCAGGGGCAAACATCTCGTCGGACATATAGGGCTCCGACGGGGCCGCCATCACCGGCTCCGCAGCGGGAGCCTCGGCTCTGCCGTCTCCGCCAACTCCAAACATCTCGTTCATGGCCTTGCTGAAATTATCCTTTTTCATCTGCACTCAAATTCCTTTCTCTACTCTGGCGCTGTCCCGGCCAAAGGCTTTTTTCGCTGTACCATTCAGCGTTTGTCACCTTTCCTGCGCGCACGTTTGTCAGTCGGGCTGATAGTCGGTGTAATTGAACAGCATTGGGCGCACCTCCCGCGTGAGAGGGGCAAGGGTAAAGCCCTGATCCCGCAAACCGTCAATTACTCCGGCAAGGGATTCCACTGTACTGTCCTTGCTGGGTGCGTCGTGCATCAGCACGATTCCCCGGGAAAACGCCGGAGCATTGTCCAGAATATTGGAGGTAATTTTCTTGGGAGATATGTAATTGGAGGACGCGTCTCCGCTGGACAAATTCCAGTCGTAGAATACAAAGCCTCTGCGCAGCATTTCCGCCACGATTTCCCGATACACCGGGTAATTATAGGCGTTCACACTGCCGCCGGGAAACCGGAAAATAGTAGGTGCCTGACCGGTGGCCTCCTTAATCGCGGTAAACTGTTTATAAAAGTCATCGAGAAACGCCTCTACCGACGCGTAAATCTCATGATACTGGTGGGTATAGCTGTGCATCCCCAGCGTGTGGCCCTCGCTTACAATGTCTCGCATCCACTGGCGCTGTTTCTCCGAGCTGCCGCCCACCACAAAAAAAGTGGCTTTGACATCCTTGTTCCGCAAAACCGTCAGCAGCAGCGGCGTATTGGAGGAGGGGCCGTCGTCGAAAGTGAGGTACATGGTCCCGTCGTCCTGTACCGCCGGGCCGAGGGGATCGGTCACGTAAAAATCGGGATACAGCTCCTGATAATACAGCGGGTCCGACTTTACCACCCGGTCCGCCACCGAACCGGCCCAGATACGCTCCTGCGCAAGCTTCTCCTCCGCCATCTGATCGTATTGGGTCTGAAGCTCCGACAAAGACGCACTGAGGGCCGCCCGTCGTCCTTCCTCCTCTGCCAGAGCCGTCTGTCCATTCCTCCAGAAGAAAACAGCCAGCACGGAAGGAATCACTATGGCAACGATCACTACCGCGAGAATCATATTTTTAAAAAACTTGACGCTGCCGAAATATGGCGCTCTCTCCGCCAACGCGCTTTCCGTGTCCAATTGCTCCGCCGGGAGAAGCAACTCTTCTTCTTTGCGCTCTTCGACGGGTTCCGTCTCCGGCGCTCCGTAAGTCATTTCGCCTTCTTCGGGCAGATCGCTGACAGGCTCTTCCGTTACGGGAGCGCTTTCCGCTTCGGATAACTCCTCCGTTTCGGAAACGCCCTCTTCAGTCAAGCCATGCGCCTGATCCTGCGGTGCGATCTCCTCCGCCCATTCGTTTTCCGCATCCTCTGCCGGAAAAGGTTCCTCCTCCGTCTCCAAATCGGCGCCGCTGTCCACCCGCTTCGTTACTCTCATTTCCCCGGGAAATTTCAACGTTTTGCCGTGGGACTGCTCCTCCTCCAAATCGCTGTCGGCAAAGGCTCCCTGTGCCAATTGCTTCATCCGGCCCTCCTTCCCGCGCCGCACGCCCCGATAAAAGGCCCGCCGCTCTGGGAATTTACACACATTTTCATAAATCCGCCTAAAGATCACCGCGCTTACAAGCACCAAAGGCTCTCAACAGCGGCGTTTTTTCACCTGACCGGACAGTGCACCGATGCGGCGCAGCCTGTTCCCAACTGCCCGGGAAAGGGATAAAAAAGCAGATAAATCTCTATTTCGCGTCTGTTTCTGAGCCATTATAACATGCCTTTTTGTTTTTTAAAAGTCTTTGTCCAAAAAAAATGGTAACTTCTGTCGCTTTTGGTCGATAAAAACGCCCGTTCCCGGACGCAAAGCACCCGCCTCACCGAAAATCCGGCAAGGCGGGCGCTTTTATTCTCTGAAGAGCTGTTAGTCCAGCACGTACACCGTTGCGGCGCGGCGACCAAACTCAATACACTGCCGATAGGTGTCGAAATACAGGTCCACGGTGTTTCCACGGACACCCGTATCCTCAGCCACGGCCATGCCGTAGTTCACCTTGCCGTCGGCGGTGACAATATACAGACGAGTTCCCAGGGGGATCACCTTCCGGTCAACGGCCACCACGCCCACCCGCACAAAGGTGCCGGTGGCGGTGCAGGTGTCGGCCCCGCCGTAGCCGCTGGTATAAGCCGTTGCGGTCATGGACTTGACCGCAGAAAAGCTAGAGACGGCGCCAGAGGCAAAGGTCAGTGTGCCGCTTCCGTCTGCGTTTTTCTCAATATTCACCACAGGGTCGGCATTGCCGGGTCCCCCTGCGGCGGGGGCAACGCCCACATGAACCACCTCGTCCACGGCGGTGGATTCCTCCGACACCAACTGGCGGGAAACCCGCTCGCCGCCGGAATACGTCACCTCGTACACTGCGGTGCGGATGCCATCCGCGCCGGACTGGACCACCTTCCGGGTCCCGGCCGCCAGAGTGGAATCCTCCACCTCCACCGTCTGGTACGAGACGTCCTCCGCCACCCGCTCGTAGTGAGTCAGTTCAGAGGACACCGTCAGCGTCAGTCCCGCGTCCTTCAAATCCACGGCCACCATCTCCAGCGGCCCCGGAACGGTGTGAACCCGGTCAAGAAGCTGCGAAACGGTTTCCTGCCGGGAGGTGGTGGAGACGGACGCGCCGTCGTAAAGCACCGTTACGGGCCAGCCGACGGCCAGCGTCAGCTCAAAGCCGGCGGCGTTTGTGCCGATATACACCATCTGAGAGGAAAAATCCGCCACGTCGGCGCCCGCCTCCAAAACAATGGTGGCGTCCTCCCCGTCGGTGAGGATATACAGCGCAGAAGCCCGTTCCGCGGTGAACCAACAGACGGTCAGAACCACCGCCGTCACAGTGACAAGCGAGATCAGCCGTCCAGCCGCGCTTTTCGCGCGGGAAAGCAGTTGCAAATCCAAAACAATACCTCCTGAGAATCGTTTCCATTCCGAATTTTCCCCGATTTGGAAAACGTTTATACGTCTTCCTACTTCGCGGAAAACACTTTGTAACTTTTTGTTACCAAATGAAAAACTGGGCTTAGTATACTCCACTTTCCCACCCTTGTCAAGTTTATGCGGTGTTAAGGCAAGTAGTGTCCCCACTTTCGCCCAAAAACTCCCTAAAATGACTGGATAATTTTGGATGCATTGAGATGCAACAGTAACAAAATATCTACAAAAATAAATAAAAGAAACAGAGTTGAAATCCTGCGGGAAAACCACTCCGCCGCAGCGAAAAAAGCCACCGGCGGCAGGCAATAATTATGTTTCATCAAAGGACAATGTGTGCTATACTATCCTCGGTATCCCAATTGTTAAAAAGGTTTGGAGGGGGGCTTTATGCACATTTCACAGGCAACCATGGAGGACTATGACGGAATCGTAGCCCTGCACCGTGCGTATCATACGGACTTTATCCGTCCAGAGGACCGGCCGGACGGCTTTGTCACCACAAATTTTACACCGGAGCAGCTTAAGGCATTGATCACGGAGCAGCGGGGCGTGACCGTGGCGAAGGATGATGCAGGAAAGGTGATGGCATACGCCACCGCCGCCTCCTGGGACTTTTGGGCCCAGTGGCCCCTGTTCACCCACATGATCGGACAGCTTCCCCTGTATTCGTTGAATGGGCGTACATTGTCGGTGGAAAACTCCTATCAGTACGGCCCGGCGTGTCTTGACAAAGCCGTGCGCGGCACGGGGCTGTTCGCACAGCTTTTCCATGCGTCGCTGGCCGGTATGAAGGACCGATACCCTGTGATGGTGACCTTTATCAATCAGATCAACCACCGTTCCTATGCCGCCCACACCAAAAAGGTTTCTCTGACCCAGCTTGGAACCTTTGAGTTTAATCAAAACAATTATTATTTCATGGCTTGTGAGACGGACGCAAAAGAAACGAGCAGCTTATAAAACAATTCAGTAAAGGCGGAAACTACTATGAGACACGGAAAAACCCCATTGCTTTTCACAACGGCGCTGCTGACCCTCAGCCTTTTGACGGGCTGCGGCGGCTCGGGCAAACCATCTTCGCCGGGCGGCAGCAGCGTCGGCTCCGCTTCATCGGGAGCGGAGGCAGCCGCTTCCTCCTCTTCGGAAACGAAGCCGGGCGCACAGACAGCGGAATTTTCCTTCTCTGATATTTCAGAGCTGGAATTTTGGTTCGGAAGCGGTGCAGGCGCATGGCGCACGGTGCTGTATGTCGCGGACGACGGCTCCTTTGAGGGGCTTTACACCGACTCCGACATGGGCAGTACGGGAGACAATTATCCCAACGGTATCTGCTACAGCTCTGAGTTTACGGGAACCTTTACAGCGCCAAAAAAAGTGGACGAGTACACCTATTCCGTTGAGATTCAGGACCTCACCCTGTCCAAGGACCCCGGAACGGAGGAAGTCCGGGACGGAATCAAGTATCTTTACAGCGAGCCCTACGGACTGGATGACGCCAAGGAGTTGCTGTTCTACCTGCCGGGCGCTCCGGTAAAGGACCTGCCGGAGGGCTACCTTAGCTGGGCCCGCGGCTATGGCGACGCCATCGAGGAAACGCTTCCCTTCTACGGACTTTATAACGTAGGCGGCGATCAGGGCTTTTCCAGTCATCCGCGGAGCTGAGTTACTTTCTTAAACCCCGGCGCGTACCGATTCTGGTACGCGCCGGGGTCTTTTTGTGCAAAAACGCGCCGTGGCAGGCCTACCACGGCGCGTTTTTGCGCTTTTTCTATTTCTTTATGCAGGTATGGGCAACATTACCCGATAAATTCCTGCGTCCAGTAGTTGCCGTCCGCCACATAGCCCACGCCGATCTGGGTGTAGGAGGCGTTCAAAATGTTGGCTCTGTGCCCGGAGGAGTTCATCCAGGCGTTCATCACCGCTTCGGGCGTGGAATAGCCCATGGCAATGTTTTCACCGGCGGTGCGGTAGCTGATCCCAAAGGTCTTCAGCATATCAAAGGGAGAGCCGTAGGTGGGGCTTTCGTGGGCAAAGTAATTTTTGTCGTGCATGTCCTGAGACTTGGCGCGGGCTGCTGCAGACAGCTCGGTGCTCAGTGTCAGGGGATTCAGGCCGTTGGCCGCGCGCTGCTGGTTGACCAGATCGGCCACCTGCTGCTCAAAGGTCTGATTGTCGGCCGTGGAGTTGTCGGTAGAGCCGGAACCACCCTGATTGGAAGAGCCGTTCTGACCGGACTGTCCGTTGCCGGTGGAGGGAGTCTGATTATTTCCGGTGGGCTGGGTGCAATTGCCGGACTTATCGCAGGTGGTGGTGCAATTGCCGGTTGTGTCGCAGTCGGTGATGCAGTTGCCTGCCTGCGTGCAGTTAGTGTTGGAGTTGCAGTTAGTGTTGGAGTTGCAGTTGGTGTTGGAGTTGCAGTTGGAGTTAGAATTGCAGTTGGTGTTGGAATTGCTGTTTTTGGACTGATTGCAATTGGAACCGGAGTTCAGCACGTTGGAGTCAATCCCGCACTGCTTCAAAAGATCGCTGACGCTGGAAGGAAGCGTCTGCCCGGAGCCATTGGAGGTCAGATTCCCCAATAGTGACTTCAGGTTGGAACTGCAATTCGAGTTAGAAGAATTGTTGACATAGGTACTAAGAACATTGTTTACGTTCTGGAAAGCGGCGGACCGGCCGGAGCCGCTTGGGCAGGACGCACCCGGCAGGGTCCGCGCAGAAGCGCTGACCGCCAGGCCCACTGCAAGGATCGCGGATGTAAGGGCAACGCTGAGTGTTTTTTTCAAATTTTTCATTTTGTTACCTCCTTGCATCCTATTGTAACCGCTTTGTTACCATTTACAATCTATAAATGTTTCCACTTCTCCCAAGGTATGGAAGCGGGCCTTGTATCCGCCTCATACGAGGAGGTTTGCAGGCTGGGAAACAGCCCGCTCCGGCATATTTTTTTGAAAATTGGGAAAATAGGGCCTTTTGCACGCGCTTATACCTCGTCTAAAAACGAGAATGAAGTCACTTTTTCGCCCTTATATTCAAACTCAGCGGAATGCGCATACACGCCGAAAAATTTCTGAATGTTGGCATCCGTCATCACCCGGTTTGTGTTGCCGGTAATATAGTCTCCCTCGCCCAGCAAAAAGCACCGCTGCGCAATGCGCAGGGCGTGGTTCGGATAATGGGTATTGAGAATACAGGCAATGTTTTCCTCGGCTGTAACGGCTTGAATCAGCTTTAGCAGCCGGATTTGATTGCGAAAATCCAAATGCGATTCCGGCTCGTCCAGCACCAGAAGCTTTGGTTCATTGATGAGCGCACGGGCGATGTACACCAGTTGAAGCTGACCGCCGCTCAGCTCGTTGCAGGGGGAGTCCCGCAGTTCATAAATCCCTGTTTTGTGAAGCATCTGGTCCGCCAGTTCATAGTCTCCCCTGCTTGGCGATGCAAAAAAGGAGCTGTGCCCCGCCTTGCCGAATACGACCATGTCCCGCACGGAGTAGTCAAAGGAAACCCGGTGGGCCTGTGGCACATAGCCGATTTCCTTTACGGGCCTGTTTTTTTTGCTTAGCCTGCCGACCACCGTGGAATAGCCGCTATCCCAGTTCAGAATGCCGACAATGCATTTGATCAGCGTGGTTTTTCCGATACCGTTTCTCCCCATCACCGCCATCACCTGCCCGCCGTCTAAGGAAACGTTGATATTTTGCAGGAGCGGCCTCCCCTTCGCATAGGAAAAGCAGCCGTCCCGCACCTCCAGAATTTTTTCCATTCGCTCACCCTTCCTTTCTTCCGCGGCGATAAATCACCGCGAAAAACGGCGCGCCGATCAGGGCGGTGAGGATTCCCACGGGAATCTCGGCAGAGGTCAGGTTTCTTGCGGCGGTATCCACCAGAATCATAAAGGCCGCCCCGATCAGGGCGGAGGCGGGCAGGAGATGCCCGTGATTCACCCCCACCAGCCTGCGGCAAATATGGGGGATTACAAGCCCCACCCACCCGATGACCCCGGCAACGGTGACGCTGCCTGCCGTGGTCAGCGTGGCAAATAAAATCACCAGCCAACGGGTGGTGTGGGGATTGATTCCAAGGGTAAAGCAGTCCTCGTCGCCAAGAGAGAGAAGGTTGATTTTCCAGCGAAGCATCAGCAATCCAAAAATGCCTCCCGCAATGGGCACAAAGGCAATCCCGATGTCCCGATAGGTGACATTTGCAAAGCTGCCCATCTGCCAGAAGGTGATGGCAGGAAGCGTTTCAGAGGAGTCGGCCACATACTTAATCAGCGAGATGAGTGCCGAAAAAATGGATGACACAATAATCCCGCCCAGCACCACCGACAGCGTTCCCCCGCCCTTTTTTGTCCCCGCCAGCAAAAATACCAGCAGCACGCTCAACAGCCCCGCCAGCAGGGAAAGCACCGGCGTAAACATGCCCAGCCCCCCGGTAAGCAGGATGCCCAGCGCCGCGCCAAAGCCCGCGCCGGAACTGACGCCCAGCAAATCCGGGCTGACCAGCGGATTTTGAAAGGTGCCCTGCAAGGCGGAGCCGGATATGGATAATCCGGCTCCGACCATTGCGGCTAACATAATTCTCGGAATGCGCACGTTGAAAATGACAAAGGCGGCGGTTTCCATGGTGCTGTCCACGCTGCCGTGCAGCTTTGCGGAGAAAATGGCCGCAAGCTCCGACAGGCGGATGCCGTATTTCCCCAGCGATATTCCGGCAACCACCGCCCCCGCAAGCAACAAGGCGCCAAGCAGCATCGTTTTGCGATAGCCTGCGTGATGGGCGGTTCTCATATTCCGGTGGCTTCCCGATAGTCCAGAATGGAGTCAAGCTCCCCCTCGGTCAATTCAAGACTGTAATTCCGCTGATAATACTCCCTGATTTCCGTGCGCACCTCATCGTCGCTCACAAGCTCCGGGTATGCCTTGGAAACCAGCCACAGGGGAAAGAGCGGCGAATCCGCGCAGGGCGTGACCCATGCATAGGTGGTTCTGGGCACGTCAAAAATCTGCTTGTTTTTCCAGGCGCTCAGCAGCGACCAATCCTGCCCCTCAATGGAATTATCTAGGATATAGCTTGCCGGGGCATCCTGAAAGCACATGATAAAATCCGGGTCCCACTGGTAAATCTGCTCCATGCTGACCTCGCCGGTGCCCTCAATGGACGCGGCAGCGTTCTCAATTCCGCTCAGGGCAAAGAAGCTCTGGGCCCAGCCGTCAAAGGAGTCCGATCCCATGACCATCAGGCTTCCGGCCTGATTCAGCTTGATGCAAAGCCCCGTTTTCTTCTCGTCTCCCACCTGCGCAAGAAGCTTTGCAAGCTTTGCGTTGGTGGCGTCCCATTCCTGCTGGATACCCACGGAGGTGTCCGTGCCCAACAGCTCTCGAATCTGCCCGTCCCACGCAACCGACATTGTCTCCGGGCTGTTCACGCCCTTCATCAGAAAGTCCACCGCCGGAATCGCAAGACCCTCAATGCCCTTTTTCTGGAAATCCCCGTAATAGAAAATAATATCCGGCTCAAGCGCCAGCAAGGACTCGGTATTCACGGCGAAATTCACATCCACAAAGGAGGATTCCACCGACTGCCAATTTGGAAACGCCTTTTCCACAATTTGCGGATTGGAGGTCAGGAAGGACCGGGCGTTGATGCCCACAATCATTTCGGTATCGGGCACGGCCCCAATGACAAAGGACATGAGGGGCGGGCTTAAAATGACAATCTTCCGGATATCAGCAGCAGCGGGAACGGTGACCTGATGCCCGCCAAGGTCCGTGATGGTTCTCGGCTCCCCGGGCGCGGCGCTTTCCGCCGCTTGGGACGAAGCTGCGACTCCGGACGCGCCTGACGAGGCGGGCATCTGCCCGCAGGCTGCCAGCGACAGGCAGAGGGTGGCCGTCAAAACGGCGGCAATCAATTTGCTGTTCATGTACAATTTCTCCTTAATAATAATTAAGATGTTCTGAATGATTTTTCAGAAGCCTTAGCAGATGCTTTGCAAGAAAAAAAGACGCAGGCATAATAAAACAAACACGTTTGTTTTATCAGCACTGCGTCTTAGCGTCTGGCTGTGGGACAACGGAAACCTTCCGGTCGCGTAGATTGATCAAGCTTTCCCGTTTACATTTGGGGCAGAAGAGAGGCAAACGGATCAGCACCGTATCCCCCCGAATCCTGACACGCGTTTTCTGTCCGCACAGGGGACAGCATACCCATTCGTTCTGTTCCATTCGGAAACCTCATCTACGCCGCCTACGCATGGTTTTTAATCAGGCCGATGGCATGGTTTAAAAATCCGTTGATGGCGGCCAGCTTATCGCCGGGCATATCCGCAAGGAATGCAAACAGAGCCCTGTCGTTTTCGTCGTGATAGCATTCGTGGGCCCGGTAGGCCGTCTGCCCTTTGTCCGTCAGGTACAGCAGGGCGCGCTTTTTATCTGCGGCGTCATCCTCTCTGCGAATCAAATCCCGATCCGCCAGCTTTTGCAGACTTTTATGAACCACGGGCCGGGTGATTCCGAATTTCCGCGCCAGCTCGGCACTGTGAATCCCCGGAAAATCACCGATCATTTTCAGAATGTGGATTTCTCCCCGATAGAAAGTCATCTCCTCACTGCCAAAGTTCAGGACGTTGGTCCGGCTGTTGGCAATGCGCTCATTCAACTCAATAAAGGAACGAATAACGTCTTCGGAGGAAACAGTTTCTTCCGCGCCTCCCTTTCGGTAAAGCCGCCCTTCGTATCGGTCGGCCCCCACGGCTTCCATGGGGGTCAGCCCCGCGTTTTTCACCGCCTTCGCAAGCGCCTCCCCGTCGGGCGGGAGCGGCAGACCATCCAAAAAGCCGGACAGCCAGCCCACCATATTGGGCGGCACACCGTCCTCCTCATCCCCAAACTGCCCCACAATTAGCAGTTTTCCATCCTCCGCAAGGCTTGCCGACAGCTTGCCGATGAAGTCCGACAGGTCGCCGCGCACAAAGTTCAGAATACCGGAAGCAACGATTACATCGTATGGGCCGCCGAGGGAATCTGTATTAAAATCCCCGGCAATAACCCCCACCTGCCCTTCCTTATTATGCTCCCGCATAACTTCCTTCGTAACCTCCGCCACATCCGGCGCTTCAAAAATCACCGCCCGGCTGTTTGGAAACTGCTTCGTAAATTCAATTCCCAGAATCCCGGTTCCCCCGCCCAGATCCAGCAGGCGGAGCGGGCGAAGCGGGTCGGGATACAGTGCGGCCATCTGCTTTAAAAACGCCTGCACGCGCCCGGTGTACAGCTCGGGAATGGACACCCTCGCCATTTCAGAAAAATCGTAAGCCGGTTTGGGCAGGGCTTCGGGGGACTTCACCTTTTCCTCAAGCTGCGCCAGCGAGGTCATGTTCTCCCGGAACAGCAGGGCGTCCCCCAAAAACACATTGCTGTTTCTGGACAAATAGTCCTTCGTTTCCGGTGTGTTCATGTAATACTCCCCAAGCTTTCCAAGCCAGCCGCAGGAAGTCAGTGTCAGCAGCAGAAGCCGAACCTGACAGGGGTCGCAGTCCAGCGCCTTGGCAACATCCTGCGCAGTCTGCGGCGTGTCCAGATGGGAAAATACATTGAGGCGAATGGCCGCGAACAGCAACTGCGCCTCCTGATACCGGCGCATCGTTTCATAGTATCGGCCCGGGCTGTTTTCTGTGTGATACGGCATTTCAGCGTGCCTCCTATATGCGTTTGGTTAGTTGCAACTAAGCTCTTTGTTAGTATAGCATACATACAAAATCAATGTCAAGACAACAAATAAAAAACTGCGCAAATTTTATAATATTCAGCCGGGATAAGCTCTCTGTTCCGTGAAAAGGCGGACGGTTTTAAAACCGTCCGCCCGTTGCAGCGTCTTATTCCCGGGGCGTTTTGTTGATTCCAGCACCGGCAAGCGTCTTGCGCGACCCCATGTGCTGATACCGACTGTGGACTCTACACATTTCCGCCGCCGTTTTCCGCCGGAATCTACTCATCCAGTCAATTTGGCACTCACGCGCCCTTTCGGCTCCAGCCCCGGCTGTTTTCCCGCGCCGTAACAAATTGTTTGTAGATCCCCGCCTGCTCCATCAGTTCGTTATGGGTTCCCTGCTGGGCAATCCTCCCGCCGGCGATCACCAGAATTTCATCCGCGTTGCGGATCGTATTCAGGCGGTGGGCGATGACCAGCAGGGTTTTCCCTTTGCACAGCTCGCTGATGGCCTCCTGAATATAGCTCTCATTGTCCGCGTCCACGCTGGCGGTGGCTTCATCCAAAATGACAATGGGTGCGTCCTTTAAAATGCAGCGGGCAATTGAAATCCGCTGCTGCTCACCGCCGGAAAGACTGGCGCCGCCCTCACCCACCACGGTGTCAAACCCTTCGGGCAGGGCCATAATAAAGTCATAGCAGCGGGCTTTTTTTGCCGCTTCCATCACTTCCTCCCGGCTGGCCTCCTGCCTGCCGATGCTGATATTATTGTATATAGTATCTTGAAACAGGTAGACCCGCTGAAACACCATACTAATCTGGTCCATCAACTCGCTGAGGGGAACCGTCCGGATATCCTGACCTCGCACCAGAATTTTTCCCGCCTTTACGTCCCAAAAGCGGGCCAGCAGGCTTGCAATGGTGGATTTTCCGCCGCCCGACGGGCCGACCAGCGCCAGCATCCGGTTTTTGGGGAGGTCGAAGGACACATTTTGCAGGACGTTTTTCTCGCCGTAGGCAAACGTGACGTCTTCAAACTGCACCTCGGGCGCGTCGCTTTGTGCGGGAATGTGGTTTGCGCCCGTGTCGGGCAGTTCCTGCTCCCGGAACACTTCCTCAATGCGATCCATACAGCTATTCATGACGGTGAGCCGCGCACTCTGGCTGTACAGTGCTTTCAGGGGGCCGAACAGGTCGAACACAAAGAGCATGGTGCCCACCAGATAGGTCACGCCCAGCATGCCCTTAAAATACAGGAACACGGAAAGACCGACAACAAAGGTGGTTCCCAGCCCGTAAATAAGATTTAGCCCTCTCTGCCACGGGGTATGATTTTCCTCAAACGCAAGACTGGCACGGCAGGTCTCCTCAAAGCTGCCGGTAAGCGTTTTGGACTTTTCCCCCAGCAGGTTGTAAGTCTTGATGATGCCGATCCCCTCGGTGAAGTCCAAAACGGACTCGGTGAGGTTTTCAAGCTGCGCCTGCCGGATGTGGGAATCCTCCACCGCTTCCTTTTTAAGGCCCCGGCCCAAAAGCGTAATCAGCACAACGACAATCAGTCCCGCCAGTCCAATCCATACATTGAAGAAAAAGAGGAACGCCACCAAAATGCCTTGTGCAAAGAGATAGCTCATCAAATCGGCCAGCACGGCCATGCAGTTTTCCTCAATAAATACCATTTCCGTTGAGAGTACCGAGCTGATTTTTCCGATGTTGCCCTCCGTGAAATAGCCCATGGGCATTTTCCGCAGGTGCGCGCCCAGCTCCATCCGCTTGTCGGCAAACAGCAGAAAGCCCGCCGCCGATTGCAGCCGGTCGGCAATGTGGTGGAACAGCATCTGGGCCAAAAGCATGCCAACCAGCGCGACGCCGATTTCAAGGCAGAACTTAGGCGTGGCCGTTCCGTGGTAAAACGCGGCAAGGGTGAAAAAGCCAAGCGCGATGGGTGCGTTTTTGAGGACTCCTTTCAAAAAAGAAAACACGAAGGCCCATGCGATTCTGCCCCGGTATTTTCCGGAGGCATTAAAAATACGACTCATTAAAGCAGTCATCGTGTCTCCTCCTTTGCGGCGCTGACTTTCCATCTGGCGCTTCCCTCGGCGGCCCGCCACAGGGTTTGATAGGCCGGGCAGCGCTCCAGCAGTTCATTATGCGTTCCAGCGTCGGCAAGCCTGCCCGCATCCAGCACGCAGATCTGGTCGGCGTCCATGATGGAATGCAGCCGGTGGGCAATGACTACCACGGTCTTGCCCCGGATTACCTCTGCAATCGCAGCATTCATTTTTTCCTCGTTCTCCGGGTCCATAAAGGCGGTGGCTTCGTCCAGCACCACAATGGGCGCGTCCTTCAAAATGGCCCGGGCCAGCGAAATGCGCTGGCGCTCTCCCCCGGAAAGCTGCTTGCCGCCGTCTCCCGCCAGCGTGTAAATTCCCTTCTCCAGCCGGCTCAAAAATTCGCCGCACTGGGCCTTTTCCGCGGCGGCCAGCACCTGATCATCGGTGGCGCCCGGCCTTCCCAGCCGAATATTTTCCAGAAGACTCATATTAAATAAAAACTGCTCCTGCGCCACATAGGAAATCTGGTCGTTCAGCGCTTCAAGGCGCATGTCCCGCACATCCTGCCCCCCGATTTTAACGGAGCCGCCGGTCACGTCATAAAAATGTACCAGAAGCTTTGCAATCGTCGATTTTCCGCTGCCCGACTCGCCCACCAGCGCGGTGAGGCTGCCTTCGGGGATGTTTAAGGTAATGCCGTGAAGCACCTCCGCTTCCTTATAAGCAAAGCGCACGTCTTCAAACGTCACGCCGTAGTTCTTGCCGGAAAAGGGTTTTTCCGCCTGCTTCAGGGGCGCTTCCTCCATCATCTGCTCCATGTTTGACACCACGAAATTGAGCCGGGCCATGTTGGGGAAAAAGCTCATCACGCGCAGCAGCGGCGCGCCGATTCCAAAGGACATGCACAGCGCCAGCGCCAGATCCGGCAAGGTGGAGTATCCCCGCAAAACGAAGTATGCGCCCACGGGCAACACAAACAGAGCCACGCAGGGCACAAGGCACTCATAAATGGCCATCCACGGCCAGCACATCCTATACCACGCCAGCGTAAAATCACGGTAGCTTTTGATATCAGTTTCGTAACGGTGGTAGGATTCGCCGTCCCGGTTAAATACCTTGACGACCTCCATTCCGTTGATGTACTCTACGATGGTGCGGTTCATCTTATGGGACGCGGCATAATAGTCTCTCATTTTGCCCACGCCGCTTTGGTACATCACCGCCATGGCAAACATTCCAAGAGGCAGAGCCGCCAGCGCCAGCAAGGCCAGCCGCCAGTCCGTCAGAAACAGGCCCGCAAATACCAGCACCGGAATCGTAATGTTAGCAACTCCCTCGGGGATGGCGTGAGCCAGCGGCAGTTCAATGGTTTCGATATCGTCGATAAACAGTTTCTTAATGGAACCCACGCCCTTTTCCTGAATCACGCCAAGCGGCAGGTTTTCCAGCTTGTTTTGCAGGGATAGCCGCAGGTTTTTCAGCGTGTTATAGGCCGCATTGTGGGACAGGGAAAGCCCCCAGATATAAAACACCGCATACAAAACCGTGCTGAGTCCAATTCCTGCCACTCTCCAAATCACATACTCCGCCGAAACGGCTTCCCGCAGGAGCAGCGGCCGGACAATTTGGTAAATAAACCAAAAAGGAAGCACCTGCATTACCATCCCCACCAGCATGGCGGCAATTGCTTTGTAGGTGGTTTTCCGGTACTCGCCCGCATACCCCAGTATCTTTTTGAACAAACAAAACCCCTCCTTTTAAAACACATAGTGGTTAGATATTGCTAACCTCTTGAAGAAATAAAAGCCTCTTTTCATAAAGAGACGGTTCTCCATAGTTATCTATAGCTAACTACACATCTTAATAAAATTCCCTTTCACGAAGGGAATTTTATTCGGCGGTATCGAAGCCCAGCACGGAATACCAGTTAAACAGCCGGCACATCAACTCACAGTGGGCCTCAATCTGCTTGAGCGTATAGTTGTGAATAAACGGCTCGTAAACCGTAGTCCAGAAGGCTGAGAGTAAAATATGCATCTCCTCGATGGAGATGTCAGCCGCAGTCAAGCCCCTGTTTTTTGCCTCCATAAAGTATTCATAGGTCTTAACAGCCATTTCTTCAGAAAAATCATGCTGAAAATTGGCATAGCGGGTTCCCGCCGCACATGAAACCAGCAGCGTAAATCCGTCGTGATACTGGTAGAGGAAGCGGAACCATTCCATCATGCTCTCCCCCATCTCCCACGCCTTTATCAGCGCATCGTCGGATAACGTTTCGGGAGGAACAGAGCTTCTTAATTCCACAAAGTCATACAGTGCCTTCACCGTATCCCCCACCACGGCGCAGAATAAATCCTCTTTTCCTTTATATCGCTTGTACAGCGCCCCGGTGGTCACTCCCGCATCCTCGCAGATTGCTTTTAGAGAAGCCCTTTCAAATCCATGAGCCAGAAATTCCTTTTTCGCACTGTCCAGAATACGTGGATCAATGGTGTGATCCGGCGTTGCCATTTGTGTTGTTCACCTCCCTTGCTTTATTGATAATTATATTATCGATAATGTAATTATCACATTATCAGGCGAAGTTCAATTTGTCAAGCGGTTTTGGATATTCTTCGGCACTTATTTTGGTCACACCGCATTTCACAGCCCATGGGCGCTTGCGGCAACCCGGCGGCTGATGAGCCGCACGCAGCAAAAGCCTGCTCAATTGCCCAATTTGTTCTTAATTTTCGCCTTTCAGGGGGAAATCTTGAAAAAACCCTTGCAATTAGGGGAGCGGCGTGGTATTCTATTCAGGCTACAAAGGGCGGTCCTCTGCCGCGCACACGTCGTTTTGGCGAATGCCATGAATCAGCGGTAAGAACGCCTATAAATTAGGAGGAAAATCCATGGATCTCATTAAGGAACTGAACAAAGAAGCGCTGGCGCAAACGCTGCCCGAGGTCAATGTGGGCGATACCGTCCGCGTTCATGTGAAGGTCAGAGAAGGCTCCCGCGAGCGCATTCAGGTTTTCGAGGGCACCGTCATCGCCAAGAAGCACGGCGGCATCGAGGAGACGTTCACCGTCCGTCGTATCTCTTACGGCGTGGGCGCGGAGAAGGTGTTCCCCGTTCACTCTCCCTCTATCGACCACGTGGAGGTCGTGCGCAACGGTAAGGTTCGCCGTGCGAAGCTTTACTACCTGCGTGACCGTGTGGGCAAGCGGGCCAAGGTCAAGGAGAAGCTCTAAGCCGCAAAAAAGAAGCCCGGCTTTCCGAGGGGACCTTGTTTCCCAAACAAGCGGCGTGACTTTTAACGCTCCCTGCGGAGCGACAAAACGGCAGATCAAATCCCCGGCAGAAATTGCAATGCAATTTCT
>DKLF01000026.1 GCA_002455655.1 Oscillibacter sp. UBA6647 | reverse complement strand
TTATGTTCTCCTTTTACAAATGGCTCACCGCGGTGCGCTCTACTGCAAGGCCCACGCGAAAACGCTCGAGATAGGTGCGAAAGCCGATGATGTCCTCTTCGTCGGGCTTTTGAATGGAGCCGGGGCTTCCCTCAAAGACATCCCGTGCCAAAAATTCCACCAGCGTTCTTCCCTGCCCGTTATGGAGATAGGCCGCCAGCAGCGCCATCCCGTAAGGTCCGCCCTCCCCAGCGGTTTCCATACAGGTGACGGGGGCGTTGCTGGCGGCAGCCAAATACCGCTGCCCTACCACCGGGGTCTTGAAAAGGCCTCCATGTCCCGTCAAGGTGTCGATCATCACGCCCTCAGACGCCAGAATGTCCATGCCAATTTTCAGGGTGGCCATGGTGGCGTAAAGCTGAGAGCGGAGAAAGTTAGCTAAGGTGAAGGAGCTGTCCGGGCGGCGGACCACCATGGGCCGCCCCGCATCCAGATGGGTGACGCCCTCTCCCGCCAGATAGTTGTAGGTCAGCACGCCGCCGCAGTCTGGGTCCCCCTCCAAACTCTTCTGATAGAGCTTTGTAAAAAGCTCTCCTGTGGAAACCGGCGCGCCGAAAAGCTCCGCAGTCTCCCCCAGTATACCTGCCCACGCGTTCATATCGCCCGTGCAGTTGTTGCAGTGGACCATCGCCACGGGTGCGCCCGCGGGGGTGGTGACCATATCAATTTCCGGATAAACCTTGGAAAGCGGCTTCTCCAGAACCACCATGGAGAAAATAGACGTACCGGCGGAGACATTGCCGGTACGGGGAGCCACGGCATTGGTGGCCGCCATGCCGGTCCCCGCGTCCCCTTCGGGGGGAGCAAAGGGAATCCCCGGAGAAAGCAATCCGTCCAACAGGCGGGCGCCCTCCTCTGTCAGCTCACCGGCAAGCGTTCCGGCGGGCATCGCGCGGGGCAGCAGGTCCCGGATGCTCCAAGGCTGCTCCGCTGTGAGTTTCTCAAATTTTTGAAGCATCTCTTCATTATAATTGCGAACGGAGCTGTCAATGGGAAACATTCCGCTGGCCTCGCCGATGCCTACGACGTTGACCCCGGTGAGCATAAAGTGGACATACCCGGCCAGCGTGGTGATGTGGGCGATCTGTTGCACATGAGGCTCTCGGTTCAGCACTGCCTGATACAGGTGGGCAATGCTCCAGCGCTGGGGAATATTGAAGTCAAAAAGCGCCGTCAGCTCCTCCGCCGCCTGCGCAGTCATGGTATTCTGCCATGTGCGGAAGGGCGTGAGTAACTTCCAGTTTTGGTCAAAAGCCAGATAGCCGTGCATCATGGCGGAAACACCCATGGCCTGCACCTGTCGGCGATCCTGAATGCCGCCCAGCGCGGCTTTCAGCCCTGTCCAGACCTCTTCCAGAGGATATGTCCAGACGCCGTTTTCATAGCGGCTTTTCCATGTGTAATCCCCGGAGAAAACGGGGGCGCAGGCCGTATTCACGGACACCGCCTTGATGCGGGTGGAACCCAGCTCGATGCCAAGAAATGTGTTCATATGCATAAGCTCCTTCCGCTTACTGCTTGCTCTTGTTTTTGCGCAGGAGAACCACGCTTTGAATCACCAGGAACAGGCAGATCATGGCCGCCACGGTGATGTTGGTCCACCATGCCTCGTCCAGCCCCAGAGAGGAGACGATATTCTTGATGGTACTCAGAGACAGCACGCCGAAAAACGTACCCGCAATGTTACCCACGCCGCCGGTCAACATTGTTCCGCCGATGATGGAGGAGGCAATGGCGTTCATCTCCGCGCCGCTGGCGTGGGAGGGAGAACCGGACCCCACATGGAGGAAGTACACAAAGCCGCCGATGCCCGCCAGCAGGCCGCAGAGCAGGTAGGCCATGAATTTGGTGCGCTTGGCGTTGATGCCCAGCATGTTGGCGCTTTGGGTGTTGCCGCCCACGGCGTAAAAATTGCGGCCCAGTCTGGTCCAGCGCAGCAGGCAGAACAGCAGGATTGCCGTGACCACCGCCACCACCACGCCGATCTCCACATAAGCGGGCACATAAGCGCCCAGCTTGTTGACAGAGCCCATCCCCGGCACATAGATTCGGGTGGCCTTCAGTGCCCGAAACGCTTCATTCTCCACATTGAACTGGGTGGCGTTGACGATGGTGGTCATCCCCTTGGCGAAAAACATACCCGCCAGAGTGACGATAAAGGGCTGAATCTCCAGATAGGCAATCAAAAAGCCCTGAACAATCCCGAACGCCAGCCCGATGCCCAGCGCCAGCAGAAGCGACGTGACCACGCTGCCACCCTGATAGTCCAGATGGACGGCACAGCTCATGCATACCAGCGCCGTCAGCGTACCCACGGAGATGTCGATACCCCCAGTAATCATGACGATGCTCATGCCGCAGGAGAGAATGATGAGGCTGGCATTTTCGTTAAGAATGTTGAAAAAGGTCTGGGGCTTCAAGAAGCCGGAGCCCAGGAACAAAATCGCACAGATGTACATGGCAATGAATACGGAAATGGTGATCAGCAGAAGCAGGTTCGTGTCGGAAATGCCTCCGCGGCTTTTCAGCCGGGGCGTTTTCCCCGCCGTCACAATGTTTGCGGTCGGCATATTAACCCACCTCCTTTGCCGGTTTTGCAGGCGAGAATCTCTTGGCGAGAATCCCCAGCCTCTCCCGGACCACGGGGGCGCTCAAAACCACCAGCAGGATGACCACCACGGCCTTATACGCCGGCAGCGCGCTGGACACCACGTTGAACTTGAACAGTGTGGTGGTGAGGAACTGAATGACGTACGCGCCCAGAATGGACGCGGTCATGTTAAATTTGCCGCCGCTGAGGGCGCTGCCGCCCAAAGCTACCGCCAAAATCGCGTCCATCTCGATATCCTTGGCCACCACGGAGTAGTTGATGGTGGAAAAGCGGCTGACCTTGATAAAGCCCGCCACCGCCACACAAAGCCCCATAATCACATAGGTGATAAACTTGATGAAGGCGGGGTCAATTCCGTTGAGCCGGGAGGAGTGGGCGTTGATGCCCACCGACTGGGTATACAGCCCCAGATTCGTAAATTTCAGTGCCACTGCAATGACAATCATACAGACGACGGCGATAAAGACCGGCGTGGGGATTGGAATGCCGGGAATAAAGTTGCCGAAATAGCCGAAGGTCGCGTCGCTGATAATGGGAAGCTCGTTGTTGTTGATCCATGCGGCGATGGAGCGGCCTGCCGTAAACAAAATCAGCGTTGCCACCATGGGCTGAATTTTAAAATAGGCCACCAGCACGCCGTTGAACGCGCCGAAAAGCATGGACACAAGGCAGCACACGAGAAAGGCCACGATAATGGGTGCATGGAGCACCTCCGGCCGGGAGTCCGTCCCGCACAGCACCCGCAGCACCACGCTGCCGCCGATGGCAATAGCTGCACCCACGCTGATGTCCTGTCCGCCGGAGGCGGCCGTCACCAGTGTCATGCCGATGGCGAGGATTACCAGCTCGGAGGCATTGTCTAAAATCGTGATGAGATATCCCGACAGAACCGGATTCCCGGCGCTGTTGTGGTCCAATGAGATGGCGAAAAAGGACGGGTCGGCAATCAAATTGAATACCACCAGAATCAGCAGCGCCGCAATGGGGATAAAGATTTGATGCCGGGTCAGGCGGGAGAGCAGCGAACCTGTTTTCACACGCTGCGGCGGTGCCTGAACGGGTGTTTTTGTAGATGTTGTCATGGATTCTCACCTCCGGCGATGGTCGTCATGATCTTGTTCTGTGTCAGGTCATCCCCGGTCAGTTCGCCCACCACCTTGCGGTCACGCATCACAATCAGGCGGGAGCAGGTGCGCAGCATCTCGTCGATTTCCGAGGAAATGAAGGTGACGCTCTTGCCCTGCGCCGCCAGCTTCAGCACCAGCTTTTGAATTTCCAGCTTGGTGCCGATATCAATGCCCCGGGTGGGCTCGTCAAGAATCAAGAACACCGGATTGGTCAGCAGCCAGCGGGCCAAAATGACCTTTTGCTGATTCCCTCCGGAAAGGGATTTGACCGGCGTATCGGCAGAAGCCGTCTTTATGTCCAGCAGCTTGATGTACTCATCGGCAAATGCCTCCGCCTGCGCCCGGGTAAAGGGACGGAAGAACCCCTTCATCACCTGAAGGGCCAGAATAATATTGTCCCGGACGGACAGATCGCCCACGATGCCGTCCTGTTTGCGGTCCTCGGGCAAATAGCCGATGCCGTGCTTCATGGCGTCTAAGGGCTTTGAAATCCGTACCTTTTTTCCGTTCATGGAAAGAGTGCCGCCGGTGGCCCGATCCGCGCCGAACAGCGCCCGGACGCATTCGCTGCGGCCGGAGCCCAAAAGGCCCGTAAACCCGTTGACCTCGCCCTTTTGAATGGAGAAATCGAAGGGCTTGATTCCAGCCGTGCTGGCAAGCTGAACGGCCTCCATCACACAGGCGCCGTCCGCGTCGTATCCGCCCTGCGTCTCCGCCTTGCCAACGCCGTCCAGATCGTTCAGTTCCTTGCCCAGCATTTTGGAAACCAGCAGGACCCTGGGCAGGTCCTCTATGACATATTCTCCAACCAACTGTCCGTCCCGCAGGACGGTGATGCGGTCGCAGACCTCGTATACCTGATCCAAAAAGTGGGTGACGAAGACAATTCCCACGCCCTTGGATTTCAAGTTTATCATCAGATTAAATAGCTTGGCGACCTCCTGCTCGTCCAGAGATGAGGTGGGTTCGTCCAGAATCAGTACCTTGCACTCCATATCCACCGCACGGGCGATGGCAACCATCTGCTGCACGGCAATGGAGCAGCTTGCAAGCTGCTGTGTGGGACTTGCCGGGATGCCCAGCGTGTTCAGAAGCTCCCCCGCGTCCCGGTTGATCTTTTTCCAGTTCGTCAGCGAACTCTTTGTCCGCCCGATGTACATGTTTTCCGCCACGGTCAGGTTGGGACAAAGAGTGATTTCCTGATAGACCGTGCTGATGCCCATTTCCTGCGCGTCCTGCGGGGATTTAATGACGGCCGGGCCGTCGTACCCCCGAATGTAAATGGTCCCCTCGTCTTTCGGGTACACACCCGTGAGAACCTTGATCAATGTGGATTTTCCCGCACCGTTTTCGCCCATCAGAGCATGGATTTCTCCCTCGCGCAGGGTAAAGTCCACATCTTGCAGGGCGCGTACGCCCGGAAAATTCTTGCAGATACCGCGCAGTTCCAATACGGCGCCCTCTTGCATAGCTTCTTCGCCTCCAGTCAAGGATGAGATACTTGAAAATAAAAGGGGCGCGCGGCGCGGATACAAGGATCAAGCATCCAAATATGCCGTACCGCGCGCCCAGGATTATTTGAGATTTAACGCTGCCGGAACTTAGATACCGTAGGTATCCACGTCGGCCTGCGTGATGGTGGAGGCGTCAAAGCCCTTCTCGTCCATGATGACAACCTTCTGGGCGGGGGCGTTGCCCTTCTCCAGCTCATGGATAATGTCGTTGATGTAGGAGGCCTGGAACGGGTTGCACTGTCCGTCATAGTTCCAGTTGCCGGCCAGCAGCTCTTCAAGCGCCCACTTGTTGCAGTCGAAGCCCATGACGATGACGTCGCCGTTCACGCCGTGAGAAATGTTGGCCTTGTCCAGCGCGGCCACGGCGCCCTTGGCCATGTCGTCATTCTCGGCATAGATGACGTTGAAGGACTTGCCGGAGTCGATGACGGACTGCACAATCTGCTGTGCGGTTTCCGCGTTCCACTCGGCGGTCTGCTGGGTAATCATGTTCCAGTTGTCATTGGCGGCCACCATCGCGTCCAACGCGCCGGTGCGCCCGATCTGCGCGGCGGAGCCCATCACGCCCTGGATATGGATGACGTTATATGTATCCAGCTTCTGGCCCGCCAGCCAATCCACGGCGGTCTGGCCTTCCTTGGCCATGTCGGAGACGATGGAAGCCACATACAGGCTCTCATCCGCGTCAATGGTACGGTCGAACAGGATGACCTGAATGCCGGCGGTCTGCGCATCCTGCAGGACGGAATCCCAGCCGGAGGTGCCTGCCGCGGAGATCAGCAGATAATCCACCTCGTCCTGAATGAACTTCTGGGCGGCGGCGATCTGCTCGTCATTTTTCAGACTGTACGCGAAGGAAGCCTCATAGCCGTTGGCCTCGGTAAAGGTGGCCTTCATATCCTTATCATTGGCGGTGCGATAGCCGGATTCATTGGGGTCGTTGTTGATGATACCGACTTTGATCAGGTCGCTGCCGCCCGCGGGGGCAGAGGAGGCGCTTCCGGCGGAACCAGCGCTCCCGGCGGGAGCGCTGCCGTTGCCGCCACAGGCGGCCAGAGCGAGAACCATGCACAGAGACAATGCAAGACTAAGCAACTTTTTCATGTTTCATCCTCACTTTCATTCATCGCGTTTGGTGTGGTACGAGAGCCGTCATCCAAAGGTACTTCCTTCCTCCGTCAGGCTTTCTTGTCTGCATTAAACCTGATTCTAGTCATAAAGTCAATATGTGCTTGTACTATTTCACCATATTTGTATGCATAAACAAAACAAATTTCACAAAATTTAAAAAGTAACGTACAATTTTTCAAGAGTAGTTGCTTTTTACTGATTTTTTGTTTAATATTTTACGGTCTAACTATGCATTTGTTTAAAATTTTATGATTCCAGCCATGTTCTCACAAGCGGCAGAGGGTATACATACTTGCCCATTTTATGTCCGAGGGCGGGAACTTCCTTTTGAAAAGTGGATTATTTTATGGTCTGCATGTCCAATTTCTTGTACAAAGATGTGATAAGTTTCAAAATTTGTTTTGGGCACATTGCAAAAATCACAGAAAAATTAACTTAATTTTTTAGCTATATTATGGTAACTCTGGTATAATCAAACTATTGATCATAGAGACAGAGGTGGATACAATGGCGTCAAAGTACAGTATTTTAGCCGGCATCCTGCGGGAGGAGCTGCTCCGCGGGGGCATTTCAGGCGGCTACAAATTTCCCACGGAAGCGGAGCTGGCCCGGCGATATCGGATGAGCCGGCAGACCGTGCGGCACGCAATTCAGCTTTTGGCCGAGGAGGGGCTGGTGGCAACCCGGCAGGGCAGCGGCATCTATGCCACCGGAAAACCGGTGGATATTGCCTCCCGTCAGGTTGCGGTGATTACATCCTTTTTGGACGACTACATTTTCCCGACGGTGCTCCATGACGCGCAGACCGTTTTTGCGCAGGAGGGCTATTCCACGCTGGTGTTTTCCACGGAGAATGAAGTGATGCGGGAACGGGAAATCCTATGCAAGCTGCTTTTGGAGCCGGTACGGGGAATTTTGGTGGAGGGCGCGAAAACAGCCTTGCCCAGCCCCAACATTGATTTGTATGAAAAACTGCGTCAG
>DKLF01000121.1:2584-46391 GCA_002455655.1 Oscillibacter sp. UBA6647 | reverse complement strand
CGCGCTGCCGATCTACATGGAGCAGCTGTTCGATGCGTTCGGCATCGACAGTGAAGACCACTCGGAAAACGCCCTGGTGCTGCGCCCCAGCGAAAAGATGCTGGACGCCAGCTTCCCGCTGGGCGACGACGAGGCCGTGACCATCACCTACGACCGCGAACAGGCGCTAGCCCGCGAAGACATGCAATTCCTCACCTGGGAACATCCCATGGTGCAGGGCGGCATGGACCTGGTGCTGTCCGGATCCATGGGCAACACCGCGGTGGCGCTGATCAAGAACAAGGCGCTCAAGCCGGGCACCGTGCTCCTCGAACTGTTGTTCGTCAGCGAGGTGGTGGCGCCGCGCGCCCTGCAGCTGAGCCGCTTCCTGCCGCCGCTGGCGCTGCGCTGCCTGCTCGACGGCAACGGCAACGACCTGGCGGCCAAGGTGGCCTTCGACACGCTCAACGATCAGCTGGAAAGCGTGCCACGCGCCAGCGCCAACAAGTTCGTCCAGGCCCAGCGCGACGTGCTGGCCACGCAGATCGCCGCCGCCGAGGCCAAGATCAAGCCGCGCCATGTCGAACGCGTCGCCGAAGCCCAGCGCAAGCTCAAGGCCGGGCTGGACGAAGAGCTTGCCCGACTGGTGGCCCTGCAGGCCGTCAACCCGAGCGTGCGTGACAGCGAAATCGAAGCGCTGCGCCAGCAACGCGAGGACGGTCTGGCGGCACTGGAAAAGGCCGGCGTGGATATAGACGACCTGACTACGTATCAGAAATACTATGACGAGGACTACGAGAAGGACGTGTACTACGAAAACCAGTACCCCGAGGAAATTCAGGCAAATCCGGTGCCGGATGAATTAGTGCCGGAGATTGCATCCGGAGATGCGGCCATCATCGGCGGAGCCGACGGACCCACCGCGGTTTACGTTGGCTAAGGCGCGGAGGCGGAAAGCGCATGGCTTACAGAGAAAAAAGAAGGCGCATGAATCCACGGTTTTTTGCGCTGTGCCTGGCGGCGGTCCTTGTGATCGCCGCCGCTGGCGTTTGGATTTGGGGAAAGATTCATGCCGGTGTTTTGGCGGAGACGGTGGTGCTGCCGGACTATGTGACGCAGGAATTTTTGACGGTGAATCCATGGTCCCGCTCCGGCACGGAGCTGGAGCAGGTGAAGGGAATTGTCATCCATTACGTGGGCAATCCCGGCACCTCGGCGGAAGCCAACCGCAGCTATTTTGAGGGCCTTGAGGACGGCCATCTGGAGATTTACGCCAGCGCCCACTTTATCGTGGGTCTGGAGGGAGAGGTGCTCCAGTGCATTCCCATGACGGAGTGGGCCTACGCCTCCAATACCCGCAATGAGGACACCCTCTCCATCGAGGTCTGCCATCCCGACGAGACAGGGGAATTTCTCCCCGTGACCTATGACCGGGTGGCGGAGCTGACGGCGTTTTTGTGCGACGCGTTTGGCCTGACCTCCAAGGACGTTTTACGCCATTACGACGTATCGGGAAAGAACTGCCCCAAGTATTACGTGGAAAACGAGGATGCGTGGCAGACCTTTTTGACACAGGTGGACCGGGGCATTGGGTTGCTGGAAAAAGAAAGAGCACAAAAAGAGGCGCAAAGCTGAAACTTTTTGCCTCTGGGAACCGTCATATCAATCAAGAAGACGGCGGATAGGGAACTCCGCCTTGAAATTGTGTGCGGGGCGGCGGAAGCCGCAGATAAGAAGAAGGGAGCTTTCCGAATGGAAGCCACAAGAAATGCCGGACTCTGGCGCGTATGGGTAGACACCGTGAACCGTATTGTCTCCTTCCACGAGGCGGAGGGCTTTCGGCCCATTGAGTTTCGCAGCCGGGAAATGTTTTTGTCCTGCGTGGACGAGTACACGGGGAAGCATTACCGATACCAGTGATAAAGGAACACTTTGCGTTCCTGTTTGCCGGGGGCTTGCTGTCTGTGAATTGCAGGCGGCAGGCCCTTTGGCTTTGCATTCGGGAAAGCCGGACCGCCTTCCGGGGAATTTCCGACTTGACAAATCGGCGGCGGCGGGTATAATAGTCTTGAAAATCGAATAGTTGGCGTGGATAAGGACGAGTAAGACCCAGCCTTTGCACAGAGAGCGGCCCATTTTGGTGGAAGGGCTGCCGACAGGCGGGACCTGAAAATCACCTTGGAGCCTCCTGCTGAAAGACGACGCGAGTAAGTTAGGACGTGTGACGGCGTTACCCGTCGGCCTGTGAATGCAGGCTGTGAGCGGCTTTTTCCCGCAAGAGGAGAAGCAACGAGAGTGGTACCGCAGAAGTATTTTAAACGCTTCTGTCTCTTTAGGAGACAGGGCGTTTTTTATTTTGTCTGAAAGGGGATCCTAAAGTAATGAACTGTCCAAAGTGCGGCCGAGAGATGGAATCCGGAATCATGTATACCCAGAAATACGGTTACTGGACACAGCAGGAGAAGCTGCCGGTTTTTCGCGCGCCCGAAGACAGGGTGCTGCTCAGAGCGCCGGGGGATGATTCCGCGGGTGGATTCGATATTATTCCGTTTCATGATTTCCCCGGAACGATGCTGTGCCGCGCCTGTAAGATTGCCGTTTTTGAATACAACTGATTGTTGAATATTTTTGATTAATTATAATTAGGAGGAATTTCCATGGACTATAACAAGACCATCAATCTGCCCAAGACCGACTTCCCCATGCGGGCGGGGCTGCCCAAGCGAGAGCCGGAGATGCTCAAGCGCTGGGAGGATATGGACCTCTACAACGCGCTTTTGAAAAAGAACGAGGGAAAGCCTTTGTTCAACCTTCACGACGGCCCTCCGTTTTCCAATGGCGACCTGCATATGGGCCACGCCCTGAACAAGTCCATCAAGGACTTTATCACCCGGTCTTATGCCATGCGGGGCTATTATACTCCCTATATCCCTGGCTGGGATAACCATGGCATGCCCATCGAATCTGCCATTATTAAGAAGAATAAGCTGGACCGCAAATCTATGAGCGTGCCGGAGTTCCGCTCCGCTTGCCACGATTTTGCCCAGCACTATATCGACGTGCAGATGGACGGCTTCAAACGCATGGGCGTTATCGGCGATTGGGAGCATCCCTATAAGACCATGGACCCCGGCTTTGAAGCCGAAGAAGTCAAGGTTTTTGGTGAGATGTACAAAAATGGCCACATTTACAAGGGCCTCAAGCCCGTGTACTGGTGCCCTCACGACGAGACGGCTTTGGCCGAGGCGGAGATTGAGTATCAGGACGACCCCTGCACCACCGTGTATGTGAAGTTCCCCATGCTTGATGACGGCGGGAAGCTTGGCAAGTTCGACCACAGCAAGCTCTTTTTCGTCATCTGGACCACCACCATCTGGACCCTGCCGGGGAACCTTGCCATCGCCCTGCACCCCGAGGAGAGCTATGCTCTGGCGAAGGCCCCCAACGGCGAGGTGTATATCATGGCCGAGGCGCTGGCGGAAAAGGTTATGAAGCTTGGCGGCTTTGAAGAGTACGAAATCGTGGAGACGCACCCCGGCGCGTTTTTTGAGAATATGCTGGCGAAGCATCCCTTCCTTGACAAAACCAGCCGCCTGTTGCTGGCGGACTATGTTACTATGGATTCCGGCACCGGCTGCGTCCACACCGCCCCCGGCTTTGGCGCGGACGACTATGATACCTGTCGCCGGTACGGCATGGACATGGTGGTGCCCGTGGACGATCAGGGCCGCCACACCGACTATGCCGGAAAGTACGCCGGGATGAAGACCGAGGAATCCAACTCCGTGATTCTGGCGGATATGAAGGAGAGCGGCGCGCTGTTTGCCCGGGAGGATATCGTGCACAGCTATCCCCACTGCTGGCGCTGCAAGGGAGCCATTATTTTCCGCGCCACGCCCCAGTGGTTCTGCTCGGTGGACTCTTTCAAAGAGGAGGCCTGCGACGCCTGCGACGATGTACGCTGGGTACCCGCGTGGGGCAAGGAGCGCATGAAGTCCATGATCCGGGAGCGCAACGACTGGTGCATTTCCCGCCAGCGCAAGTGGGGCCTGCCCATTCCCGTGGTATACTGCAAGGACTGCGGAAAGCCTGTCGTCACCGACGCGTCCATTGACGCCATCTCCAAGCTCTTTGCGGCAGAGGGATCCAACGTCTGGTTTGCCAAGGAGGCGGAGGACATTCTGCCTCATGACTTTGCCTGTCCGCACTGCGGCGCCAAATCCGGATTCACCAAGGAAGAGGACACACTGGACGGCTGGTTTGATTCCGGTTCCACCCACTATGCCTCCATGAAAAAAGATCAGGGCTTCTGGCCTGCCACCGTCTATATGGAGGGATTGGATCAATACCGCGGCTGGTTCCAGTCCTCCGTGCTGACCGCCGTGGGCGCTTTTGGCAAGGGCGCGCCGTTTAAAGAGTGTGTCACCCATGGCTGGACCGTGGATGAGCAGGGAAAGGCCATGCACAAGTCGGCTGGCAACGGCATGGACCCCGCAGAGATTTTCGAGCAGTACGGCGCGGACCTGCTGCGCCTGTGGGCGGCTTCCGCGGACTATCACTCCGATGTGAGCGGCTCGGACAGAATCTTCAAGCAGCTCAGCCAAAACTATCTGAAATTTCGCAACACTGCCCGGTATTGCCTTGGTAATCTGGATGGGTTTAATCCCGATGATCTGGTCCCTGCTGATCAGATGGAGGAACTGGATCGCTGGGCCGTTACCCGGCTCAACGCGCTGACCGAAAAATGCCTCAAAGCCTATGACGACTATGAATTTTTTGTTGTAACCCACGCCGTCAATGACTTCTGCGTGCTGGAGCTGTCCAACTTCTATCTGGATATCATCAAAGACCGGTTGTACTGCGAGGAAGAGGAAGGCAAGCGCCGCCGCAGCGCCCAGACCGCTCTGTTCCTGATTCTGGACACCATGACGAAACTGATGGCTCCGGTTTTGGTCTTTACCTGCGATGAAATTTGGCAGGCCATGACCCACAGGTCTGGAGATGACGGGCGCAACGTGCTGCTCAACGAAATGAACGGGTCTTTTGCGGACTATGCGCTGGGCGAAAAGGCCATGGAGCGCTGGGAGACGATTGTCCGCCTGCGGGACGACGTGAACGCGGTTTTGGAAACCGCCCGTGCCGACAAAAAAATTGGCAAGGCACTGGAGGCCCGCGTCTCTCTCCACGCGGACGACGACGCGGCGGCGCAGGCGCTGATGGCAACTGTGGGCGTGAGTCTTGCAGAGGTGTTCATCGTCTCGGATTGCAATATCACCACAGCGGAGCCTTCCGCCGAAGCCACCGTGGGCAAGGGGACCAACTTCCCGGGTCTCACCGTGGAGGTGGGCAGGGCTGCCGGCGCCAAGTGCGAGCGGTGCTGGATGCAGTCTGCTAAGGTGGGGGAGAACCCCGACCATCCCACGCTCTGCCCCCGCTGCGCGGACGTGGTTTCCAAGCTACCCCGGTTTTAAGACGAATAAGAGCTTATAAAATGCCGCGCCGGAGGAAATTCCTCCGGCGCGGCATTTTGTATTCTACTTATGTGAAATGCTGAAGCAGAAATTTTGGAAGCGGGTCTGCTTCTTTAAAGCTCCTCTGCTTCGGCGGCCACGGCGGCACTGTACAGCTCATTCCGGGAAAGGCCCGTAGCCTCAGCCACCTGCCGCACCGCATCCTTCATCCGCAGGCCCCGGCTTTTCAGCTCCAGCACCTGGCGGACGCCCTCCTCGGGCGTAATTTCCGCCTCCGCCGGAGGGGCCGCCCCCTCCAGCACGAGAACATATTCTCCACGGGGGCTGTTTTCCTGATAGTAAGCCACGGCTTCTCCCAGCGTGCAGCGCATCGTCTCCTCATGGAGCTTGGTCAGCTCCCGGCAGAGGGCAATTTTTCGCTCCGGGCCAAAAAAGGCACACAGGTCGTCCAGCGTGGTGCGCAGCTTGTGGGGCGCTTCGTGAAACAGCATGGTGCGGCGTTCATTTTGCAGGGAAGAAAGGTGCTCGCGCCGCTCCTTTTTGTTGGTGGAGAGAAAGCCCTCGAAGGTAAATCGCCCGGTGGGCAGACCGCTCACCGCCAGCGCGTTCACCGCCGCGCAGCAGCCGGGAATGGCCAAAATCTCCACGCCCTGCTCCGCGCAAAGGCGCACCAGTTCCTCGCCCGGGTCGGAGACGGCGGGCGTGCCCGCGTCCGTCACCAAAGCGCAGCTTTCTCCCGCCAGCAGGCGGTTTAAAATAGACTGCCCGGCGGAAACGTGGCTGTGGGCGTGATAGCTCACCATCGGGCGCTTGATTTTAAAGTGGTTCAGCAGCTTCACGGAGACGCGGGTGTCCTCGGCGGCAATAAAGTCCACCGTTCTCAGTGTCTCCACCGCCCGGGGGGAAAAGTCGCCCAGATTCCCGATGGGCGTGGCGACCAGATACAGCGTTCCGCTCATGGCATGTTCTCCTTTTGTTCAGGTGTTCGGAAATAGGCGGCGGCATATGCCGCCGAGGGTCCGCCGGATGCATCCGTCAGGCACAAAGGCGGCTCGATGGAAAGCCCGGGCTTTCCGCCCCGGCGGGCCTCCACCAACAAAAGAGACGGTGCGGCTTCCGGACGGGGTTCTACCATCCGCAGTCGCTTTGGCTCCAGTCCGTTTTCCCGCAGGGCGCAGAAAATATCACACAGCCGCTCCGGGCGGTGGACCAGACAAAAAGCACCGCCCCAGCGCAGCAGATACGCTGCCGCGCGGCATAAATCCGAAAGGGAGCAGTCCGTCTCGCTGCGGGCCGTCCGCCTTGAAGGGACCGGAGCGGCTGCGCCGCTTCCGTCCAAAAAATAGGGGGGATTAGAGACGCACAGATCGAAGCCCCCGGCGGGCAAAAGCTCCCGAATTTGACGCAAATCGCCTCGCAGGGCCCGCAGACGGTCCCCAAGGTCGTTTTCTGCCGCCGCCATGTCGGAGAGCGCAGCGGCGTGGGGCTGAATTTCAACGCCGGTAATTTGCAGCTCCCGCTGTCGCTGAAGGAGGAGCAGACCCAAAAGCCCCGTTCCGCTACCAAGATCGCAGACCCGCAGACCGGGACGCAGCGGGGGAAAACTCCCCAGCAAAAAACTGTCGGTGCCGGGCTTGTGGGCGCGCTCGTCCCAGCAAAAGCGCAGGCCCCCGGGGCACAGGCTGTCCCATTGCTCCATGGTGTGCGCCCCCTTTCCGACTGATGTGCTTCTATTATACGGCAAAGTACCGCCCCGCGCAAGAGATGCCCTTCCGGGCATAATAAAAGCACCGCAGAAAACCTGCGGCGCTTTTATGTACGAATCTGGTTATTCGCCGGGAACGATGGCGCTGCTAGGGCAGGTATCGCTGCAAGCACCGCAGTCCAGGCAAGCGCCGGCATCGATCACATAGGAATCATCACCCTGGCTGATAGCACCGGCGGGGCAAACATCCGCGCAGGAGCCGCAGCTTACGCAGGCAGAAGTAATCTTGTAAGCCATGGAAAAGCACCTCCATAAAATTAGTAAATTTATTGTAGCACACGTTAAAAAAAAAGCAAGCGTTTCTGTGAAAAATATATTGGAAATTTAGGCAGTTTGTCGTGTATAACCGCGTTTTTTGTAACTTTTGAGAGAGATTGGGTGGTGTTCACAATTTCTTTTCAATTTGGTCAAAGAAAGTCAAAAAATACCCCTTGACATTTCTGATGACGGTGCTATACTACGTATCAAACAAAGGTTAAAGAAAGTCAAAGTCAAACCTGATACAAGGCGTTATGAGTGAATTAACATAAGAGAAAGAGGCGGTCTAAGTGGGCATCTCCGATTTGATTGCCAGCTTCCTGCAAGAAAGCCTGAACGAGGCCGACGGCGGAGTGCTGGAGGTGCAGAGAAGCGATTTGGCTCAGCGGTTTAACTGCGTGCCAAGCCAGATTAACTACGTAATGAGCACCCGTTTTTCCCCTGAGCACGGTTATATCGTGGAAAGCCGCCGGGGGGGCAACGGATATATCCGGATTACCCGGGTGCGCATGGACCGGCAGATGCTGCTGATGCATGTGATTAACTCCGTGGGCGATCGGCTGGATTTCCCCTCGGCAAGAGCGATTTTGAGCAACTTGGTGTCTTCCGGTGCGCTGGAGGACAGCGTGGGGGAAACGCTGCTGACCTGTATGGACGACCGGGCGCTGGGGGCTGTGCCCCGAGAGCTGCGTGATTCCGTCCGGGCGGAAATGATGAAGCAGGTTTTGATTCATCAGGTGGAGTGATTTTCCCTGTCCACGTGCCGGGAAGACAAGACCGCGCGCGGTACAAACTGTTTTGGATAATGATTTTTATATAGACTTGAGGAGGAAACAATTATGAAATGCGAACATTGTGGAAAGAATGAAATCAACTTCGTTTATGAGAGCAACGTGAACGGACATGTGGAGAAAGCCCATCTTTGCAGCGAGTGCGCCGAAAAGCTGGGCTATACTCAGGCCGTGGCCGCGCATAACCGCAGAATGATGCAGGACTTTTTCGGCGGTGGCCTGCTGAACAGCTTTTTCAGCCCCCAGACCTCTCTGCTGGGACCGTCCCTTTTCGGAGAGGATATTTTTGACGATTTCTTTCGCCAGATGCCCGCGCTGGGCGCGGCTCCCGCACAGCAGCAGGAGGTCCGGGAAAAACCCTTGGTGGAGGAGAAGGAGCAGGCATATTTTGCGAAAATGCGTCAGTTAAATGCCCTGCGTCTGGAGCAGAGAGCTGCCGTGCTGCGGGAGGACTTTGAAAAAGCCGCGCAAATACGGGATCAGATTCACGAGCTGGATCAGGAAAAGCCGCAGCAGCAGGCACCTGCCAAGGATCAGGCGCCGCCCAAGGCGGAATAACAAGGACGTTCCTTTGAAAGGGGAGAAAAACAATGAATGAGACAAGATTCAGCCCCAGAGCCGAAGAGGCCCTGCGGCTGGGACAGGAGGCGGCAGGAGAGCTGGGCCACGGCTACGTAGGGACCGAGCATCTTCTGCTGGGCCTTTTAAGAGAACCCAACGGCACAGCTCACGGCGTGCTGGAAACCGCCGGACTGACCGACGGCATGATTGTGGAAATTATTAAAAAGAGCGTCGGGGCGGGGCTGCCTGGCGGCAACCCCGCGCAGGGATTGACTCCCCGCGCCAAGCGGGTGGTGGAGCTGGCCGTGGAGGATGCAGCCAGAGGCGGCTATAACTTCGTGGGTACTGCCCATTTGTTGGCGGGCCTTCTGCGGGAAGGAAACAACATGGCGGTGCGCATCCTGCGAACCGCCGGGTTAGACGCAAAGCAACTTTATACCGCCCTGATGCAGAAAATGAACGAGGCTCCACGGGCGCAGGGCCGGGAAGGGACCCGGCCTACCGGAGGCGTTCGGGATGACAGTCAGGACAAAACCCTGCGAGAGTTTACCCGGGACCTGACCGCAAACGCCCGGGCCGGCAAGCTGGACCCGGTGATCGGCCGGGACGCGGAGATTCAAAGAGTCATTCAAATCCTGTCCCGCCGGACCAAGAACAACCCCGTCCTGATCGGCGAGCCGGGCGTTGGCAAAACTGCCATCGCCGAGGGGCTGGCCCGGAAAATCGCGCTGGGTGACGTACCCGACGAACTGCTGGATAAGCGGGTCCTTTCGCTGGACCTCTCCGGCATGGTGGCTGGGACCAAGTACCGGGGCGAGTTTGAAGAGCGCATCAAAAAGGCGCTGGATGAGGTGAAGCGAGACGGAGACGTGATTCTCTTTATCGACGAGCTGCACACCATCGTGGGCGCGGGCAGCGCCGAGGGTGCGGTGGACGCGGCCAACATTATCAAGCCTGCGCTGGGCCGTGGCGAAATCCGCTGCCTTGGTGCCACCACGCTGAACGAGTACCGTCAGTATATTGAAAAGGACGCGGCTTTGGAGCGGCGGTTCCAGCCCGTTCAGGTGGGCGAGCCGACGCAGGAGGCCAGCCTTGAAATTCTCAAGGGTCTGCGCAAGCGGTATGAGCAGCACCACAAGCTGAAAATCACCGACGAGGCCCTCTCCGCCGCGGTGGAGCTGTCCTCCCGGTATATCAACGACCGATTCCTGCCCGACAAAGCCATCGACCTGATGGACGAGGCATCCTCTAGGGTACGGATGGAGGAGGAAGAGCCTTCCGAAGAGTTGAAGAGTCTGGAGGAGAAAATCGCGGCCCTGCAAAAGGACAAAACCGCCGCCGTGGCGGCGCAGGACTATGAAAAGGCCGCCCAGCTCCGAGATATCGAAAAAGATTATCAGGAGCAGGCAGAGCTGGAGCGGGACAAACGCCGCCGGAACAATTCCTCTCACCGTCCCGTGCGGGCGGAAGACGTAGCCGCCGTGGTGGCGGAGTGGACGGGAATCCCCGTCACCCGCCTGACAGAGGACGAGGGCGCCCGACTGCTGCGGATGGAGGACGAACTTCATCAGCGGGTGGTGGGTCAAAGCGAGGCCGTGGCGGCTGTGGCAAGAGCCATCCGCCGGAGCCGGGTGGGGTTAAAGGATCCCAAGCGGCCCATCGGGTCCTTCCTGTTCCTCGGCCCCACGGGCGTGGGTAAAACCGAGCTGAGCAAGGCTCTGGCAGAGTCCATGTTCGGCGACGAGAAGGCCATGATCCGCATTGATATGTCCGAGTATATGGAGCGGCACACCGTCTCCCGCCTGATTGGCTCTCCCCCCGGCTATGTGGGCCACGAGGAGGGCGGACAACTGACGGAAAAGGTTCGCAGAAAGCCCTATTCCGTGGTGCTGTTCGACGAGATTGAAAAGGCCCACGAGGACGTGTGGAACATCTTGCTGCAAATCCTTGAAGACGGTCGCATCACTGATTCTCAGGGCCGCACCGTGGACTTCAAAAACACCGTCATCGTCATGACCAGCAATGTGGGCGCGTCCAGCATTACCTCCGCCGGAAACCGGCTGGGCTTTGACAGCGGCGCGGCTGTGAAAGATGAAGCAGGAGCCTATGAAAAAGGCCGCGAGCTGGTGCTGGATGAGCTGCGGCGCACCTTCCGTCCCGAGTTTTTGAACCGGATTGACGACATCATTGTCTTCCGCCGTCTGACGCAGGAAGACATCACCGAAATTGCCCGTCGGATGCTGAAGGCCACCGAAAAGCGCATGTCCGCCATGGGTGTGAAGCTGGAGGCCGACGATGCGGCGGTGGAGGCCCTTGCCAAGGAAGGGTTTGACCCCAAATATGGCGCGCGGCCTCTTCGCCGGGCCATTCAAAGCAAGGTGGAGGACGCCGTGGCGGAGCAATTGCTCAGCGGGGGACTGAAATCCGGCGACACGGCTCACCTCAGCTATACGGATGAAAAGCTCTGCGTGCACAAGTAATATCTCGACCTGCAAAAAGCGGTGGACAGTCATATGACCGTCCACCGCCCAGTCTGTCGAAAAAGCCTAGCAAGAGCTGGGCTTTTTCATTTATATCTGATAAAATAGTACTTGGGTGATGTGGAATGTTGCAACGAGGAAAATTAGATCGCGGCGTGCTAGAAATGGTAGATACGGAAAGTCTGGTACCGCAGAATCATCTGCTGCGGAAAATTGACGCGGCAGTAAACTGGGAACGGGTGTACGAGATGGTGGAGCCGCTCTACAGCGAGGATAACGGTCGACCCAGTGTAGACCCGGTTGTTCTGGTGAAGACCGTGCTCATCCAGCACCTGTATGGGCTGCCCTCTCTGCGCAGAACAGCGGAGGAGGTTTATTTAAACACGGCCTACCGCTGGTTTCTGGGCTACACGCTTCAGGAGGGGACGCCCCACTTTTCCACAGTGAGCTACAATTTCCGTCACCGCTTTACAGAGGAAACAGTCAATCAAATCTTTGCGTGGATTTTGGAGGAAGTCGCGGACGCGGGCTATCTCTCGCCTCAAGCGGTATTCATCGACGGAACCCACATTAAAGCCAGCGCCAACACGAAAAAGCAGGTCAAGGCAGTCATTCCGGTAGCATCCAAACGCTATGCGCAGGAACTGATGGAAGAGGTGAACGCTGACCGGGAAGCCCACGGCAAGGCGCCGTTTGAGGATGATGAAGAACCACCCGTGCCGCCGAAAAAGCGCCGGGACAACACCTCCAAAAAGAAGCTGGCTCGCCGGAAAAAGGAAAAGAAAACCCGCACAGTGACAAAGAGTGTAACAGACCCGGACTGCGGGCTGTTTGTGAAGGGAGAGCACGAGCGTAAGTTTGCCTATGAAGCCCACACCGCCTGCGACAAGAACGGTTTCATTCTGGAAACCGTGGTCACGGCGGGAAACGTCCATGACAGCGTGGCTTTTGATGATGTATATGACAAAGTGACAGCGTCCTTTCCCGATATTGAGACTGTCGTCGCTGACTCCGCCTATAAGACGCCCCACATCTGCAAGAAGGTTTTTAAGGATTCCCGCGTACTATCCACAGCCTACAAGCGCCCCATGACCATGAAAGGCGGCCATGCGTGGTGGAAGTATGTTTATGATGAATACTATGACTGCATCATCTGCCCGGAATACCATCCCCTACGCTACGCCACGACAAACCGGGAAGGCTATCGGGAATACAAAAGCGACCCCAAAATCTGCGCCACTTGCCCCACCCGACAGATGTGTACCCACTCCAAAGATTGCGTCAAGACGGTGCAGCGGCACATTTGGAAGGATTACGAAGAGCTGGCGGACGATGCCCGTTACACACCGGAATATCGGGAGCTGTACGCGCGGCGCAAAGAAACCATAGAACGGGTCTTTGCTGACGCCAAGGAAAAACACGCTATGCGTTATGCGCAGTGCCGAGGCCTCACTCAGGTAACCAACTGGGTGAAGCTTAAATTTGCTTCCATGAATCTCAAAAAGCTGGCCAAATGGAAGTGGAGGACTTCTTTGTTCCGCTTCCCATACGCCCTTTTCTGGCTTGAATATAGCCAGAACCCGGTTTATGCTGCCGCGTAAACCGGGTTCTTCGACAGACTGAGCGGTGGACAGTCATATGACCGTCCACCGCCTTTTTCCGCACAGCACAATTATAATTGATGCGCTTGATTGTCTGAAATTTCAGATAGAAACCTTTGCGCCCACGTTTGATCGTCCCGCGAAGGGTTAAAGAACTCAAGCAACCTCAGCGGGGGCCTGCGCGTCGTCGGCGGGCGTCTGCTCCGTCTGCGTTCCGTCGGGTTCCGAAACGTCCGTCTGGGCGGGCGGCAAAACCGACTCCGCCGTTTTGCCCTCTGCCGTCACGCTGCCCGCGGTGAGGATGCTGCCCTCGCTGCCTGCGGTATAGGTGACACGCACCCGGTCGCCCACGTTGAGAATCACCGCCAGAGGATTTTTTGCCGCGCTGACGGCGTAGAACGTGTCCGCTCCCTCCAGACGCAGGAAGTAATAGCTGTTTCCGTCCATCACCGCCGAGCGGATTTCTGCCAAAACGCCCGAAATTTCCTGCTGATCGGAGGGGACCACCTCCGCCTGATCGTTGTCAATCAGCTTGTTGTCCGCCAAAGCGGTGCGGTAGTTGATTTCGCACTCCGCCAACGTGGACCCGGTGGCCACAATCTGATACTGCTGGACGTTGACCATGGCATACATCTTCACCAGACCATCCGCGCCCTTCAGCGCCATGAAATAGGTGGGCTGTTCGGCAATGTTCAACAGCAGGGGGAAGGTGGCCTGATAGTTCATCTGCTGGACCTTACTCTGGGCGGAGCCTTGGGCGGAATACTCCGTTGCCCCCGCGATGGAGTAAAAATGCGTCTCCTTGGTCCGTTGATTGCACAGCAAAAAGCCGATAATAGACTCGTCAGAAGTGACGGAGGTGACGCCTGTGTACATATACACGTCGTCTCCGATGGCAATATAGTTATAGCCTTCGGTGGTCTGGGTCACGTTGCGCTGGCCGAAAATGGAGTTGAAAAAGCCGCTGTGATAGCTGCCGTAATAGTCATACTGCTGCATCACCAGATTGCTGTTGTATACCCGGTCCACCCAAGTGGGGACATCCTCGTAATACGTGCTTTCGCCGGTGATGGCGTTGGTGAGCACCGCGCCATGAATATCCATGCCGCCAAACAGGCCGATGGTTTTCACGATGCGGGCGCTGACCCAATAGGGAACGCCTTCCTCATCAATCTCAAACACCGGCGTGTCAAACATCATGGTGGGGAACTGAAACCGCAGATGCCGGTTAAGATTGCGGCCAAAGTGCTCTGCCACGGTGTATTTCATACCCTCGGGAAGCCGGATTACATCCGCGTCCTGCGTCACCATGTCAATGATGATATAGGCCGGAAGACCCTGCGCCCGGTTGGTAAACCACTTGATAACATCGCCGTAAGCCAGAGAGGTGACCCGGACAGGGCGGCCCCGGTAGTTAATCTGGGTATAGGTGCTGAGAATCTCGAACTGGGAAACCATGTCCGCCAGTTCGCCCAGCTTCCGGTTGCCCAGCAGGGCGGCGGAGTCCGCGTCCAGCATGGGAATCTGATCATAGGAGATCTCATCCACATCCTGGGCAAAGTCCCCCGTCTCAATCGGAAGCAGCTCGCTGTAACTCTTGGCGCGAATGACCACCCAGCCCGCAAGCGAGCCCACCGCCGTCACAATAATCATTGCCAATGCCAGAGAAAAGGGAATTGTGCACTGCTTTTTTACAAAATGGAAGTAACCCTTCGCTCCGTCGCCCTGAAAGCCGGAGGTGAGCACCGCGCAGCCGCAGTATACCGCGCACAGCAGGAATAGAAACACATAAAACTCCTGGCTTTGGAAATTCAGCGCAGGCAGATTTACATAAAAATAAGCCAAGCCCACCGCCAGCGTCACCAGCAGATTGAGCAGCACACGGGTAAACCGGTTGCCAACGGACTTGCGGGGCTTGCGCTCCTTTTTGGGCCGCCGGGTAAATGGCGGGGGAGTGGCTCCGTTTCCGCCGCTTTGAGGTCCCCCAAAGCCCCCGGAGCCGCTGGGATCAAAGCCGTTTCCGGGTGTAAAATTGATGTGAAAAGGCATATTTAGTTAGCCCTCCTCGTAATTTTTACCTATTTTACAGTTGCTTGTATTATATGTCAAATATGTGAATAAATCAACTCGCTCCGTTTTTAGGCCTGAAATTCATGCGCGTTGTAGAAATTGTACAAAATTTCTCTTACAATTTTTGCTCTCCGTAGTTCGTCTGATTGAATTGTGACTTGTCTTTTCCTTCATATCCCTATATAATGATTCTATTCAATTCTTGAGGCAATCGTTTACTGGCTTTCCCTGCCGCAGGGCAATTCTAAGACGGAGGAAAAACACATGGCAAAAAAATATGTCTACAAATTTTCCGAGGGAAATAAGGAAATGCGCGAGCTGCTGGGCGGCAAGGGCGCAAACCTGGCCGAGATGACTCTGGCCGGGATGCCCGTCCCTCAGGGCTTCACCATCACAACCGAGGCCTGCACCCAGTATTATACCGACGGTCGCCAGATCAGCGCCGGCATTCAGGCGGAGATTGAGGAGAATATGACCTGGCTGGAGGGGGAAAACGGCAAGAAGTTCGGTGACCCCAGCGACCCGCTGCTGGTTTCCGTCCGCTCCGGCGCACGGGCCTCCATGCCCGGCATGATGGACACCATCCTGAATCTGGGCCTGAACGATGTGGCCGTGGAGGGCTTTGCCAAGAAGACCGGCAATCCCCGCTTTGCCTATGACTCCTATCGCCGGTTCATTCAGATGTTCTCTGACGTGGTGATGGAGCTGAGCAAGAAGCGCTTTGAGGAAATCATCGACGAGATGAAGGCCAAAAAGGGCGTGGAAAACGATCTCGATCTGGACGCCGAGGATATGAAGGCGCTGACCGTCAAATTCAAGGAGTTTTACAAGAAGGAAAAGGGCGAGGACTTTCCGCAGGATCCCAAGGTTCAGTTGATGGAGTCCGTGAAGGCCGTGTTCCGGTCCTGGGACAATCCCCGGGCCAACTTCTATCGCCGGATGAACGAGATTCCCTACGACTGGGGCACCGCCGTCAACGTGCAGTCCATGGTCTTCGGCAACACCGGAAATAATTCCGGCACCGGCGTGGCCTTCACCCGTAACCCCGCCACCGGCGAAAAGGCCCTATTTGGCGAGTATCTCATCAACGCCCAGGGCGAGGATGTGGTGGCCGGCGTGCGTACGCCCTCTCCCATCAGCAAGCTGAAGGACGAGATGCCCGAGGTTTACGAGGAGTTTGCCCAGATTGCCAACAAGCTGGAGGCGCATTACCGCGATATGCAGGATATGGAGTTTACCATTCAGGACCGCAAGCTCTATATGCTTCAGACCCGCAACGGCAAGCGCACCGCCGCCGCCGCCCTGAAGGTGGCTGTGGATCTGGTGGACGAGGGCATGATTACCGAGAAGGAAGCCGTTTTGCGCGTGGACCCCAAGCAGTTGGACGCGCTGCTGCACCCCCAGTTCGACCCTGAGGCCCTGAAAAAGGCTGCCGTCATCGGCAAGGGTTTGGCCGCGTCTCCGGGCGCTGCCTGTGGCCGCGTGGTCTTCACCGCGGAGGACGCCAAGGAGTGGTCCGACCGGGGCGAAAAGGTGATTCTGGTCCGGCTGGAGACTTCTCCCGAGGATATCGAGGGCATGCAGGTTGCGCAGGGCATCCTCACCGTCCGGGGCGGCATGACCTCTCACGCCGCCGTGGTGGCCCGTGGCATGGGCACCTGCTGCGTGTCCGGCTGCGGCGAAATCGTGGTGAGCTATGAGAAAAAGCAGTTTGAGCTGGGCGGAAAGACCTATTCCGAGGGGACCTGGATTTCCCTGGACGGCTCTACCGGCAATATCTACGGCGAGGCCGTGGGCACCATCCCCGCCGACCCCAACTCCGGCTATTTTGGCCGCCTGATGGGCTGGGCCGACGAGTACCGCCAGATGGGCGTCTACACCAACGCCGATACGCCCAGAGACGCCGCCCAGGGCCGCGGCTTCGGCGCTGAGGGCATTGGCCTTTGCCGCACCGAGCACATGTTCTTCGAGGGTGCGCGCATCAAGGCCATGCGAGAAATGATCGTGGCTGAGACGGAAGAGGAGCGCCGCAAGGCTCTCGACAAGCTCCTGCCCTATCAGCAGAGCGACTTTGAGGGCATTTATGAAGCCATGGAGGGCTGCCCCGTTATCATCCGCTTCCTGGACCCCCCTCTGCACGAGTTTCTGCCCACGAAGGAGTCCGACATTCAGGAAATTGCAGGCGAGCTGGGCATCACTGTGGAGAAGCTGAAAAACGTCATTGAGAGTCTCCATGAGTTTAACCCCATGATGGGTCATCGCGGCTGCCGTCTGGCCGTTTCCTATCCGGAAATTGCCGAGATGCAGACCACCGCGGTGATCAACGCCGCCATCGCCGTCACCAAGAAGGGCGTGTACAGCATTACCCCCAACATCATGATTCCCCTGATCGGCGAGGTGAAGGAGCTGAAGTACGTCCGCGAAATCGTGGTGGCTGTGGCCGACAGGCTCATCAAGGAGTCCGGCGTCGACATGAAGTATGAGGTGGGCACCATGATTGAGATTCCCCGTGCTGCCCTCACCGCCGACGAGGTTGCCAAGGAGGCTGACTTCTTCTCCTTCGGCACCAACGACCTGACTCAGATGACCTTTGGCTTCAGCCGTGACGACGCGGGCAAGTTCCTGAATGCCTATTACGAGAAGAAGATTTACGAGTCCGACCCCTTCGCCCATCTGGATCAGACGGGCGTGGGCAAGCTGGTGGAGATGGCTGTGAAGCTGGGCCGCCAGACCCGCTCCGATCTGCACCTTGGCATCTGCGGCGAGCACGGTGGTGACCCCACCTCCGTGGAGTTCTGCCACAAGGTGGGTCTGGACTATGTGTCCTGCTCTCCCTTCCGTGTGCCCATCGCCCGTCTTGCCGCCGCGCAGGCCGCCATTAAGAATCCGCGGAAATAAGGATTTCCCTGATTTGAAGGCGTTATAATAAGACAAAAGCGCCCCCTGATTTCAATAGAAATCAAGGGGCGCTTTTATAGCTTCGCAATGCCGGAAAGAGCTGTGCTTGAATGGAACCAACGCTGCGGTGCGCCGCAACAGACGCGTCCATCCGCCTCCGAGCAGCGCTGTGGAAAGCTATGAATATTCATGGGAATGCGCCACTATCGGTGGCGCATTCCCATGGACTGTGTTTAATATTTTTCCCGGCCTGCGGTAAGCGCCGCCCGGGATTCCGGAATAGCCTCGACCAACTCCGCGCCTGTCTCCGGGTCTTTGGAGGGGAGCCGCACGGTGCTGTCATAATCCTCCAGCTTGAATTTTGCGATTTCATGCTGCAAAGCCTGTGCCTGCGCGGCCAGTTCCTCGCTGGAGGCGGAGCTTTCCTCGGCAGTTGCGGCATTTGTCTGAACGACGGTGGAAACTTGCGTCAGGCCCTCGCTGACCTGCTCGATAGAAGCAGCCTGCTCAGAAGAAGCGGCTTCGATTTCCTGCATTGCCTGCACGACCATACCGGCTTTTCCAGAAACGTCGGCCAGACGCGCAAGGGTATCCGCCGCCAGCTTTTCACCCTCCGCAACTGTGGAAACGGACTTTTCAATCAGCTCGGCGGTTTGCTGCGCGGCCTCGGCGGACTTGGCTGCGAGGTTTCGAACCTCATCGGCGACAACGGCAAAGCCCTTGCCGGCGCTTCCGGCACGGGCGGCCTCGACAGCGGCGTTCAGGGAAAGAATATTTGTCTGGAACGCGATGTCCTCCACCAGCTTTGTAATCTTTGAAATTTGCTGAGAAGAGTCGCCGATCTCTTTCATGACGATGTTAAGACGCTGCATATACTCGTTGCTGACTGCCGTGCTCTCACCGACCTGATTTACATACTCAGAGGCCTTTTTCACGCTGAGCGCATTGCTTTCGGCCAACTGAGAGACGCTGGTGATGGAGGAGTTCAGCTCTTCCACGGTTGCAGCCTGCTCGGTTGTTCCCGCTGCCAGAGCCTGCGCCCCGCTGGAAACCTGTCCCGCGCCTGTGTCAACCTGGTTTGAAGCCTCGTTAATAGCGGAGAGCACGTTGTTGAGCGCTGAAGCGGTTGCTACAAGGCCATGCTTAATGGGCTTGAAATCACCTTCGTAGTCCAAGTCAACCCGTATTCTCATATCTCCGCCTGCGAGAAGCTCCAGCTTGGCCCCGATGTCCTGTATGTAAGACAGTATCTTTTCATTTGCGGTTCGGATGCTGTCAGCCATACGGCCCAGCTCGTCCTTGCTCTTATAAGTAATCTGAGCGCGCATATTGCCTTTTTCGATTTCTTTGTATACGCCCTCGATCTCCCTAATGGGCCTTGCAATCGAGCGGGTAATCATAATGGTGATGATGATACAGAAAAATAATGAGAAAAGTGCGGATCCCGCAAGAACAGCCAGCGAGATTGCTCTTGTCCGCGCGGCTTGCACGTTAAGTTCGCTCATGCGGGTGTTGATGGTTTCCGCAACCTCGTTCACAACATCCCCAACTTGTGAGGCATTGGGAATATACTCGTCAATCAATAGCTGTTTGCCCTGTTCCAGCGAATCGGCAGTACCGCGCTTTGCATAAGAAAGCAGGACTTGCTGATAGGTCGCATTTTGTTCCATAATTTCATCAAGACTCTTTAGGGTTTCCTCACTTGCACCGGAAGCCGCCCTAAAATCCACCAGCACTTCGTCAAGCCCGACCTGCTCGGAAGTAATCTTATCTATATATTTCTGCTGCTGCGATGCGTCGTCAGTCAGAAACACCAGAGCCATGTACCGTTGCAGGGAGATGTTATACCTGCGCAAAGTCCAGACATTTACGGTGTTTGGAAGAGCGTCGTCTTGATATCGAGTAATCTGCGAATACAGTGTATTCAGACTAAATAAGGAAATAACGGTTGAAATAATCAGCAGAGCAAAAACGGTCCCAAACCCAATGGTTAGCTTTCTGGAAATTTTTAAATTTCTCATAATATATCCTCCCACACTCAATGTTGCTATGTTTTTTGTGCCTGAAATGTCAATTTCTCTTTGTGTTTTGCGCCAAAACGGTCTTTTGTCAGCGTGTCTCCGAAAAAGCAAAAACGCGCATTTCAACAAACTAAGAACAGCAGAAATGTACGTAATTTGTCTTTATTAAAAAAGCCAGAGTGTCTGGCAATGCATTTCGAGACAAGGCCGCAGGCGATTATATTGCCTTAATTTAAAAGGTTACAAAAATGCTATAATATTCAAAAAATCAAACAAAATGTATCATATTCCTTTGGAGACGAATTGTCAATACACCTATATCAGTGGGTTTCACCAAAAGGAGATCAAATTCAATGATAAATATTGCGGTTTTAGTGAATAACGCATTAAACAAATAGCGGAAAAATTTTGACCTGCATAAATTGCAATTTTATCTCGGCAGATAACCCGATTCTGCAAAAAACGAGCAGGGCCTCCGCTTGCGGAGGCCCTGCCGGTACGTTTAAGGGAGATGGCTGCGGAGTTTAACGCGGTTCTCCGCCCCGATAGGTAATTTCCACGCTGTTCGTGTTGGTCAGATACACCAGGGAGGGGTAGGCCACGTCAAATTCCAACACGTCGCCCACCTGAATTTGATCCTTTACAGCCTCCACATCCAAAATGGTGTGGTCGGAGGAAGCCCCCAGAATTTCCACACCGGGAAGCCGGGGCCTAATGTCGGCAAAATCGCCGTAATCCACTCGGCCAAGAGCCACCAGCGCTCGCCGCCGGATGCCCCGGTCTTCGTAGCTTGCAATTTTGCCGAAGGCGTCCACCGTCAGCTCTCCCACAGGGAAGCTGGGCTTGTCCCGGCATTCTACAACCTCCGCCTTGAGGGTAAATACGTCCTTGTGGGTAAAGTCCGGGCTGCATCCGTAAATTTGCCCGGTGAGGACAATTTCGCCCAGACGGAGCAGGTTCATGCGGCAGGGCATGGTCCCGTTCAGAACCATGTACATGGAGGTGGACGCGCCGCCGCTGATATACTCCAGAGGGCGGCCAATGGCCTTTTCCACGTCTGCCGCCAGAGAAACCAGCCCCTGCATGTTCCTTGTGTTGGGCTTCACAGAGCCATAGCAGCTCAGGTTGACGCCCACGCCAATCAGGCGGAGATTTTTGAGGCTGCTTTCGATTTCCAAAGCCGCGTCCACCACTTCCTCCGCGTCCCAAAAGCCCTCCCGCAAATCACCAAGGTCAATCATCAAAAGAACCTGATGAATTTTACCTTGCCGTTTTGCAGCGGCGTTCATGGCGCGGATGACGGTAAGATCACTTTGCAGGCTTGCGTCGCTCAATGCCACCGCGTCCTCCGCCTCGGAGAGCATAGGAACGCGAATCAGCATTAGCTGCGCCTCAATCCCGGCGGCGCGCATGGAGCGGAGCTGATCGATGCGGGAGGTGGCCACGAATCGCACGCCGCTGCGGGCGAACACCCGCGCCACCTCCGGAAGCGCCGTTGCGCCCTTGACAACGCCGGCAACCTCCACACAGGAATCCTGGCAGCGCTCAATGAGCGCTGCCAGATTCTCCTGCAATTTATCCAAATCAATCTCCAATTTGGGATAACGAGTTTGGTTTGCAGACATACATTTGCTTCCTGTCTTTTAATTATTTGGCTACCGGCGCCGCACCCTTCTTCTTACTTGCCAGGCGCACACCGTCCGCATCAGCCACGGTCAGGCCCATAAAGGCCATCACAATCACGACGATGGGCATCAGCCAGTTAAACACGGCGTAAGGTGCATACTGGGCGGTGGTAATGCCCAGCGTGCTGACGATAAACACGCCGCAGGTGTTCCAGGGGATCAGGGCGGAGGTAACGGTGCCTGCGCCCTCCAAGGCGTTGGACAGAGTCTTGGGATGCAGGCCCATCTTGCGGTATTCCTCGGCGTACATCCGGCCGGGAACCACGATGGAGATGTACTGCTCGGGCATGGTGGCGTTGGAAATTACGCAGGTGGCCTCGGTAAGCGTGACCAGCGTGGCGGGTGTTCTGGCAAGTGCCTTCAGCTTGTTCACGATGACCTCAAGCTGATGCGTATACTCCATAATTCCGCCAAACATCATGGCGATGATGGTCATGGAGACGGAGAACATCATGTTCATAAGGCCGCCGCTGGAAAGCAGGCTGTCAATAGACTCCACGCCGGTGTTGCATTCATAGCCGCCCATGCCGCAGGAGAAAAGGGTGCCCAGCGTGCAGTCCGGCTGGAAGATCAGGCCGCACAGAGCGCCGGAGAGAATGCCGAGAGTGATGCCGGGAATAGCCGGAATCTTGCAGGCCACCGCCACAATAACGATAACGGGAGGCAGCAGCAGAATCGGATTGACGTTAAACAGGCCGCTCAGCGCGTCAGAGAGGACCTGCACCTGACTCAGGTCGGCCTCGCCGCCGTGATACTGAGTGAAGCCCAAAACGCCGTATACCACCAGACACACAGCGTAGACCACGGCGGTGGGAAGAATCATAAATCTGACGTGGGTCATCACGTCGGTTCCGGCCATAGCGGGGGCCAGGTTCGTGGTGTCGGACAGGGGGGACATCTTGTCGCCAAAGTATGCGCCGGAAATAACCGCGCCGGCAGTCATGCCGGGGTTCATGCCAAGGCCCATGCCAATGCCCATCAGAGCCACGCCCATGGTGCCCATGGTGCCCCAGGAGGTGCCGGTGGCCAGAGAGGTGACAGAGCAAATCAGCAGCGCTGCGATAAAGAAGATGCTGGGCTTGAGAACCTTCAGGCCGTAGTAAATCATGGAGGGAACAACGCCCGAGTCAATCCACACGCCGATCAGAATGCCGATAATTGTGAGAATAATGATAGACTGCAATGCTTTGTAAATGCCGTCCATCATGGACTTTTCAATGTCCTCCCACTTGTAACCGAGATACAGCGCCATTAGTGCGGCGCCGATCACGCCGATAAACATGGGAACGTGGGGGTCTACTCCGTAGACAACGATGCCGATTGCCAGCATGACCACCAGGAACAGCATGGTCAGCAGGGCCTCCCACAGTTTTGGCATTCTGGGTTCCTTTACCTTGTTTTCTCCACTCATCGTTTTACCAACCTTTCTTCACTTTTCATTCCGATTTCCGTTGATCGCCAATGTATTCGTTCAGAGGTGTGCTTTTACGGTAATTTGGTGAGTCCTTCTCTTCGATAAAATAACCGACATTTCGCAGTTATGCCGCCCTTTTCTCTCCGAAAACCACTCATGCAGGGGTTCGGGCGCTAACGGGCCGGACTTGCCCTCTTCCCCGCGCCGTGAATGCGGCCCGCGGAGAAAAGGGGCTGCCGGGAAGGGCTTTATTACCAGCCCAGCTTGGTCATGGCGTCGTCCACGGCCTTAATCACAATGTCAATCTCCGCCTCGGTGACAATCAGGGGAGGCACGAAACGCAGCACGTTACCGTTGGTGTTGTTGATCAGCACCTTGCTGTCCTTGAAACATAGGTCCACCACCGGCTGTCCGGAGGGCTGATTCAGCTCGATGCCGTCAATCAGGCCGAGGCCCCGGATTTCCTTCACGGCGGAGGGGTGCTTTGCGGCGATCACGTCCCGCATCTGCTGGCGGAAGTATTCGCCCACCTTGGCGCAGTGGTCGATCACGCCCTCGTTGAGCATCACGTCCAGCGTGGTGGCAGCCAGCGCGCAGGCCAAGGGGCCTCCGGCGAACGTGGAGCCGTGGGTGCCGGGGGTGAGAGTCTGGGTGGCCTCGCCACGGGCGCACACCGCGCCGATGGGAACGCCGGAGCCCAGCGCCTTTGCCATGGAGCAGGTATCAGGCTCCACGCCGTAGTTCTGATGGGCAAACAGCTTGCCGGTGCGACCGGAGCCAACCTGCACCTCGTCAAACATCAACAAGATGCCCTTCTCGTCGCACAGGTCCCGCAGGCCCTGCAAAAACTCCTGAGAAGCGGGACGAACGCCGCCCTCGCCCTGCACAGGCTCGGTGAGGATGCCGCAGACATACTCGTCCATCAAATCCTTTACGGAGTTCAGATTGTTGAACTCGGCATAGCGGAAGCCGGTGGGCAGGGGCTCGAAGAAGCGATGGACGGCATACTGGCCGGTGGCGGTGGCGGTGGCCAGTGTGCGGCCGTGGAAGGAGTTCTTCATGGTGATAACCACGAAGCGCTCGGGATGGCCGTGGTCCTTGGCGAACTTGCGGGCCAGCTTGATCTGGCCCTCATTGGCCTCTGCGCCGGAGTTGGCGAACAGAACCTTATCAAAGCAACTGTTTTCAACAATCAGCTTGGCGGTCTGCACGGCAGGCTCGTTGTAAAAATAGTTGGAGCAGTGCAGAATCGTCTCCGCCCGCTCCCGCAGGCACTTGGCAATGGCAGGATGGCAGTGGCCCAGACCGTTGACGGCGATGCCACCCACAAAGTCCAGATACTTGTTGCCGTCCTTGTCGAAGACATAGGCGCCCTCGCCCCGCTCCATGGAGATGGGCATACGGACATGGTTTCCGTACAGATACTTGTCACCGGCCTCGATGACCTCCGCGTTGGTTTTGTAGAGCTCAATCATGGTGGTTCCCTCCTTGTAGTTATCTGAAATATTGTTTTGGTTATTTAATGCCGAGGCTGGGCCGCTCCGTCCCCACGGTGGTGCCGATGCCCTCGTCGGTAAAAGCTTCGTACAGGATACTGTGGGGTTTGCGCCCGTCAATGATGTGCACGCTGCCAACGCCCTCTTCGATGGCCTGCACACAGCAGTCCACCTTGGGAATCATGCCGCCCGCGATGGTCCCCCGGTCCTTGAGCATCTGAATGTCCCCGGTGTTGAGATAGCTGATGACATCCCGCAGCTTGATGTCGTTGCAAAGGCCCTCAATGTCCGTCAGCAGCACCAGCTTTTCCGCACCCAGCGCGCTGGCAAGCTTGCCTGCGGCGGTATCGCCGTTGATGTTGTAGGTGTGGCCCTGTCCGTCGGTCCCCACAGGGGCAACCACGGGGATAAAGCCTGCGTCCAGCATGGCGAGAATGGAGGTGGGGTCCACGTAATCAATGTCGCCCACGAAGCCCAGCTCCTCGCTGCGCTTGTGGCAGTGATAGATGTCCCCGCTGACGCCGGACAGGCCCACGGCCTTGCCGCCAAGCTTGTTAATAAAGCCCACCAGTTCGGTGTTTACCTGCCCCACCAGCACCATTTCCACCACCCGCATAATGTCCTCGGAGGTGTAGCGCAGGCCGCCGATAAACTCCACGGGAATATTCAGCGTTTCCAGCATCTTGTTGATGCCGGGACCGCCGCCATGACTCAGCACAGGCTTTAGGCCCAAGAGCTTTAGCATCACCACGTCATGCAGCACGGCGTCCTTCAGCTCTTCGTTGATCATGGCGTTGCCGCCGTATTTGATAACGACGATTTTACCGGCATACTTTTGCAGGTAGGACATCGCCTCCATCAAAGTTTCCACCTTGCTTGCGATGTTGGTCATATGTACCCTCCTTAAGAGCGATAGTCGCCGTTGATCTTCACATAGTCATAGGTCAGATCGCAGCCCCAGGCCTTGGCCTGCCCGTCGCCCTGATAGAAACGGACGATGATGGTGATATCATGCTCGGTGAGGATTTCCGTGGCCTTTTCCTCGCTAAAATCGGTGCCGAAGCCGTCCTTCATCACCTGTACTTCGCCGGCGGCGCTCTTAATGATGCAGTCCGCCCGGGTGGGGTCCACATCCGCGCCGGAATAGCCCGCGGCGGCCATAATGCGGCCCCAGTTGGCGTCCCGCCCAAAGACAGCGGCCTTGAACAGCATGGAACCCGCGATGGACTTAGCTACCAGCCGCGCGTCATGCTCGGTGGGCAGGCCATAGGACTCCACCTCGATGAGGTGGGTGGCGCCCTCTCCGTCAGAGGCGATGCGCCGGGCGATGTCGATGCAGATGTACTCAATCAGGCCCGCCAGAGCCGCCTTGTCCTCTTCCGTTTTGATTTCCACGCCCGAGGCTCCGTTGGCCAGCAGGAAGATGGAGTCGTTGGTGGAGGTGTCTCCGTCCACCGTGCACATATTGAAGCTCTTGTCCACCGCGGCGGAAAGCATTTTCTGCAAATCCGCGGAGTCGGCCTTGGCATCGGTGGTGACATAGGCCAGCATGGTGGCCATATTGGGATGGATCATGCCGGAGCCCTTTGCCATGGCGCCAATGCGGATGGTTCCGCCGGAAAGAGTGAGCTCATAGGCGGATTCCTTACGCATGGTGTCGGTTGTCATGATGGCCCAGGCGGCCTCTGTCCCCTTGTCGGCGGACATGTTAGGCACCACGCGGCGCACGCCGTCCAGCACCTTATCCACCGGCAGACGCTGCCCGATAACGCCGGTGGAGCAGACAAACACCTCGTCCTCGCCAAGACCCAGAAGCTTTTCCGTCTCTGTCTCCACCAGCTTTGCGTCCAGGATGCCCTGCTCGCCGGTGGCGGCGTTGGCATTGCCGCTGTTGATGACGATGGCGCGGGCCTTTCCCTTTTTAAGAATCTCCCGGCCCAAAATCACCGGGGCGGCGCAGAACTTGTTGGTGGTGAAGCAGGCGGCGCAGGCGCAGGGCTGCTCGGAATACAAAACCGCTACGTCGGGCTTTTCCTTTTTGCGGCTTTTAATCCCCGCGTAAACAGCTCCGGCTGTAAAGCCCTTGGGAGCGGTAACTCCACCCTGAATCACTTGATATGCCATATGCATGACTCCTCTCTGAATATGAATGGGAAGCAAACCTGAAAATTATGGATACATGGGCGGGACCAGAAGGCCGGTGGTTTCCGGCAGGCCCATAATGAGGTTCATGTTCTGAATGGCCTGGCCCGCCGCGCCCTTACCGATGTTGTCGATTACGGAGCTGACGATCAGACGATGGGTCCGCGCGTCATACACGGGAGTCATGGCGCACAGGTTTGTGCCGTAAACCCACTTGGTCTGCACGGGCTGGCTGGCAGGGAAGACCATGACAAAAGGCTCGTCCTTGTAAAACTCGGAATACATCTGATAGAGCTCGTCGTTGGTATAGTCCCGGTCCAGCGTGGCATAAATGGTGACCTCGATGCCGCGGACCTGAGGCAGGAGGTGGGGCTGGAAGTTAATGTACTGCCAGGTTTCCGGTTTCATGGTATCCCGGCCGGTAATGTAGGCGATGTTCTGCTCAATTTCGGGGGTGTGGCGGTGGGATGCGGCCAGACTGTACGCGCAGAAGTTATTCTCCGCCTCGGTGAGCAGCTTGTTCAGCCCCGGTCGGCGGCCCGCGCCGGTGTAGCCGCTCTTGGCGTCGATTACAATGGTGTTTTCCACGATGTGGCCTGCCTTCAGCATGGGCTGGAGACCCAAAGTGGAGGCGGTGGGATAGCAGCCGGGGTTCGCAATCAGGTTTTTGCCCTTTGCCAGATCGCGCATCACTTCGGGAATGCAGTAAACAGCCTCCCGGGTCATTTCGGGGTCGGGATGCTCGGCGCTGTACCACTTGTTCCAGACCTCGGCGTCCCGGAAGCGGATATCCGCGCCGATGTCGATGAGTTTCTTGCCCTCACCCAGAACAATTCTGGCGAACTGAACCACCTCGCCGGAGGGGACGACAATGAACACAACGTCGCTCGCCCGGGCAGTAAGACGTACATTTTCCTCCGTCAGCTCCATGATGTCCTTGTCGTAAAAGCCGCGCAGAGCGGGATGAGACTCCTGAATTTTGCTGCCCACCCCAAAGGTATCCAGCACGTTGATAAGCTCCGCCTCGGGATGATTGACCATCATCCTAAGCAGCTCCCCACAGACATATCCCGTGGCGCCGATGAACGAATAGCGAACCATGACACTTCCTCCTTTTTATCTTGCCAAAGCCGAAAAACGGCTTTTGTTTGGGAATTGACACAGCTAACTGTTGAAATCCCCTAGCATCTATTGTATAGTTTAATGAAGAAATAAGAAAGCGAATTATTTTTTTACATAACATTCTAATTTGGAATGCAAAAGGGAGTTGAAAATTTTTCCATGAGCATTCGGAAATACATTGCCTATCTGCGGACGATTGAAACCGGCAGCATCACGCAGGCGGCAAACGATCTGGGCTACACCCAGTCCGCCGTGAGCAAAATGATTGCGGATTTAGAGGATTTGTGGCAGGTGACGCTGCTGACCCGCAATCGCTCCGGCATAGAGATTACCTCGGAGGGGCGGAATCTTTTGCCGAAGCTTCAGGAAATCGTCAGAAATTACAGGGATTTGAATTTTGCGGTTTCTGAACTCCATGGGGTTCACTCCGGGCTTTTGCGGGTGGGCTGCTTTACAAGCCTGTCCACCAGTGTGCTGCCATCGGTTTTGCGTCTGTTTCATGAAAAATATCCCAATATTCAGATACAGCTTTTCACGGGAGAATACTGCAATATTACCGACTGGCTGCGCCGTGGCATGATCGACTGCGGCTTTCTGGCCATGCCCGCCGCCGGTGAATTTGAAACCACCTATCTCTTTCAGGATTCGCTGGTGGCCATTTTACCGCCGGAGCATCCCATGGTCAACGAGCCCTGCTTTCCCGTCAGCCGCCTGCCGGAGGAGAGCTTTGTAAACCTCAAGGAGGTGCAGGACTATGAAATCACCCGCTTTTTGGACCATCTCAGGGCCTCTCCCAAAACCATCTATGAGGTGACCAGCGACTTTGCCCTGCTGTCCATGGTGGAGTGCGGTCTGGGCATGAGCATTGTGCATGATTTGATTTTGCGGCCCAACCGTTACAACATTGTTCGCCTGCCCATGGATATCACTCAGTTTCGGGAGGTGGGCATCGCCCTCAAGCGGGATGTCACGCCCTCGGCCGTCACATCTCTGTTTTTAGAGCACGTAGTATATTGCATGAAAAAATCGGCCTTTCTCGAGGGAATGAATTAAAGAGAAAAAGTGGCGGAATGCGGGAAGACCCGCTTCCCGCCATTTTTTAAGAAATTCTTTCTCCCGAAGGCGCAGAGGTTCGCCCACACTGCCGTGTTTGGAAAGCCCGATTTCTCCCGCACAGGGCGGACAAGGTTTGAACCTACTCTTTTTCCCGCAGAATCATTGCCACAAAAGCCGCTGCCTGAAAACCCACGGCTCCGAGCACCGTCTGCTGGGGAAACAGGGCGGACAGCGCGGTCCCTATCGCTGCTCCAACAATAAAAAAGCTGATGACGGCATAGTAATACGCCCCTTTTTTCAGCAGCACCTTGTCACGATGCAGAGCGCCCGCATACAGCGCCTCTGTCCCGCTGCGCAGGTTGCCGGTGCACATAGTGGTGGCAAAGGCGTGGCCCTGCACCTTGCGGAACGCCTCCACCTGCATGGCACATACAAACGCAACCAGCGCGTTTACCGCCCCGTCGGCATCTCCCAGAGGAATAAAGGAAACCAGAATCAGCACCGCCATCTCCGCTCCCAGAGTAAAATGCCGCCAGTGGAAGCGACCAACTTTGTAAAAGCGACGGCTTTTTATCATCTCCGCGGCCAGCACGCCCAGTGCAAAGGCAAAGATCGGAACCAGATACGACAGCGCCGCCCCCCACTCCCGCCGAGCCAGACGAATACCAAGCAAAACGATGTTTCCCGTTTCGGCATTGGCGAAGACACCGCCTCGGCAGAGATAGGTATATGCGTCCAGCACGCCGCCGGACACTGCCAGCAGCGCCGCCACGAGAAAGCTCTCTGAGGGCTGACGCCTTTCTTTTTTCAAATGCAGATCTCCCCTCAAGTCCAAATCGACGACTCGCCAAAACACCAGATATATTTAATCCTGTAGTGTTTGGCTGCTCTTTGTGAGTTTACTTTTATTTACAATTTATATTATCCGCCATTTTGCAGCTTCCGTCAATATCCCATATAGAAATATTCAAATACATATGCATAATTTTTTTGTGAAAAAATGCAATAAAATTTAAGTATTTCTAAAAATTCCTCTAATTACAAACAATTTGCTTATTATTTGTTTTTGAAAAAAATTAAATAATTATAATTCATGATATATTATTTAGGATTTGTGAATTTTATTTCATGTAAGCAATGCCCGAGCCCCAACAGGGCCCGGGCATTGCTCATAAAAATTATTCGTCCCCGTCCAGCTTGAGAACAGCCAGAAATGCCTCCGTGGGGACCTGAACGGTACCCAGAGAGCGCATTTTCTTTTTGCCCTCCTTCTGCTTTTCAAGCAGCTTTTTCTTTCGGGTGATGTCGCCGCCGTAGCACTTGGCAAGTACGTCCTTGCGCATGGCCTTCACCGTCTCCCGGGCGATGACCCGGCCGCCGATGGCCGCCTGAATGGGAATTTCAAAAAGCTGGCGGGGAATGTTGTCCTTCAGCTTTTCACACAGCCGCCGTGCCCGGGGATAGGCCTTGTCCCGGTGGGCGATGAAGGACAAAGCGTCCACATGATCGCCGTTGAGCAGCAGATCCACCTTCACAAGGTCGCTGGGCCGATAACCCGAAAGCTCGTAGTCCAGCGAGGCATAGCCCTTGGTGTTGGCTTTCAGGGTGTCAAAAAAGTCGTAGATAATCTCGTTGAGGGGCATCTGATAATGCAGCTCCACCAGATTCGTGTCCAGATACTGCATGTCCTTGAACTCTCCCCGCCGGTTCTGGCACATAGGCATGATGTTGCCCACATACTCGTTGGGGCTGATAATGGACACCTTCACATAAGGCTCCTGCGCGTCCAAAATGGCGGCGGGGTCGGGGTAGTTATGAGGATTGTCCACGGTAAGCTCCGTCCCGTCGGTTTTCGTCACGTGGTAGATAACGGAGGGAAGGGTAGTCACCAAATTCAGGTCAAATTCCCGTTCCAGCCGCTCCTGAATCACCTCCATATGCAGCATTCCCAAAAAGCCGCACCGGAAGCCAAAGCCCAGCGCCGCAGAAGACTCCGGCTCAAAGGAAAGAGACGCATCGTTCAGTTTGAGCTTGTCAAGGGCGTCCCGCAGGTCGGGGTACTCAGACCCGTCCTCAGTGTAGATGCCGCAGTAAACCATGGCCTGCGCGGGGCGATAGCCGGGAAGCGGCTCTGACGCCGGGCGCTCTGCGCCTGTCACCGTGTCGCCCACCCGGGTGTCCTTCACATTTTTGATGCTGGCGGTGAAATAACCCACCTCGCCGGCCTCCAGCACGTCGCAGGGCTCCAGCCCCAGCGGCAGAAGATGGCCGCACTCCACGATGCCGTACACCGCGCCGGAGGCCATCATTTTTACCTGCATCCCCGGGCGGAGGGTTCCGTCCATTACCCGCAGATAGACCACCACGCCCCGGTACGCGTCATACTGGCTGTCAAAAATCAAAGCCTTCAGAGGCGCAGCCCGGTCCCCCTTGGGAGCAGGGACGTGCTTCACCACGTCCTCCAGTACCGCATCGATGTTGATGCCCATTTTCGCCGAAATCTCCGGCGCGTCCATGGCGGGCAGGCCGATGATGTCCTCCACCTCCTGCTTCGCCTTCTTTGGGTCGGCGGCGGGCAGGTCAATTTTGTTGAACACCGGCAGAATTTCCAGATTGTGCTCCATGGCAAGATAGGTATTGGCAAGGGTCTGCGCCTCCACGCCCTGCGTGGAGTCCACCACCAGAACGGCTCCCTCGCAGGCGGCAAGAGAACGGGAAACCTCGTAGTTGAAGTCCACATGGCCCGGGGTATCGATGAGGTTCAGCTCGTAAACCTCGCCGTCCTGTGCCTTGTAGTTCAGCTTTACGGCCCGGGCCTTAATGGTGATGCCCCGCTCCCGCTCCAAATCCATGTTGTCCAGAAGCTGGCTGGACATTTCACGGGCGGAGACGGCCTCGCATTTTTCAAGCAGCCGGTCGGCCAGCGTGGATTTGCCGTGGTCGATGTGGGCGATGATGGAAAAGTTGCGGATATGAGACTGATCGGTCATATATGGAAAGCCTCCTTGGCGCCTGCCCCACAGGGGGTGCGGCGCGATTTACGCGAAAATTTTTTCGTAGTCGTAGTTTACCACAAAGGCGTGGAGCGCGTCCAGCCTATCACGGTAATTCTCCTCTGTCAGACGGTATTCGTCCCCGGGCATGGCCTGAGACATGGCATAGGTCACCCGGCCCGCCACATGGATGTGGTCGGCGTAGTTTTCCAGATCGCAGATGGTGTCCGTGTCGGTCAAAAAGCACTGAAGGTCTGCGTTTTTATAAGGCAGCAGCGTCTCCGCCGTGCGGCGCAGCAGGGAAAACACCGCGTCGGTTTCACCCAGACGCTGCATTTTGTCCCAATAGAGGATGCTGTACGGTGAGAGAAAAAAGACAAACTCCGTGTCGGGATGGGCCTCCAGCCAGCTTGTCACCACCGTCAGATTTTCGTCGCAGTCTTTTAAAAATGCGTCAGCCGAGAGGGGCTTGTCCGCAATTTCCGGTCGCTCATAACTGCCAAGGGCCAGCTCCCGGCTGAAATACATGGTTCCGTCCCACAGGAACGCGTCCTGCAAGGGAAGGGTGTGCCCCTGCGCCTTTTCTCCCGCGGCGTAAACGGCGCGAAGCAGTACATCCTTGCTGAAAAGGTACTCCGTGTCATTCCACGGCTTGTCGTCATAGAGATAATCTGGAAGCTGGTCCGGCGCGTCAGACGCGGGGCGGGCCAGAATGTTTGGGTCCAAACCAAAAATCACCCGTTTCACGTCCTGACGTGTATAGGCGTAGTCCAGAGCCTGGGTAAACTCGTGAAACCCTCCGTTGGGAAAAGTCACCTTCACGGTGGAGGTGTCGTAAAACACGTCGAACCAGAAGGGGCGGTAATTGGCGGCAAGGGAAGTGCCCATCAGCACCGTTTCATAGCTTTGGCTTCGCAAAAGGCCCGCCGCCTGATACCGCTCGTCAAACCAAACCTCCCCCTCCGGGTCCGGGGCGTGGTAGTGGAAAAAGGGGTCCACCGCCCGTACCGTTCCGGCGCAGAGAAACAAAATGAACATAAAGCCTGCCAAAAGCCCCACAGCCCAGCGCTTTTTTCTGTTTTTCACAGCGCCCTCCTCAAAAATTCGCATAGATAAACGTGGACACCCCCGAAAACGACAGCACGGCCCACGCCAAAAGGATGCAGCAAACCGCACCCCGCAGGAAGGTTGGTCGGAAGGTTTCCATTCGACGGATGGTGTTTCCCGGCTTCAGCGCAGCAAGCAGTGCGATGAAAAATACTGCTGCCAGCAGTAGCTTGCCCGCGTTTGAGCCAAGCCCCAGCGCGGAAAGGGCGGTTGTCTCCGAGGGGAGCAGGTTTTCCGTCAGGAAGGGAGGGATGCCCCCATGGATGGAAAAAGCGCTTCGCAAAACGGATGCCGCCGCCGAAAAAGACGGGGCGCGGAAAAACACCCACGCCAGATTCACAAATAAAAACGTTCCCACCCAACGCAAAGCCTTTGGCAGGCGGGTAAGCCGCGCCCCGCCGACCCGCTCTATGACCTGCGCAAGACCGTGAAGCAGGCCCCAGACGAGGAATGTCCAGCCTGCCCCGTGCCAGAACCCGCTGACAAGAAACACCAGCAGAATGTTGCCATAGGTCCGCATTTCACCTCGGCGGCTGCCTCCCAGAGGAAAGTACAGGCACTCCCGCAAAAATGTGGTCAGCGTGATGTGCCACCGTTTCCAAAACTCTCCCACACTCAAGGAGCGATAGGGCGAGTCGAAATTTATGGGAAGACGCAGGCCAAGCAGCCGGGCCGCTCCTGCGGCAATGTCGCAGTAGCCGGAAAAGTCAAAATACAGTTGCAGGGTATAGCCCAAGATGACAAGCCACGCCCCCGGGGCGGTCAGTCCGTCCAAATGCGCGTAGCCGCCGTTGACCACCGCGCCCAGAGAATCCGCCAGCAGGACCTTTTTCGCCATGCCGAAGGAAATGGCGTACAGTCCCGCCGCCCGGTCGTCCCAGTCGGGACGAAGAAATTTTTCGCCCCGAAGCTGGGGGAAAAACCCACTGGGGCGCAAAATGGGGCCGGAGGACACGGTGGGGAAGAACAGGGAGAACAGCGCAAATTCGTTCTGCCGCAGTCCGCTCAACTCCGTCGGCAAAAATTCCCCGGCGGCGACTTCCTTTAAAAACCATAGCTGCTGAAAGGTAAAAAAGCTCAGGCCCAAGGGTGCCCAGCCCGGAGAGACGGTTCCGCCTGTGAAAAACCCCAGATACTTAAAGCCCAGCAGCACCGCGATGTGCCACGCCGCCGCGATGGCTAGTACCCACTTGCGCGGTGTTTCCCGCCTGGAGTGGAAAGCCCGCGCGGCGGTAAAGGTCACAAAGCTTCCAAAAACCAGCACGGCAAGGCCGAGCATGGCGTGGGGCCCCAGCCCCCACAGGTAGAATATCACGGAAAAAAGCGTTAACAGCGCGATTCCCGCCGACCTGCTTTTTTTCGCAGCCAGAGGGCAAAGAACCGCCGTCAGGGCCAGCAATAGCAGAAAAGACAGAGATTGAAAGCCCATTTTCTCACTCTTTCACAAGGGCCGCAACCCTTGCGTCCGCACTGTGAAGCACCTGCGTGATACACTGGCCGCTGCCGGGATAGCTTTTGCTCAGCGTCTCCCCTGTGGTGTCAGGAAAATCGGTCTTTTGGGACCGCAGGGTTTCCAGTGAGCGGACGTACCGCGTCTCCGCCAGCTTCATTCCGGCGGCAGGCAGGCCCATGGACACCAGCTCCGACGGAGCGGAGAACATGGACTCGTTGCCGCCCCCGGCCCGGTGCAAGCGGCGGAAGAGAATGTAGACGGCGCCACCCAGCATCTGTGCAGCTTCGTTCACCGCGTCTTTGTCGTTGAGCCTGCCCAGAAGATCAAACAAAACGCTCACCGCTCCGCCGATCAGCTTAGATTGGAGGGTGGCAAGAACGCTTCCCCGCAGAATGTTTCCCTGATCCGCCATGCTGACAAGATCGTCCTCCGTCAGCGCGCCTCCCTCCCGAGTAAGCGTCCGGCCTAGCAAAAAGTCCGCCGACACATGGTAGTATTCACAGGCCCGCACCACAAACGCAAGGCCCGGCTCCCGTGCCCCGTTTTCATAGTGGCTCAAAAGAGCCTGAGAAATGCCCAGCTCTCCCGCAGCCGACCGCTGGGAAACGCCCCGCTCCTGCCGTAAAAGGGACAGGGTTCTTGAAAATTCCGTGTTCATTGTTTCTCTCTCCTTCGCACTGATCCGCCGCCGAATCATCTTCTCTTTAAAATCAAACTGCACTTAACCCGGAGGTGTCGCCATTTTTGACGGGGGGAATGCAAGGCAGCCTCCCATAGCCCGCGCCCGCGTTCCGCGAAAATGCAGGCACAAAATTACACGCTGTATAGTTTAACAGAAACTATACAGCGTGTAAAGAGAATTCTTGCATTTAAAACAGACAGGCCTGCTCCGGCAGCTCGCACCGCCCGATAGAGCGGAGCTGCTGGGTGTTTTCCTCCGTCAATTGCTCGGTGATTGCCATGCGCCGCAGGATGTTTTTCACAGTCTCCTCCAGCGCCGTTCCGGGGGAGTAGTCTGCCGGAAAAATGAAGTCCACCCGGCCCTTGGCCAGTAAATCCTCCACCCCCGTCCGGTTGGACGCCTGATACACGGCGATGGCCTGACCGCCGTAGGCCCGCATCATCTTCATGCAAGGCACATCGGAAAGGCCGTCCCCCACATAGATCATATTTGTAAAAGGGACGCGCTTGCCGTCGTCGGGCATGGAGGCGTTGAGATCCCGGTCGTTGGACACGTCCAGCACGCCCTTGTTGATCCGATAGACAAACTGGGTCTTGGCGGTGAAATTCACCGCCAGCTTGGGCCAGACCGGGCGGCCCTGCTCGTCGTAATAAAACTCGCTGGCGTAAATCTCCTTGAACGCCCCGCTAATGGGGCTGCCCTCGATAATTTCCCGCAGGCCGGAGGAGATAACATAGTGCTCCACCTGCACGCCCTGCTCCTCGCCAAAGGCGTTCACCCGGGAAAACCAGTCCTCCACGCCGGGAAACAGGACAATGCTGCGACCTTTTTCCACCAGCTCCGCCCGGGTAAAGGGCAGGTTTTTCCGGCCTGCCTCCCGCAGCATGGTGTACATATAGGCAAGAATCCCGTCCATGCGGTTTTCATGTCCAAACCTGTTGGCCTGTTCCCAGAATTCCGCCGGGGCCATTCCAAGACTTGGGATAAAGGCATAGTCCTGCATATCGGTGGTGCACAGGGTTTTGTCAAAGTCATAAAGAAACGCCGCAATGGGTCTGGTTTCCCGCTGCATAAGAGTCCTTCCTTTCCCGAATGAAGCCCACAAAAAGGCAAAACCGTCCCAAACCGGCAGGCAGCTCCTAAAAGCCCTCTCGGTCTGAACGGCTTTGTGCGCTCCATCGTGCCCGTGGCCCGAAAAGCCTAAGCCCCGCCGAACGCATCGTCCGGCGGAACTCTCTGCTTCCAGCGGCTTATTCGGACCGGTTGTAGTTCCGTCCGAACTTCAATTCGTCCAGCTCAATTTTTTTGGTTGGCTCCTCCGACATGGGAATAAACGGGTTCCCCTCGGGATAGGGAAATTCGTCGCCCTTTTCCGCTTCTGTCGGGGCAGGCTGCTCCACGCGGTCCGGTGTGCGCTCCGGCGCAGGCCGGGCCGGCTCTTCGGGCTGCGTCGGCTCGGCTTGGGCGGGAATCGTCTGAACGGGCACGGATTCCCCGGCAAACTCCTCCGCCGGAATTTCTGTGGGGGCGGGTTCCTCCTGCCGGAAGGAGCCCATAATGCTGGCTTCGATTTCTCCGGTGGGAATTTCCGGCGCGGACGGAGCTGGTGCGCTCACCTCCGCCTGAGGGAGCTGCTCTAAAAACTGAAGCTGCTGGCGGCACAGGCCGCGCACCCGCTCTGAAAAGGCCGCCAGTTCCCGCTGACCGAGACGCAGGCGCTCCTGCATCTCCTCCGCCTCGCGGCGCAAAGCTCCAATTTTCTCCTGTGCGTGAATTTCCCCGTCCCGCAGCATTTGGTCACGCTTTGCCTCCGCCTCCCGGACGATGGAGTCGGCCATCTTCTGGGCGGTGAGCAGGGTGGCTCGCATGGAGTCCTCCGTGGCGCGGTAATCCTCCACCTTTTCGACCAATACCTTCATTTTTGCCTTCAATGCCGCGTTTTCCTTGTACAGCGCGGTGTAATCGTCGGTCACCTCGTCCAGAAATTCGTCCACCATGGCCATGTTGTAGCCGCCCATCACGGCCTTTGCAAACGCATGGCCGGAAACCTCCTGCGGTGTCAGCAATGCAATAACCCCCTCCGCGTCCGCGGGGACGCCGGTTTCATAGATTTTTCTCCCGGGCTCCCCGGGCAGACAGACTTAGAAATAAAGGCCGTTGTTCTCCAACTCGTCAATCAGGTCTCCCTGAATGTCCACATGATAGGGTGTGATGATGTACGTATTGGCGGCCACCTTTTTGATCTTGCCCTCGCCGGCGTAGGCCACGCCGGACAAAAAGTCGATCAGCCGCCGGGCCACGTCCTTATTGGTGGATTCCAGATTGAGAACCACGGTGCGCTTGTCCTTCAGATGGTCCGCAATTTCCGAGGCGTTTTCAAACCGCTCCGGCTTCACCAGAACCACCTTCAACTGCGTTGTGGCGTGAATGTTGACGACCTTGTTGTGGCGCTCCTCCCCGCGGGAAGACTTGCGCTCTTCAAAGGCGCTCTCTCTGCGAGACGGTCCGTCAAAATCGTCAAAGTCCTCGTCCTCATCCTCGTAGGGATGGGTCCATTTTTTCAGTTCATCCAAAAGGCTCATAAAGTTCCCTCCTGATTTGCGGCGGGGTACGCCCGGTGGCCAAAAATGGCCGTTCCCACGCGGATCATGGTGGCTCCGGCGCGGATGGCGTCGGGATAGTCCCCGCTCATCCCCATCGACAAGATATCGAGTGTATTATCATATAGTTTTTGATTTATGTCAACATAAAGCCTGCCGACTTTTTCAAAATTTGCAAGATTTTCCCCCGGCTTTGTCTCGATGGGGGGTACCGTCATCAGTCCCCTCAGCCGGACATGGGCCAGTTCCATCGCCTTCTGGGCAGCGGTGGAAATGGATGCGGAGTCGTAGCCGCTTTTGGCTTCTTCGCCGCCCACGTTTACCTCCAGAAGAATGTCCTGCACAATTCCCAGTTTTTCCGCCTGCTTTTCAATCTCCTCCAGCAGCGTGTCGGAGCCCACAGACTGAATCAGCGCCGCCTTTCCCACCACCTGGCGCACCTTATTGCGCTGCAAATGGCCGATGAAGTGGAGCGGCGCGCCGTCATAGGCGTTTTCAGCCAGCTTAGTCGTCATCTCCTGCACCCGGTTTTCTCCCAGCGCGTCGATTCCGGCGGCGATGGCCTCCCGGCAGGCGGCGGCGTCATTCATTTTACTGGCCCCGACCAGCGTAATCTCCGCCGGATCACGGCCTGCGGCTTTGGCCGCCGCTGCGATTTCGGCGCGCACCCGCGCGACATTTTCTCCAATCGACATAAAAGCCTTCCTTTCTCTAGCCCGCGTAATTGACCACCGCGCCGTGCTCCAGCCCCTCGGCGGAAAGAATCACCTCGTCGCCGGGGCGTAGGGCAGTCTTGCCAACCCCTTCCGCACGGACTACGGCGTAATCGTCATCTCCCGACCACAGCACGGTCACAGGCTTAAAGCAGGCCTCCACGCCTACAATACAGTAAACACCGGCTTCCCCATTTTCGTTCACCCGGATGGCCTGCTGGGGAATCCGGATGCCCGAGTAGGAGGAGAGTATCACGTCGGCAGACTGGCGGCGAAGCAGCGTAAGCTGCGCCAAATAGGAGCGCCCGCGGAATACCACGGCCACCCGCCCGTTTTCCGCTTCGCTGACGGACTGGACGGTGACGCTCAAATCCCGGTCCACGCCCTTGGCAAACCGCAGGGTCTGCGTGGCGCCGGGAACAAGGGCCTTTGCGTCGGAAGCGGAAAAAGCACCTGCGAAGTACCACGTCTCTCCCATCACCAGCTTTCCAACGTCGCCGGTAGTCTCGGAGGGCTGTAGGCTGCCAAGGGTAGAGGGGGTCAGGGCGTCAAGCGTATCGGGCGTCAAAACCGTCTCATAGCCATCCACCACTGCGGAATACAGCCCTGCCTTTGGGGCCGTCACCGTCCGAGAGGAGCCGGCGGACTGTGCCTTCAGCGTGGTAAGCTGGCTTTTTAGCTCCGCCGTCTGGGCTTTCAGCTCTTCGGCATCCGTATAGGTGTAATCACGGCGCAGTACCAGTGCTTCTAGCTCCGCCACGCTGCCGGTGGCCGTGTCCAGCCGGTCTGCGGCCACAGCCCGGCGCATGGTTACAAGCGTTTCCGCGATCTGGCTGTCCAGTTGAAGGGCCGCTTCGCTGGCAGAGGCCGCCTCCGACGCGTAGTTTAACTGGTCCAGACGGGTCTGGAGCTTGTCAATCTCCGTCTGCCGGTCCAAGGATGCCTGGTCGGAATAAATCTGCGCCACCTTTCCGCCTGCGGCTACCCGCTCGCCCTCCCACCGGGTCAGCCGCAGCAGTCCGCCCCCTGAGTCCGGCAGTACCAGCTCGTCTCGCACCAGAAAGCCAGTGACGGAGAGGGTGTCCTCCACCTGATAGGAATAGGCCACAGCGGTAATCAGCGGGTCGGCATAGGCCTGATAGACCTTGACTCCAAAGTAGGTCAAAACAGCCAAAAAAATCAAGGCAGTTAAGGCTTTGGTGCCCAGCGCTCCGCCCTTTCTCCCGGCGGTGTTTCCATGGGCCGCTTCCTCCTCCGTGCTTCTGACGGATTCGATTTTCGGAGCGTTGTGTTTTTTCATAGGTACCTTCTTTGTCTTTTGGGCGGGACGCGCCATCTTTACTTCGCCCGGTTATTCCTCATTCAGGTCCACCGTCCGCACGGGGGCGATGGTGGAGATGGCGTGCTTGTAAATCACTTGCTGCTTGCCCTCGGAATCCAGAACCACCACGAAGGAGTCGAACCCTGTGATGATCCCCCGCATCTGAAAGCCGTTCATCAAAAACAGCGTGACGGGGACCCGATCCCGACGGGCCTTGGTGAGAAAAATGTCCTGCAAGTTTGATTTGTTCTGCATATGTATCCGCTCCTTTTCTTTTTTTCAAGCGGACCGAGCTTTCTCTGCCCGCCTTGGACCTAGAATAAGCCCTCCTCGGAGAGGATTTCAGTCGAAATCTGCATGGCGCGGACAAAATCTCTGGTTTTTTCCCATTCAATCCAGCGGACGGACGGGTCCCGCCGCAGCCAGGTAAGCTGGCGCTTAGCGTATTGCCGGGAGCGGAGCTTCACTTCCTCGACGGCCTCGCCCTCGGTTTTTTCCCCGGCCAGAACCCCGGCGAACTCTTTATAGCCGATGGCCTGCATAGAGGTGGCGCTGCGGGGAAGGCCACGGCTTAAAAGCGCGCGAACCTCGTCTAAAAGCCCTGCTTCCACCATGGCGTCCACCCGGCGGTCAATCAGTGCCTTCATGTCGGCCCGGTCGGCAAACCGCAACCCGATTTTCACCGCGTCAAATCTGGGAGGCATTGCCCGCTCGGCGGCGTTGTGAGCCGAGATGGTCTGTCCCGTCTCGTGGAAGACCTCCAATGCGCGGAGAATGCGCTTTTCGTCGGCGGGATGAAGCTTTTCGGCGGAAACGGGGTCCACGCGGCGCAGTTCCTCTAATAGGGGACCGATGCCGTCCTGCTCCAGTCGGGCTTCCAACGCCGCCCGGACAACGCCGCCCGCCATGCCGGGGGCAAAGCCGTGGCCCCGCAGCAGCGCGTCCAGCCACAACCCGGTGCCGCCCACCAAAACAGGACGTTTCCCCCGGGCCAGAATATCTTCCACCACCGATGTGGCGGCAGAGACGTACCGGGCGGCGGACCAGCTCTCTTCCGGGTCCGCCACGGCCAGCAGGTGGTGGGGGATTCCCTCCGTCTCCTCCGGCGTGGGGGCGGCGGTGCCGATGGTCATGCCCCGGTAAATTTGCATAGAGTCACAGGAGATGACCTCTCCGTTGTATGTTTGGGCCAGCAGGATACCCAGCTTCGTTTTTCCGCAGGCGGTGGGGCCCACCACGCAGATGAGCTTTTCCGCCATATCAGTCCTCCGGGCTCAGCGGGGTGACGATGGGGGTTCCGTTGGCATTCAAAAGAGGGGTCAGCCCGGCGGCGGAGCCGCTGAAGTGGAAGAAATAGTTTACGCCTGTCTCCCGGTCCACCCAGATTTCACTGCCGTTAAGCGTTCCCTCTCGCTCTATTTTTACAAATCGATTTGCCATACGATGGCTCCTTTCTTTTTATGCCCGTTTAAACATTTTTTCAAGCTCATACTTGGTCATCCGCGCCTTCACGGGCCGCCCGTGGGGGCAGTATTGAACCTCGCCGGACTGCACCTTGTCCACCAGCGCCCGCAGCTCACTTTCGTCGCTGTCCCAGCCTGCCTTGATGGCGGCCTTACAGGCGATGGTGTGCAGCAGGTTCTGCCGCTTTTCCGTGGGACTGCGCCCGGCGCGCAGATTTTCAGCCAGTTCCTCCAGCGTGGCGGGAATGTCCGCCGCGTCCAGATCCGCCGGGACCTCCCGCACCAAAACCGCCCCGTCTCCAAAGTCCTCACAGGCAAGGCCCAAAGATTCCAGCAGAGGAAGGTTTTCCAGCAGCAGCGCGCAGTCCTCGCGGGACAGCTCCGCCGCAACAGGGCGCAGCAGAGTCTGACGCATAGGCGGCTGCTGGGATGCCATCAGGCGGTCGAAGTTGACCCGCTCGTGGGCGGCGTGCTTGTCGATCAGCCACACGTTCTGGTGTTCGTCCTCGCAGACAATATAGGTTTTTAAAACCTCGCCCGCGATGCGCCAGGGGGCCTCCGGCCCGTCCTGTGTCATCCGCTCTCCCGGCAGGGGCAAAGTCTCCTGCTCCATGGGAATGGCGGGGACAAAGGGTTTTTTGTCCGTTTCCTGCGGCCCTGCGGGCGTGGAATCGGTAGGCTGCTGGGGAAAATACGCGCCTTCGGCAACGCGTGCAGACGTCTCTGTTTGAGGGTCCACCGTTCGGCCTTCCTCGTTCAAAGTCGCGTCAGAGACTTTCGCGTTTGCAGAAAAGCCGCCGGAAACGGGAACGGAAAGCTCAACCGGATGAGAGGGCGCGTATGCAAACGATTCCCGGGCGCTGTCCGCCACACGGACGGAGGAGGGCCGCTCGGTGTTCCACCCGGTAAAAGCGGGGGATTTTTCTTCCGGGATTTGCGCCCGGTCCGCAACTCGCCACTGGGTTCCGGCGTTGCCGCTTCCGGAAAGGGCGCTGTGGCGAAAGGCTTTCGCGTCCATGGTCTGGTAAAAATCCCCCCGGGGATTCACCACCGTCTCCGGTGCGGGAGCTGTCGCCTGCGGCAGTCCGTCCGCGGCCAGACTGTCCAGCACGGTGTGGTACACCGCGTCGAACACCTCTCGATCCCTTGAAAATTTCACGGTGGTTTTGGCAGGGTGGACGTTCACGTCCACCTCCGTCACCGGCAGGTCAATTCGCAGCACGCAGCCGGGGAATTTCCCCTTCATCAGTTGATTGCGGTATCCCTCCTCCAGCGCGGCGGTGAGAAGCTGGGACTTGATAAACCGACCGTTGACAAAAAACGTCTGCATAGAGCGGGAGCCACGGCCCAAAAGGGGCTTTGTCACAAAGCCGGAGACGGATACATCGCCGCCCCGGCCCTCTACGGGTGTGAGCGTGCGGGCAAATTCCCGGCCAAGGGCGGCGTAAATGGCGGAGCCCGCCTTTCCGTCGCCGGGGGTGTGAAGGGCTTCGGTCCCATCCTTGATAAAGCGGAAGGAAATCTCGGGATGGCTCAGGGCCAGATGCTGCATCAGGCCGTTTACCGCCGCGGTTTCCGCGCTGTCCTTTTTCATAAATTTCAGCCGCGCGGGGGTGTTAAAAAACAAATCCCGGACGGCGATGGTGGTCCCCTCCGGGACCCCCGCGTCCCGCACCGATTCCGCAATGCCGCCCTCCAAACGGAGGGATGCGCCGATTTCGCCCCGGCGGCAGGAGGAAATCTCCACCCGACTCACGGAAGCAATGGCCGCCAGTGCTTCGCCCCGAAAACCCAGCGTGCCCACGCCCGCCAAATCCTCTGCGGCGCGGAGTTTGCTGGTGGCGTGGCGCAAAAATGCGGTGGGAAGTTCGTCCCGGGCGATTCCGCAGCCATCGTCCGTCACGCGGATCAGGCGCATTCCACCATTTTGCAGCTCCACCGTTATGGCGGAGGCACCCGCGTCCACGGCATTTTCCACCAGCTCCTTCACCACGCTGGCGGGACGCTCCACCACCTCGCCGGCGGCAATCAGGTCTGCCACATGGGGGTCCAGTTGTTGAATGTGGGGAATTGTCATAGCAAAACCTTTCTAATTTGTCCGCTTACAGCCGCGAAACCAGCACGCTCAGCGCGTTGGCCAGCCCGTGCAGCGCCACGGAGGTCCACAGGGTTCCCGAATGGTCATAGGCCCAGGCAAGCACCGCGCCGGGCACAAGATATTGCAGCATCAGCCAGAAATAGGTCACGTCCTGATTTCCCCAGGCATACTGCCACACATGTAAAAACGCAAATAACACACAGCTTACAAGATAGGCCACCGTGCGGCTGCGGCTGCGCAAGCCGCCGAAGACAAGGCCGCGGAAGAGAAATTCCTCCACAAACGGGGCGAGAAACAGCACAATGAGCAGTGTGCTCAGGGGTGCGGTGTCAATCCGGGCGGAAATGCTGACATCGTTCAGATTGGTCTGATTGTTTATCAGCGCATGGGTCAGGCGATAGACAAGCTCGTTCAGCCCGTACAGCGCCACAAGGCCCATGCCGAGGGTTTTCGCGGCCAGTGCCGCATTGTCCGTCAGTGTCCGGGTGGAGCGGCCCAGAAGACCGTGGAAAATCATCGCCGTGACGGCAAAGAGCACGTAATAATAAATGGCGCTTTGCATTCCGG
>DKLF01000121.1:1781-2406 GCA_002455655.1 Oscillibacter sp. UBA6647 | reverse complement strand
CATTCCGGCGCTGATATTGACGTCTAAAAGCAGCTCCGCCAGCCTAAACAAGGGGTCTGTTGCAAAAGGGAGGACCAGCAGATAAATCACAAAGAAAATCGTGCCGCCCGTTACTTCTCCAGAGGAGAGGTTTGCGTTTGTGCGCTGTCTTGCCATGTAGTTCTCCTTTTCGTTGTTGTCAGGACAGCTTGCGCTTCAGCTCGTACAAAAGGCCCATGGCCTCAATGGGGGTCAGCGTATCCGGCTGGCAGCGGCGCAGCGCGTCCAGCACCTCGCCCTCGCCCACCGCGTCCAAAGACACCTGTCGGGCCTCCTGCCGCGGCTTTACGTACTGTACGCCGTTTTCCGACTCCAGCTCTTCCAAAACGGTTCTCGCCCGGGCCACCACCTTGTCAGGCAGTCCCGCCAGCTTTGCGACCTCGATGCCATAGCTCCGGTCCGCTCCGCCGGGGACGATTTTGCGCAGGAAGATAATGTCCTCGCCCCGGGTTTTCACGGCAATGTTGTAGTTCACCGCGCCGGGCAGTGTGTCTTCCAGCTCCGTCAGCTCGTGATAGTGGGTGGCAAACAGGGTCTTTGCCCCAAGCTTTTTGGGGTCCGCGCAGTGCTCCACCACCGCACGGGC
>DKLF01000121.1:1301-1590 GCA_002455655.1 Oscillibacter sp. UBA6647 | reverse complement strand
ATGGACATGCCGTCAAAGGTGGAGGTACCCCTGCCGATTTCATCCAGAATCAGAAGGCTTTTTTTGGTGGCGTGGCGGAGAATGTCCGCCACCTCCGTCATCTCCACCATAAAGGTGGACTGACCCGCCGCCAGATCGTCGCTGGCGCCGATGCGGGTGAAAATCCGGTCCACCACGCCGATGCGGGCTGCGGCGGCGGGGACGAAGGAACCGACCTGCGCCAGCAGCACAATTAGGGCGACTTGACGCATATACGTGGATTTGCCCGCCATGTTGGGGCCGGTGATGA
>DKLF01000121.1:0-1134 GCA_002455655.1 Oscillibacter sp. UBA6647 | reverse complement strand
CCATGTTGGGGCCGGTGATGATGGCCACCCGCTGCTCCCGTTCGCCCATAAACGTGTCGTTGGGGACAAACAGACTGTCCTTCAGCACCTGCTCCACCACGGGATGCCGTCCTCCGGTCACTTCAATCACGCCGGACTCATCCACATGGGGGCGGCAATAGCCGTTCCGGGCCGCCACGCTTGCAAGGGACCCCAGCGCGTCCAGCTCGGCTGCCGCCGCCGCGGTCTGCTGAATGCGGGCGGCCTCGGCCACGATTTTTTCCCGCAACCCGGTAAAAAGCTGATATTCCAGCGCCGTTACCCGCTCGGAGGCGGTGAGAATCTCCCGCTCCAAATCCTTTAGCTCCTGCGTGACATACCGTTCGCCGTTTGTGGTGGTCTGCTTGCGGACGTAGCTGTCAGGAACCTTGTCAATCATGGACTTGCTGACCTCGATGTAATAACCGAACACCTTGTTGAAGCCCACCTTCAGGGTGCGGATGCCGGTTTTCTCCTTCTCCCGGGCCTCAATGTCCGCAAGAAGGCCCTTGCCCCCGTTCATCACGCTGCGAAGCCGGTCCACCTCTGGGTCGTATCCGTCTCGGATAAAGCCCCCTTCCCGGACGGAAAAGGGCGGCTCGTCGCAGATGGCGGCGGCGATCAGTGCCCCCACGTCGGCAAGCGGGTCCAACAGGTCCGAAAGCTCACGAAGCCGCCGGTCGGAAAACGCGGACAGCCGCGCCGCGATGTCCGGCAGCTTTTCAATGGCGCAGCGCAGGGCCGCAAGGTCCCGCCCGCCGGCGGTTCCGTAGGTAATGCGGCCGATCAGCCGCTCCAAATCCCCCAGCCCGCTCATAGCGGCAATCAGTTCCTCGCGGCCGATGGTGTTGTCCACCAGCGCAGCCACGGCGGAAAGGCGGCTGTTGATGGCGGTGACGGAGAGCAAGGGCCGTTCCAGCCAGCCCCGCAGACACCGTCCCCCCATGGAGGTTTTCGTCTTGTCCAAAACCCACAGAAGGCTGCCGCGCCGCTCCTTGCCCCGCATTGTCTCGGTCAGCTCCAGATTTCTGCGGGAGCTTAAATCCAGCTCCATAAACCGGCCCTGCTCGTAATAGTCCAGGCGGTTGATGTGGCTCAGGTCCGTCTTCTGGGTTT
>DKLF01000102.1:9002-10825 GCA_002455655.1 Oscillibacter sp. UBA6647 | reverse complement strand
TGGCGCTGGGCAGCGGTGCCCAAACCAACCGTCAGGCGTTTGGCATCATGAGAAAGGGAGCGCACCGGAGGTGCTTGCATGGTCCGCCGTGCGTCAATCAATTGTGATGGCGGCTGTTGTTCTGACGGTTTAATTTGCAGCAATCGGGTGTTGAATTACCAAATAACTGCTGATTCGATTTTGCCATCCGGTTCAGATAATTCTGAAAGGCCTTTTTCAAATTTTCCCAAAGTTTCATATATCCGTTCCTCCTTATCAAATCTTATGGATTTACAGTAGCATGCAAGTTTGTAGAAGTTATGTAGAACGTTCTCTTCCGCCTGCATTCCTAAACCCGCATTATAAAATTTAATTTCCAACGCGTGATTGCACGAACCCCCCGGCCTATGTCAAAACGGCTCCGAAGCCCCCCGGTATAATACACCGGAGGGCTTCGGGAATTTGAGTTTTACCGGCGGCCCCGGGTCTTCAGTCTCGCCATTGCCCGGGCCAGAGACGCCTTGGAGTTATAATACTCCGCAATACTTTGCTTGTGGCGCAGGCGTTCCTCGGCCCGCTGCCGGGCTTCCTCCGCCCGCTTGAAATCAATCTCCTCCGGATGCTCCGCAGACGCCACCAGCATAATGACATAATCCGGCGTAATCTCCGCGAAACCGCCGCTCACAACGGAGGGATACCAGACGTTCTCCGCCTGATAGCGCACCTCGCCGGGCTCCACGGCCACCACCGTGGCCTCATGCCCGGGAAGAATGCCGTATTGCCCATCCTGAATGGGCAGTATCAGCGCCTGCGCTTCTCCGGTATAAAACTGGCGGTCAACAGTAACGATCTCCAGATAAAAGGTTTTTTCCATGATTCATCTGCCCTTTCTCACGAACGCTCCCGCCGCTTACGAAACGCCCAGCTCTTTCGCCTTTTCGGCCACCTCGTCCACCGTGCCCATCATGCTGAACGCGGCCTCGGGAAAGCGGTCTGTCTCGCCGCCCAGAATCGACTCGAAGCTGCGCAGCGTATCCTCCAGCTTGACATAGCGCCCCTTCAGGCCGGTAAAATTCTCCGCCACGGAGAACGGCTGGGAGAGAAACTGCTGCACCTTCCGTGCGCGCTCCACAGTCAGTCGGTCGGACTCGGACAGCTCCTCCATGCCGAGGATGGCAATGATGTCCTGCAGCTCGCTGTATCGCTGCAAAAGCTCCTGCACCGCCCGGGCGGCATTGTAATGGCGCTGGCCCACAATGTCCGGCTCCAGAATGCGGGAGGTGGATTCCAGCGGGTCCACCGCAGGGTAAATTCCCATCTCCACGATTTTGCGGGAGAGCACCGTGGTGGCGTCCAGATGGGCAAACGTAGTGGCGGGGGCGGGGTCCGTCAGGTCGTCGGCAGGGACATAAACCGCCTGCACGGAGGTAATGGCCCCGTCTTTCGTGGAGGTAATCCGCTCTTGCAGCATGCCCATTTCGTTGGCAAGCGTGGGCTGATAGCCCACGGCGGAAGGCATCCGCCCCATGAGGGAGGACACCTCGCTGCCCGCCTGAATATACCGGAAGATGTTGTCGATAAACAGCAGCACATTTTGCTTTTCGTGGTCGCGGAAATACTCCGCCATGGTCAGCCCCGTCAGGGCCACGCGCATTCTGGCTCCGGGCGGCTCGTTCATTTGCCCGAATACCAGGGCCGTCTTGGACAGGACCCCGGAATTTGCCATCTCATGCCACAAATCGCTGCCCTCCCGGGTGCGCTCACCCACGCCGGTGAACACAGAATAGCCTCCATGCTCCGTGGCGATGTTGTGAATCAGCTCTTGAATCAGCACGGTTTTTCCC
>DKLF01000102.1:8644-8832 GCA_002455655.1 Oscillibacter sp. UBA6647 | reverse complement strand
TGAATCAGCACGGTTTTTCCCACGCCCGCGCCGCCAAACAGGCCGATTTTGCCGCCCTTGGCATACGGCGCCAGCAGGTCAATCACCTTGATGCCCGTCTCCTGTATGTGCACCACGGGGCTTTGATCCTCGAATTTGGGGGGCTGGCGATGAATTGACCATTTTTCTGCGGCGCTGACATCCCCCTT
>DKLF01000102.1:8188-8412 GCA_002455655.1 Oscillibacter sp. UBA6647 | reverse complement strand
TCGTCAATGGGATCGCCCAGCACGTTGAACATCCGGCCCAGCACCTCTTTCCCAACGGGGACAGAAATGGGACCTCCCGCGGCGACCACCTCCGCGCCCCTGCCCAGCCCCTCGGAAGGGGAGAGCATGATGCAGCGGACGGTGTTGCCGCCCATGTGCTGGGCCGCCTCCATCACGGCCTTTTCGCCATTCAGGCGGACTTCAAGGGCATCCTTGATGGACGG
>DKLF01000102.1:7384-8080 GCA_002455655.1 Oscillibacter sp. UBA6647 | reverse complement strand
AGCTTCCCTGCGGGAAACTCCACATCCACCACGGGTCCCATAACCTGAACGACGGTTCCCTTGTTTTCAGACATAAAATCACTCTTTCCGAACTTGTTACAAAACACTCCGCGCTCATTGGCTGCTGGCCTGCGCGCCGCCCACCACCTCGGTAATCTCCTGTGTAATGGCGGCCTGCCGTGCGCGGTTATATTGCAGATTCAACTGCCGGATTAAATCCGCGGCGTTTTTCGTGGAGTTGTCCATGGCGGTCATCCGCGCCTGCTGCTCCGAGCAGAAGGATTCCACCAGCAGGCTGAACAGCATGCCGTTGACATAGCGGGGGACCAGCGTGGTCAGCACTGCCGTCTCAGACGGCACGTAGGTCATCGACTGCACATATCTGGACTGATCGTCGGGCTTCCACGGAAAGGTATCCCGGCTGAGGGGAAGCAGTTGCACCATTCGCGCCTCCAGCGTCATGGAAGTCACCATCTCCGTGTAAACGGCGTACAGCGCGTCCAGTCTTCCCAACCGGTATTCCTGCGTCAAAAAGGTTCCGATTTCCCGGGCCCGGTGCATATTGGGATTCTGGGTGGAAAACGGAAACTCCTGCACGGGTATCTTCCGCTCCCGAAACCAGGAAAGGCCCACCTGTCCCACCACAAATATCCGGCAGTCGGGCGTTTTGGCCACCGCCGCCTCCGCCAGCTTGAG
>DKLF01000102.1:2645-7184 GCA_002455655.1 Oscillibacter sp. UBA6647 | reverse complement strand
CGCCGCCTCCGCCAGCTTGAGTACATTGTGATTGTAAGCGCCCGCCAGACCCTTATCGCCGGTAATAATCACGTAGGCCACGGTACCCTGAGACCGCTCCGCCCGAAACGCCGGGTCCAGATAAGGGTGCGTCAGCTCGGGGGAGCGGTGGAGAATATCGGTGATGGTTCTCTCAATCCGGTCAAAGTACGGCTTCACGTCGTTTAGCTGTTTGCGCGCTTTTCGCAGATTGTTGGAGGAAATCAGGTACATAGCGTTGGTGATTTTCCGCGTTTCCTGCACACTGCGGATATGGGAACGGATCTCCTGCATACTTGCCATCGGGCGTCACCGCCCCTCTTTTTCCGCAGGCACGGCCCCGGTGCGCACTTTATACGCCGCAAGCTCGGCGCGGATGGTTTGTGCCGCCGCGTCGGAAATCACGCCGGTTTTTTGAATTTCCTCTGTCACCTCGGCATGCGAAGACTCCAGTTCGTCCACAAACCCGCGGACAAACACTGAGACCTTGCTCTGAGGCACGTCGTCCAGCAGACCGCCCGTGGCCATATAGAGAATCACCGCCTGACGGTACATCGGGATGGGATGATAAAGGGGCTGCTTGAGCAGCTCCATCATTCCTTTGCCGTGGTCAAGCAGCTTTTGGGTGGATGCGTCCAGATCGGAGGCAAACTGGTTGAATACCTCCAGCTCCCGGAAACGAGCCAGATCAATCCGCAGTGTGCCTGCGGCTTTTTTGATGGCCTTGGTCTGGGCCGAGCCTCCCACGCGGGACACGGACAGGCCCACATTGACGGCCGGCCTCTGCCCGGAGAAAAACAGGTTTGATTCCAGATAAATCTGCCCGTCGGTGATGGAAATGACGTTGGTGGGAATATAGGCAGACACATCGCCCGCCTGCGTCTCAATAATGGGCAGCGCCGTCATGGACCCGCCGCCGTATTTTTTTGTCAGACGGCAGGCCCGCTCCAGCAGGCGGGAGTGAAGATAAAACACGTCGCCGGGATAGGCCTCCCGTCCGGGGGACCGCTTCAATAATAACGATAGCGTGCGGTAGGCCACGGCATGCTTGGAAAGATCGTCATAGACAATCAGCACGTCTTTGCCCCGGCTCATAAAATATTCACCCACGGCGGCGCCGGTATAGGGGGCGATATATTGCAGGGGGGCAGGCTCGCTGGCGGTGGCGGAGATAATGATGGAATAGTCCATTGCCCCATACTTTTCCAGCGTATCCCGCACCTGTGCCACGCTGGACGCCTTTTGTCCGATAGCCACGTAGATGCAGATCATGTCCTGCCCCTTCTGGTTGATGATCGTGTCCACGGCGATGGCGGTCTTTCCGGTCTGGCGGTCCCCGATAATCAGCTCCCGCTGGCCCCGGCCGATGGGGACCATGGCGTCGATGGCCAGAATGCCCGTCTGCATGGGCACATTGACTTCTTCCCGGGTCACAACGCCGCTGGCCTCGTGCTCAACGGGGCGGGTCTCCGTGGTTTCCACAGGGCCTCTTCCGTCAATGGGCGCGCCCAGCGCGTCCACCACGCGGCCCAGCAGCCCCTCGCCCACGGGCACGTCCGTGGTCCGTCCGGTGCGGCGAACCGTCGCTCCCTCGCCCAGATTTTCCTCAGGTCCCAGCAGCACGCAGCCGACGCTGTCCCGCTCCAGATTCATCACCATGCCCCGCACGCCGGTTTCAAACTCCAGCAGCTCGCCGTACACCGCGTTGCCCAGTCCATAAACTGTGGCAATGCCGTCGCCCACGTTTAAAACCGTGCCGGTTTCGCTGCGCAGGGCCTTGTTATCGTAATTTGAAATTTCCTCCCGCAGGACGGAGACAATCTCATCCGCTTCATTTTTCATATCATTCGCCTCTCTTGCAGTTGCCTCTCCATATCCCAGAGCTGGCCGCGGACGCTGTAATCATAGGTAAATCCGTCGATCTCCAGAACAAACCCGCCCAAAAGGCCGGGGTCCGTCTCGATTTCCAGTTCCACCGCGTCTCTGTGATGCAGGGCGCACAGCCGCTTTTGAAGTCCGTCCAACTGCGCCTCGTCCGGGATATGGACGCAGCGCATCCGGCACGCCGCCGTATTGCGCGTCTCCAGCTCCAGCGTGTGAAACGCCTCGGCAATCTCGGGCAGCAGCGCCATCCGGTTTTTGCGCGCCAGCAGCCTGTAAAAATTTAAAAGTCGGGCATCTTCCTTTAAAACGTCCAGCCGCTCCAGCACCCGTTCTTTCTCCATGCGGTCAACGGTGGGGTCCTCCAGCGCACGGCGAAGGGGAGGAGTGTCCCCAATCAGGCGGACGGCACGGACAAAGCGCTCCCGGTCCACCCCTAAGTCAAAGCAGGCCGCGGCATAGCGGCGGGCAAGCTCACTCATGACGGATCACCCGACTCGGACAAAAAGGAGTCCACCAAAGCCAGATCGTTTTTCCGGTCCAGCTCGCTCTGCGCCACCTTGGCCGCCGCCAGAAGCGCAAGCTGGGCAACCTCCTTGCGCACACCGCGCAGCATGCTTTCCCGCTCGGCCTGAAGCTGGCGGCGGGTGGTTTCCATCAGCTTTTGCGCGTCGGTCCGGGCGCTGTCCAGCGCTGCGTCATACTCTTTTTGCGCCTGCGCTCTGGACTGAGCCAAAAGCGTCTCGCTTTCCTGCCGGGTCTGGGCCAGTTGCTGTTCATACTGGTCATGCAGTTGCCCGGCCAGCTTTTTTTCACCCGCGGCATCCTCCCGGTCCTTTTGGATGGCCTGCGCCCGGCTATCTAAAATGCCGGTTACCTTCTCAAACAGGAAGTGCCTCAGAAACAGCCAAAGCACCAGAAGGTTGATGACGGTAAATAAAATTGTGTAGGGACTGAAGTTGAGCACAAAAATCGCCCCTTATCCCGCAAAGATTACGACAAGCCCGATGACAAAGCCATAAATGGCAGTGGCTTCGGCCAGCGCACAGCCCAGCAGCAGGTTGCTGCGGATTTGGCTTGCGGCCTCCGGCTGGCGGGCAATGGCCTCGGTGGCCTTGCCGGTGGCAAAGCCGATTCCAATTCCGGCTCCGATTCCTGTTAAAACTGCAATAGCAGCACCAATTGCGACAGACATAATTCGTTCCTCCTACTACTAAAATATTATTGTCGGACAAAGCGTGTCAGCCAGACACGCTTTGCTCGTTCTCATGCCTAAGCTACAATGGAAAGGATAATTGGACTGACGTTCACCTCCTTGGGCCATATATGCCCGCTTAACAGACAGTCAGCCATCCTTCCCATTGTAGCGTTCGATTAAGCAGGTTGGATTACCATATCCGCGTCACCAAGTAGGTTGAATCGGCAATGAGAAAAAGATGGTGGCCAATTACATACCAAAGACTTGGGGGAATGCAAATGAACTGTGTTGGCATCGACGTTTCCAAAGGAAAGAGCATGATCGCCGTCATGCAACCCCTTGGAGAGGTGATAATCTCGCCTTTCGAGGTGTATCATACCGGCAGTGAACTGAGCGAGCTGGCAAGGCTGCTCAAAAGCCTGGACGGTGAAACGCGTGTAGTGATGGAATACACGGGTAATTACCATGCGCCGGTGGCCTGGCTGCTCCACGACGCAGGGTTCTATGTCTCCGTGGTCAACGCTATGCTGGTGCACGACTACGGGAACAACAGTTTAAGACGAGCCAAGACCGACAAGAAAGATGCCATAAAGCTGGCCAACTACGGCCTTGACCACTGGCTCACGCTGCCGAGATATGTTCCGGAGGAAGATACCCGGCTGATGCTGAAAAACTGCTACCGGCAGTACCAACAGTATTCCAAGGTAAAGACCATGCTCAAGAACAATCTGATTTCCTTGCTGGATACCGCTTTTCCTGACGCCAATCGTCTGTTTACCAGTCCCGCCCGTGCGGATGGCAGCGAGAAATGGGTGGATTTTGTGGATGCTTTCTGGCACTGTGAGTGTGTCTGCGGCCTTTCGGCGAAAGCCTTTGTCACCAAGTACCAGAAATGGTGCAAGAAGCATGGCTACAATTTCAGCGAGGAAAAGGCTCTGGATATCTACGCCTCTGCCTGTGGCCATTTCGGGGTTATGCCTAAGACCAACACCGCAAAGCTGCTGGTGGGACAGGCTGTTTCGCAGCTGCGGGCGATCTCTGCTGCTCTGGCAGCGTTGAAACAGGAAATGCAAGCCCTTGCAGAACGTTTGCCGGAGTACCCAGTTGTCATGGGAATGTTTGGTGTTGGGCCGACACTTGGTCCGCAGCTCATGGCTGAAATTGGCGATGTGCGGCGTTTTTATTCCAAGAAAGCTCTCGTGGCATTTGCCGGCATTGACGCTCCACCGTACCAATCTGGCCAGATGGATGTCCGCAGCCGGAGCATCTCCAAACGTGGTTCTGCTGCCCTGCGCAGGACACTCTTTTTGGTTATGAGCGTGTTCCTTCAACAGTCTCCCACTGATGAACCTATCTACCAGTTCATGGACAAAAAACGTGCAGAGGGAAAACCCTACCGCGTCTACATGATGGCCTCCGCAAACAAATTCCTGCGCATTTAC
>DKLF01000102.1:407-2574 GCA_002455655.1 Oscillibacter sp. UBA6647 | reverse complement strand
AATTCCTGCGCATTTACTACGCTTCTGTGAAAGCCTATCTGGGCTCCTTAGAAACCGCTTAACTGTTTTATCCTAAGGCTGGCCGCCATTTCAAATTTGAGGTGCAGAGCGGCTTGATTTGCTATACCCTTCTTTACTAATCTAACCGATTCTAAAATTGCCTATTGACTTTTAGCAGGTCTGTTAATAATTAAATAAATCAATGTGAAACGGTTACTCTTCCTGAAGGCTTTCCCCTGTGAACAGGGCGGTCAGAAATACAAAAACGATGGTCTGAATCAATCCGTCAAAGATATCGAAATACAGACTGAAGACCACCGGAACTCCCACCGGAACCAGCGCCTTGATGAGTTCCATGATTACGAAAGAGCCCAGCACGTTTCCAAACAGCCGCATACAAAGCGACAGCGGACGAATGGCAATTTCCATAATGTTAATGGGAATCAGCAAGGGCATAGGCTCGGCAAACTTGCGCAGGCCGCCCCGCAGACCCAAAAACCGGAACGAGCTGCCGTAAATCAGGCACACGCTGGTCAGCGCCAGCCCCGCCGTGACGCTGACATCCTTGGTTGGCGGCACCAGACCCAGCAGCCCGCTGAGGTTGGCGGTGGCAATGTACACGGCAACCGTTCCCAGCCATGGCGCAAAGGATCGCCAGCGAGGCCCGATGCTGTCCTTCGCAAACCCATTGAGCGCGCCGACGCACATCTCCAAAAACGCCTGCGCGCGCCCCGGCTGATCCGGCTTTAGCTTCCGCGTCAGCAGAAGAACCAGACCCATAATCAAAACCATTAAAATCCAACTGGTTAAAACCGCCTCGGAAATCGGGATTCCTCCCAAAACCGGGATGGTAAACGCAGTTTGGTTTTTCATTCCGGACATCATGGTCTCCTGAATATTTGACATACGATTATCACCTCCCGCCCCAGTGAATCCCACCTTTGCCCGCCAATCGCGGTGGGGATAGATTTTCAGCCAGAAAAGCTGGTTCGCCGCCTGTCGGACAGTATCCGGCAAACGGCGGACAGCACGATCTCATACCTTCAGTTTTCCGGACCTTCGGCGTAGCCTTCCGTCAAACGATCCGATTCTCTTCGGCTGCCAGATGATACCGCACCCGCCCCACTGCGGCATTTTCTTAACGGACGCGCTGTTGTTTTCATTGGGTTGCTACATTATAATGAACTTGTTGAAGAATGTAAAATGTATATTTGCAATTTTCACTATAACAAATTATTATAGTGAAAAGGGCGGCGCACCAAGGTTTGCGCCCCATAGAGGAGGCATTATTATCGCAGTCAATTATGAGTATTACCGAATTTTTTATTTTGTTGCAAAATATAAAAATTTCACGCAGGCGGCCAAGGTCCTGATGAGCAGCCAGCCCAACGTCACGCGCTGCATGAACAATCTGGAAGAGGAGCTGGGCTGCCGGCTGATGATTCGATCAAACCGGGGAATTGTGCTTACCACAGAGGGGGAAAAGCTGTTTTCCCATGTGGCTCCGGCCTACGAGCAACTGCAACTGGGAGAGGCGGAGCTGGCCAGCTACACAGGGATGCAAAGCGGGACAGTGTTTATCGGCGCCAACGAAACCGCGCTGCAAAGCGTCCTTCTCGACAAGCTCAGCCGCTTTCATCAGGTCTATCCCGGCTTTCACATCCATATCTCCAATTACTCCACGCCTCAGGCCGTGAAGTCGCTGGAGGAGGGCATTTTGAACTTGGCTGTGGTTACCACACCCACAGGCGCGAAGAAGCACCTGACGGAGATTCCCCTCAAGCCCTTCCGCGAGATTCTGGTGGGCGGGCCGAAGTTTGCGTATCTGTCCGAAAAGCAGATGAGTTTGAAGGAGGTGGCAGGCCTCCCCATGGTCAGCATGGCTGTGGAAACAAAGACCTTTGAGTTTTACAGCCACTTTTTTCAAAAGCACGGCCTTGCGCTTCATCCTGATATTGAGGCCGCCAATACGGTGCAGCTTCTCCCAATGATAAAAGGAAATATGGGTCTTGGGTTTCTGCCGGAGGAGATTGCGGCGGACGCGCTTTCGCGCCACGAAATTTTTCGGATTTCTCTGCTGGAAACCATACCGGAACGATTTATCTGCCTGATTAAGGATTCCCGCCAGCCGCTGAGTCTGGCCGCAAAAAAGCTGGAGGAAATTCTG
>DKLF01000102.1:0-248 GCA_002455655.1 Oscillibacter sp. UBA6647 | reverse complement strand
TGGAGGAAATTCTGCGGACGCCGTAATAATTTTTAACGGCTGATTAACGGGGCAGCGGCACCAAGCGTTAAAGCATTGAAAGAATTTCAGTGAAATATGTCTGTTTTCTGCGTTTCATAGAAAAATGACGATCAATATGATATGATAGATTCTCCCTGCGGCGGCCCCATGCAGCAGCCGCCCGCAACGCGAAGCCATACGAGGAGGATCTTCCCATGCCAAACATATTTATTCTGGCGGTGGCCCTG
>DKLF01000079.1:15017-17292 GCA_002455655.1 Oscillibacter sp. UBA6647 | reverse complement strand
TCTTCTTTTTAACCCAATTGTTCCAAAATATCCAAAAAGGGGACGCCGCGCGTTGGCGCGGCGTCCCCTGGCGGGAATATGTGGGAATCGAACCCACCTGGGCAGCTCTTCACCACCCTCACCGGTTTTGAAGACCGGGGGGCACACCAGCACCCATCTACTCCCACGAAAATCGCCGCTTCCACGGTCGACGGCGCTATTGTAGCACGTCCTTTGTGAAATGGCAATACCCAACTCAAATGCATTTCCCCCGGTCTTATGGACAGCTCGGGGTGGGCATTTTGGCGGGAAAGAGCCTCTCAAAGTCCCGTAAAATCAAGCGTTTGCATCCTACGGACATAAAAGCAGCCTAGCTTCCGCCTTACAGTCCGTCATCCGCCAAAAAGCTTTTATCCGCAAGGCGGCGGAGGTCGCCCTCCTTTTTCGTCACATGGAAGCGATCCAGATATTCAAGCACCGCCAGCGCGTATTTCCGGGAAGTCCCCAGCGCGTCCCTCAGCTCCGCCAGCGTGATCGTCTCCTGCTCCGCGAGGTGGTCCCGGACCGCGCCCCGCGCCCGCAGCCACGCGTCCTTGTGATAGCAAATCTGAGGGGAAAGCATCACCAGTTCCCCGCCGGTAAGCACACTGTCCAGCACCTGCTTTGCGTCTGCGGCTTCTCCCTGTGAAAATTGGGCCAGCATTTCCTCCGTGGTGGGCGGCTCGATGCCCGCCTTGCGGTAACTCTCCAGCAGCCGTTCCCGGATGGCGCTCTGCTTTTTTGTGAACCGGACGGAAAACTCCGCCAGCGCGTACCGCTCCGCCGTCCGGCGGATGCTCCCTTCGGCGCAGAGCTGGCGCAACAGCGCGTCCGCCCCGGTCTGGTCCATAGACTTGAACAGCTTTTGCCGCAGCTCGGCGGCCTTCATCCCGGCATGAAGTGGGTTTTTCCGATGATAGTCCTCCAAAAGCCCCCGACAGGCATCCCGCACGCCGTCCATTACGCCGGACGATGCAAACCGGCCCGGCAGCGGCTCCACCAATCGACCTGCCGATACCAGCTCCCCCAGCAATTCCTCCAACTCCTGCGAGTCCATCCCAAGCTTGGACGCCAGCTTGTCGGTCTGGGGCAAGGCCGTGCCAAATTCCGCCGCCACCTGCACCACCCGGTCGCCGCCGGAGCCGCTCTCCCGGATGCGCAGCGCCTTCAGCACAGCGGGGTCCCCCCGCTTATGCCGCTTGGGCGCGTCATCTAAAATTGTGCCGCCGCCGATGGTTTCCAGCGGCGAAAGGAAACGAACTACAAACCGATCCCCGTTTTTTGAGGCAATCGGCTCCGTCAGCCGGAGCTGGGCATAGCAGCTCTCGCCGGGGTCCAGCCCGTCCCGGTCCAGCAGCACCACCTTGGCAAGCAGCACCGACGCGCCGTGGTACAGGTGGACCTGAGAGTCGTTTAAAATCACCCGCTGGGAAGCGCGCAGGTTCTGAAGCCGCACGTCCAGCATCAGCGAGGTGCGCAGGCTTCCGGGCCTTGCCACCGCGTCGCCCCGCTGCACGTCCGTCCGCTTCAGACCCGCCAGATTCACCGCCACCCGCTGGCCCGCGTAGGCGGTGTCCACATCTTTCCCGTGGACCTGCAAATTTCGGATGCGGGTTTCCGCCCCGGAGGGGGCAAGCACCGCCGGATCTCCCTCGTGCATGGCTCCCTCAATGAGGGTGCCTGTCACCACGGTGCCAAAGCCGTCCACGGAAAACACCCGGTCCACCGGCAGGCGGAACGCCACCCGTAGGTTCTTCTCCCGGGCATCCAGCACCAGCGCGTGAAGGGCTTCCTTCAGCTCCGGGATGCCCTGCCCGGTATAGGCAGAGACGGTGAGGATGGGCTTGTTCTCCAAAAACGTCCCCTTTACCCGCTGGGCAATTTCCTCCTGCATCATGTCCAGCCACTCCGGGTCCACCATGTCGGCCTTGGTCACCGCCACAAGGCCGTCCTTGATGCCCAGAAGCGTCAGAATGCCAAGATGCTCCACGGTCTGGGGCATAAAGCCTTCGTCCGCAGCCACCACCAGCATGGCAAGGTCGATGCCCCCCGCCCCCGCCAGCATATTTTTGATAAACTTTTCATGGCCCGGCACGTCTACGATGCCCGCCAGCGTCCCGTCGTCAAAATCCAGATGGGCAAAGCCCAGCTCAATGGTGATGCCCCGCTTTTTCTCCTCCTGAAGCCGGTCGGTGTCGATGCCGGTGAGGGCCTTAATCAGCAAAGTTTTTCCATGGTCCACATGGCCCGCGGTGCC
>DKLF01000079.1:2352-14948 GCA_002455655.1 Oscillibacter sp. UBA6647 | reverse complement strand
CCGATCTCACATGGCCCGCGGTGCCGATAATCACATGCTTCATTGCAAGCACTCCCTCAGCGCATCCACAATGCAGGAAAACTCGTCCTCCCGCAGCGTCCGTGCGTCCAGCAAATAACGATCATGGGCCACCCGGCCGATGATGGGCCGCTCCCGCAATCGCATGGCGGCTTCCAGCGCGTCCACGCCGCCCCGCCCCGGCATCACCGCCACAGCAAAGCTCGGCAGCGTCTGGGTGGGGACGCTGCCCCCGCCCACCTGATCCTCTTCAGGAACCACCTCCGCGTCCACGCCTGCTTCCCGCGCCAGCGCGCACAGCCGCTGGGCGCGCATCCGCAGCATTTCCGGCGATTGTGCCAGCATGGCGAGAGTGGGCAGTTCCGTTTCCGCCGTTTCCTCCACATAAGCACGTAGGGTGGCTTCCAGCGCCGCCAGAGTCATTTTATCCACACGCACCGCCCGGTAGATGGGATGTTCCCGCAGAAGCGAGAGAAATTCCTCCCGCCCCACGATAATTCCCGCCTGGGGTCCGCCCAGAAGCTTATCCCCGGAAAAGGAGACCACGTCCATTCCCGCCGCCACGGATTCCTGCACCGTTGGCTCGTCCCGCAGGCCCAGCCGCGCCAGATTCACCAGCGATCCGCTGCCCAAGTCCTCGATGACCGGAAGGCCCCGGCTGCGGCCAAGCGCCGCCAGCTCCGCCGGGGGCACAGCTTGAGTAAATCCCACCACCCGAAAATTGCTGGTGTGGACCTTCATCAGTGCCCGGGTGTCCGGGCCGATGGCTTTTTCGTAATCCCCAAGACGGGTTTTGTTGGTGGTCCCCACTTCCCGCAACCGGGCGCCACAGGTCTCCATAATTTCCGGAACCCGGAAGGAACCGCCAATTTCCACCAGCTCGCCCCGGGAGACGACCACCTCTCCCCCCTCCGCCATGGCGGAGAGAATCAGCAGCACCGCGGCTGCGTTGTTGTTCACCACAAGAGCACTTTCCGCGCCGGTAAGGCGGGTCAAAAGTCCCTCCACATGGGCGCAGCGATGCCCCCGGCAGCCGCCCTCCACGTCGTATTCCAGCGTGTTATAGCTCCGGGCAACGTTTCCGGCCGCCTCTGCCGCCCGCTCCGACATACACGCCCGGCCCATGTTCGTATGCAATACAACGCCGGTGCCGTTGATCACGCTACGCAAAGACGGCAGCGCCGCCTGCCGGGCAACCGCCTCCACCGCCGCGCACAGCGCCGCTTTGTCCGGCGGCGTGTCCCGCCCGCCAGACAGCAGCTCCCGCCGAAGGTCCTCCAGCACGGCGCGGACCGCGTCCGTCGCCGTCCGGGCGGAGTATCTTTCCGCCAAAGCCTGCACAAACGGCTCCCTTAAAAGCTCGTCCACCTTGGGAATGGCCCGCAGGTATTCCTGATTCATGTCACGCACCCCCTCCGCTCCCCTCCCTTTTGGGGGAGCGCACATTTTTCGCAAGCATGCCCCGTCGGGCGGATTTCAGCGCAGCCTGATGCGCTTTTCTCCGGTATAGGGTTCGACAATGCCGATCCGCTGGGCACTGGGGACGCAGTCTTTCAGTTCCGCAAACAGCGCGTCCGCGTCCTCCGCCGCCACGGCAATCAGCAAGCCCCCGGCGGTCTGTGGGTCGAACAGCAGGTCCTGCTTGGCAAGCTCTGTGTCGCCCACGTCCACCCCCGGCTCGGCAAAGGTGCGGTTGCGATACATTCCGGCGGGAAGAATCCCCATTTTTGCAAGTTCCAGCGCCTCGGGAATCAGGTCGATCGCCCCTACGTCTATGGTCAAGGTTACGTCGCTGCCCTGCGCCATTTCAAAGCCGTGGCCCAGCAGTCCGAAGCCGGTGATATCGGTGCAGGCGTGGACGCGGTACTTCACCATGGCGTCCCGGGCGGAGCGGTTCAAGGTAGTCATCAGCCGGTACATCAGCTCCGCCCCCTCAGAGGAGAGCATCTCCGCTTTCTGGGCCGTGGACAGCACGCCGATGCCGATGGGCTTGGTCAAAAGCAGCACGTCTCCGGGCTTCGCCCCCGAATTGGTGAGAACCTTGTCGGGATGGACAAAGCCGGTGACGCACAGACCGTATTTCGGCTCGTCGTCCAAAATGCTGTGGCCCCCGGTGATGAGCGCCCCCGCCTCGTACACCTTGTCATACCCACCCCGAAGCATTTGGTGCACCGCTTCTTTTGGCATGGACTCAGGCACGGCCATGATATTCAGGCACAGCTTGGGTTCTCCGCCCATGGCGTACACGTCGGACAGGGCGTTGGTGGCCGCGATCTGGCCAAAGAGATAGGGGTCGTCCGCAATGGGCGGAAAAAAGTCAACCGTCTGTACCAGAGCAAGCTCGTCGCTGACCTTGTAAACCGACGCGTCATCACTTTTATCAAAGCCCACCAGCAGATTGGGGTCGCTGTGGACCCGGATGCCCTCCAGCAACTGGCTCAGCACCCCCGCGCCCACCTTCGCGCCGCACCCGGCGCATTTTGCCAGCTTTGTCAGCTTGACATTCTGTTCTTCCATGGATACGCCCCTTTCCCGGCTTCCAAAAAAGCCGTCCCGTTTGCTCTCAACATACCATGCGCCCCGCCCGCTGTCAACGGATGACGGACGGGCAGCAGCGTAGAAAACACAAGAAATGACTGCGCAAAAAACGCGCGGGAGAAACATTTTTCAGTCTCTCCCGCGCATTTTATTCCGGAAAAATTAAATTTTGGCAAATCACATACAGTCGGTTCCACCGCCCCACAAGGAACGTTTTCCGCCCGCTGTGCAACAATTTTGCCTGCGGCGCAACGCTTTACGGCAAATTTCCTCGCCGCTCTTACACCGAAACGGATTCGGACAGCTCCAGTCCCGGGTTGTGCTTGAGCAAAAAGCCCACGGACCACTCCCCGCCGAAGGCGATGAGATGCCTGCCCCGGAAATCCTCCAGCACCTCCGCGCCCATGCACAGCGTCAGTTCCTTCGGGTCCTCCACGGGGCTGGCGGAGATGCGGCGCAAGTGCTCGTAGGGCAGACCGTACATATACAGCTCCACACCGTATTCGTTTCTCATGCGGTACTCGAACACGTCGAATTGCAGCGTGCCCACCACGCCCACAATGACCTCCTCCATGCCCGCGCCCGGGACCTTGAATATCTGGATGGCGCCCTCCTGCGCAATCTGCTCCGTGCCCTTGATGAACTGCTTGCGCTTCATGGTGTCCTTGGGACTGACCCGCATGAAATGCTCCGGCTCGAAGGTGGGAATACCGGAGAAATGAAACTTTTTTCCCGGCACGGTAATGGTGTCTCCGATGGAAAAAATGCCGGGGTCGAACACGCCGATGATGTCGCCCGCGTAGGCCTCCTCCACAATCTCCCGCTCGGCTGCCATCATGGTCTGGGGCTGGCTGAGGCGCATTTTCTTGCCGGTCTGCATGTGATAGACCTCCGCGTCCCGCTCAAACTTTCCGGAACAAATACGCATAAAGGCAAGCCGGTCCCGGTGGGCCTTGTTCATGTTGGCCTGAATCTTGAAGACAAAGGCGGAAAAATCAGGGGAAAACGCGTCCACCTCGCCGCAGTCCGCCGTGCGGCTCAGGGGCGGGGTGGTCATGCGCAGAAACTCCGCCAGAAAAGGCTCCACGCCAAAGTTGATCAACGCAGACCCGAAAAACACGGGGCTGAGCTTTCCGGCGCGGACGGCTTCCATATCAAATTCCCGGCCCGCACCCAGCAGCTCCACCTCGTCCCGCAGGGTGCTCCAGCGTCTTTCGCCGATCAGCTCCCCTACCTTCGGGTCGTCCAAATCCACCTCGGTGGCCTCCGCCTTTTTCCCGTGGCCCTCGCCCTGAAAAAAGAGGATGCGGCTCCGCTCCCGGTCATAGACCCCGGCAAACTCTCTGCCGCAGCCGATGGGCCAGTTGACCGGATAGGTGTCGATGCCAAGCTCTCGCTCCACCTCTTCGCACAGTGCAAGAGGGTCCTTCGTCTCCCGGTCCATCTTGTTGATGAACGTGAAAATGGGGATGTTCCGCAGAGCGCAGACGCGGAAAAGCTTGCGGGTCTGCGGTTCCACACCCTTGGCCCCGTCGATGACCATGACGGCGGAATCCGCCGCCATCAGCGTGCGGTAGGTATCCTCGGAGAAATCCTGATGGCCCGGGGTATCCAGAATGTTGATGCAATAGCCCCCGTGCTGAAACTGCATCACCGACGAGGTGACGGAGATGCCGCGCTGGCGCTCAATCTCCATCCAGTCGGAGGTGGCGGCCTTGGCCCGCTTGCCCTTCACCTCACCGGCCTGGGCAATGGCGCCGCCGTACAGCAGAAATTTTTCCGTAAGGGTGGTTTTACCGGCGTCGGGATGCGAAATGATCGCAAACGTGCGGCGCCGGGAGATTTCGTCTTTCAGGGCGGACATGGCGTTACTCCTTCGTTCTTATGAATCTGATGAACCTTTTTAATTTATCACATCGCCGGGTGCTTTGCAAGGGGACCTCTGATTAAATCGACATATGGAGAACATCCGGCGGACTTTTTGCCCTGCAAGGCAAAATATTAACGAGCTTCGGACGGAAAATCAGCCGCCCAAGCGTGCATGCCGTTTTAATCAAGGTTCCCAAGATATTATCCGCAATTCCGGCGGGAAAATCAGCCTTCAAAGTCGTGGATACATCCCGTTGTTATCACTGAACGCCACTGTGCGCTATCCATAGCTTCTGATTCAGCATCGTGCCGCTTTCGTAAATTTCCCCTTTCTCCTGTCTTTTCAGGCGGAAGCAAGACCTTTATCCGTCGTTATTCTTCATTTGTCCATGGTCATCGCAGATGCGATGAGTCTGCGGGTATAATCAGACTGAGGCGCTTGGATGATTTGATTGGTTGCGCCATGCTCCACAATCTCACTGCCGTACATGACGTATACCCGCTGACAGATGCTGCTGACCAAAGCAAGGTCATGGGAAATAAACAGAAACGACATGCCGTTTTTTGTGCCAAGGTTGCGGAGCAACTGCAAAATCTGCGCCTGTACGGAAACATCCAGCGCACTGGTAGCTTCGTCGCAGAGCAGAAGCCGCGGCTTTGACGCAATTGCGCGGGCAATTGCCGCGCGCTGGCATTCCCCACCGCTGACATCCCGCGGATATGCGCGTGTAAATCCGGCGTCCAGACCGACTTCCATCAGGAGACGTTCGGATTCTTCCGCGCGAGCCTGCGATGATGGAAGAATCGGCCTCAGTGCGTCCTGAATGCTCTCTCCCAGTGTCAATCTGGGGTCAAAGGAAGAACGCGGTTCCTGAAAGATCATTTTCATATTGCGGTACGCTTGTTTGAGGGCCGCCCCCGTACTGCGTGTAATATCCGCGCCGCATAGTACGACGGAGCCGCTGTCCGGCGTATCCAGACGAGTAATCAGCCTTGCCAGTGTGGATTTTCCGCAACCGCTTTCCCCAACCAAACCGACGCATTCGTGTTCACCGACTGTCAGCGAAACGTCCCGCACCGCCTGAACAGGCAATGAATTGGCCTGACGAAATGTTTTTGAGATACATGACACTTCCAATATCGGGATTTTCATGTTTTTTCCCCTTCCCGGCAAAGCGTCCAATGCTCTGCGTGCAGAGAAATTTGCTGCATCTCTTTTGAAATGCATTCTTTTCGGGTATGGGGACACCGCGGTGCAAACGCGCAGCCTCGGGCGGGAAACGTCTCCGTCATTTGCCCGGGAATCCCTTTAGGAAAAGTTCCGTCCAACCGGGGAATTGCCTCCATCAGCGCACGGGTATATGGATGGGAGGGTGCGCGAAGCACACTCTCTCGATATCCGTATTCCACCACACGTCCGGCATACATCACGGCTACCTTATCAGCCATTTTGGCAACGACGCCCATGTCGTGGGTGATCATCACGATACAGGTGCCGAATTCGTCTCTTAGGCGCATCAGCTCATTGATGATCTGTGCCTGCACTGTTACGTCCAATGCACTGGTGGGCTCATCGGCCAGCAAAATGTCCGGCTTCAGCACCATGGCCAGCGCGGTGGCAACGCGCTGGTTCATTCCGCCGGAGAGCTGCGCGGGGCAGCTCTCCATCACACGGCGGGGATCCCTAAACTCCATACGCCCCAGAATTTCTTCCGCTTTTTCCGCGGAGGCTTTCCGGGAAATTCTCTCATGGGCGCGCATAGCCTCATAAAACTGAACGCGGATTTTCCGAACAGGGTCCAAAGAAGCGCCCGGTTCCTGAAACACGACCCCCAGACCCGTGCCGCGGACCGAGCGCATCTCCCGTTCCGTAAGGCTCAGCAGGTTATGTCCCCGGTATATAACTTCCCCGGCGGAAATTCGGACCCGTCTTGGAAGCCGCAGCACCGCATTTAAAAGCGTAGACTTTCCGCAGCCGCTCTCGCCGATTACACAGACGATCTCCCCTTCGTGCATATGCAGAGAAACGTCCCGCAGAATTTCTTTGCCGCACGGATAGCGCACGCAGAGATGATGGATATCCAAAAGTCCGGTGTGTTCCATGAACGGATCTCCTCTGCCGCTATGCAGCGGCCGTTTTTGCGGTAATCTGATAGTAATCCACAGGGCTTTGCTTCATGCCGGTCACCCCGGCTTTCATGACCAGGAACATATTTAGATGGAACAAGTAGCAGTAAGAACTGTCCTCCGTCGCGGTCTGCTGAATCTGAAGCGCGTAGTCCGAGCGCTTTTTCATATCAAATTCCGTTGCCATCTTTGTCAGCAGATCGTCAACCTGCGCATTGCTGTAGTGACCAAAGTTGCTGCCATTTCCGGTACCCATGGTATAGCTGAGGTAGGACAGAGGATCGCCGGTAGGCGTGGTGACATAGGCATAGACACAGATGTCGTAATTGTCGGCAGTCAGATAAGAGCTGACGGTCTCCACCTGTTCAAAGCTGACGTCCATGCCCAACTGAATCAAGGCAGACTGCAGGGCTTGAGCGGACTGGGGAAGCCCCGTGCGACCATAGGTAATGAGACGCAAAGAAACTTTTTGACCATCCTTATCCAGAAAGCCATCGCCGTCCGTATCCACATAGCCGCTGCTTTTGAGCAAGGCTTTGGCACCTTCGGGATCATAGTCGGGAACATCCGTCATAAGATTGTCATCCCCATAGCTCAGGTAGTCTGGGAATGCGGACTTGGTTGGGGTTCCGGCCCCGCTGAGCAGGACGGAGGCATAGGAATTTTTATCGGTCGCCATACAGATCGCACGGCGGAAATTCTCGTCGCTCATAAACTTATGGGATTGATTAAAATAGAGCATGTAGACGCGGGTTGTGGCTGCCTGAGAGACCTGAAAGGCAGCATCGCCCTTGAATTGGCTAAGCGTGTCATAAGACAAACCGTAGGCCGCGTCGATCTCACCGTTCTGCATCGCCAAAGACAGGGTGTCCGTGTCGGAGATCGCTTTGATGGTTACGCTTTTGCTTGCCGGCGTTCCACCCCAATACTGATCAAAAGGCTCCAAATAGGCCGAGGAGTCTTCCACATACTGTTTCACTACATAAGGGCCTGTGCAGACCGGATACTCTTCAAAATCTCCAGAACCACCGTCCGCGGCAGCATCCACAATGCAGGCGTATGGGTCGCATAGGGCGTTGAGCAGTATTGGATTGGGTTCTGTGGTGGTAATCGCCACCGTATTTCCGTCGGCGGAAATAGACTCGATCATCAGGTCGGAAGCGGCCCGGTCATTTGTTGCCACCAGCCGTTCCAAACTGCTTTTAACCGCCGCGCCGTCCATCGCGTCGCCATTGTGAAACAGCACGTCCCCCCGCAGGGTCAATGTCCAGGTCAAGTTGTCATCTGACAGGGAGTAGTCTGTTACCAGATTCTTTTGGATATTAAGGCTGTCGTCCAGAGAAAACAGCGTCTCGCCGATTCCATAGCGGACGGTTGCCCAGCCGTTATAATCATCAGCCGGATCCAGCTTTGTAAAAGCATAGGTTCCAAATGCAAAATCGGTCCGACTATCTCCGCCGGTCGGCGTGCTTGAGGCTGCGGGCGCACCGCCGCAGGCGCTCAGAGATTCGACTGCCAGCAGCAATGCAAGCAAAAATGCCTTTTCTTTTTTCATATTTTTCTCCATAGTAACTATTTGAATTTTGCAGCGGGTCCAGCACGTCCCGCACACTGTCTCCCAGCAGGTTGAAAAGAATGGAGGTCAGACAGATCGCCGCTCCGGGATACAGCACAAGCCAAGGGGCTTGTCCCATCAGTCCTCTGCTGTCGGAAATCGCGCTTCCCCAGTCGACGGAGGAAGAGCCCAGCCCCAAAAAGCTAAGGCCCGACAGCGCGAGAATCGTGCCGCCGACGTTCAGCGACGCGGTGACGATTACCGGCCTCATGGCGTTAGGCAGAATATGACGGAACAGAATGCCGGCGCTGGTCTGCCCGTTCAGCCGGGCGGCCAGAACAAAGTTTTCCTGCCGGAGGGAGATCACATAGCTGCGGGAAAGTCTTGCATACTGAGGCCAGCCCGTGGCGGCCAGCGCAATGACCACGTTTTGCAGACCTGCGCCCAGCATTCCTGCAACCGCCAACGCAAGGATCATGCCCGGAAACGCCATAAAAACATCCACGAACCGCATCAAAACAGCATCCACTGCTCCGCCGAAGTATCCGCATATCATCCCAACGGCGCATCCCAGCACCACGGTCAGCGCCACGATTGCCAGCGCGGAGAAAACGGAGAGCGGCGCACCCGCCAAAATTCTTGAATAGACGCACCGGCCCAGCCAATCCGTGCCAAAGGGATACTCCGCGCAGGGAGATAGTTTCGCGTGAGCCAAATCTGCGAAATCCGGATCATTTGGCATCATGCTCCGGGAAACCATGCAGAAGACGCATAAGGCGACGGTCGCAGCCAGGAGAAGATACATTCGTAAACGGGCGGATCGGTTTACGGCATTCATCTTATGACACCTCCCGTCCGCGGCGGATGCGCGGGTCCAGAAAATAGTATGACAGATCAGTCAGCAAATTGATGACAACGTAAATCACGGACATACAAACCACAAACGCCTGAATGACCGGGTAGTCCCGTTTCAGTATCGCATCCATTACCAGATAACCCATACCGCGCCAGACAAAAATCCGCTCCACTGCCGCGCTGCCGCCCAGCAGGGAACCAATCGACATGGATATGAGCGTAACAATGGTCACCATCGCATTGCGCAGGACATCATGAAACAGGACCGTCCGCAGCCTGATCCCGCGGGAAATCGCGCCGTCCACATAGCTGCGTCCAAGCTGTTCCAGAACCGCTGCACGTACCTGCCGGATGTATTTTCCCGTCATGGGAATTGCCAGCGCCAGTGTCGGCAGAATCAATCCTTCGGCGGTTTCAGATGCAAGGACAGGAAGCAGCTTCAGCTTCACGGCAAAGAGTTGCAGCAATAGCAGCGACACCAAAAAATTTGGAAGGGAGTTTCCAAGGAAACTCAAAAAGCGCAGCAGATAGTCAATAAAACGCCCTTGACAAACCGCAGTCAGAATACCCAGCGGAACAGACAGGGCAATGGTCATCAGCACGGAGGTCAGCGTCAGGGCAAGCGTTTTTGGCAGCGCAAGGCACAGTTGCGCCGCCACGGATCGCCCATCCACCAGCGAAATCCCCATATCTCCCCGCACAAAGCGCCACAGCCAATCAAGGTATTGCGTCAAAAACGGCCTGTCCAGACCGGCCTTATGCCGCATGGCTTCCACGACGGTTTCCGATACCGGAATCCCCTGCGCCTGAAGCAGCATCTCCACCGGGTCGGACGGGGAGAGATACATCAGGCCGTAGGCAAGAAAGGTGACTCCCAGCAAAACCGGCAGCAAGGCCAGAAGGCGGCGCAGCGTATAGAGCAGCAGAGGATGTCGGCTTAATCGTTGGGCCACCTTGTCGTACTCCTTCACTTGACGGCGCGGATCATGAACATTGGCGTCGCACCGTATAATAGTTTTTCCTTGCTGCTCCAGAGACTGTCTGTAATATCCCGCTGAACGGATACATCGTGATAACCCGCGGCCTTCAACAGCGGTAAATCCCAGTCTGGCCGGATGCAGGTGCCAAGGCGATGCGCTTGGAGCTGATCCGGATCTTCCACCTCACGGCGGTGGTCGGCGCTGAAATTTGAGCCATAGGTCTGAAAGCACAGCGCCTCTCGTCTGGCGAACTCCCGGCGAATTTCCGAGTCGGTCTGCATCAAATGCCAGTTTGCGTCAAAAATCAGAACAACGCCGTTGTTCCGCAGGACGCGAAACCATTCGCAATAGGCTTTTTCCTGCTCCCGCAAAGCATGCGTCACATTCCGGCTAATCACAAGGTCGAAGGAGCCGTCAGCAAACGGAAGGCGATGACAGTCTCCCTGCAAAAGCAGCGGACGCACACCCGCTTCGGCGGCATTTTGGGATGCCTGCGCCAGCATTCCACCCGCGCCATCCAACCCCACTGTCCTATGTCCCGCCCGGGAAAGCAGAATCGTAAAAAACGCGGGGCCACAGCCCACGTCCAGAATATCCAGAGGAGCGTGCGCCGGTGCACCTTCCAGAATCAGTTTTGACCATGCGTCGGCGCGGAAGCTTTGCAGTTCTTCCCGGACGATTCGGCTGTAATTCTCCGCCGCCCCCGACCAGTGATCGTCAATTTCCCGTTGGGTTTGCGTGATTTCTTCCGTGCTGCCCGGCTTTTCCGCGCAAATCAGGAAGTCGCTGATTACGCTTTGCGCTTCGCCGCTTTCGGGGTCATGGAACGTCAGAGGATACGTCTCCGTTTGGAGTTTTCCCACACCCAAATCAAGCAGGGCGTGGAGATCCCACTCCGGCCGTCTTTTGTTGGACAGGGGCAGGTTTCGGGCAATTTCATTGATCGGCGCGGGGTCCACACCGTAACAGGAGCTGTGCGTTCCATCCCTTGACTGATTTGCTTTGCGGTACAAATCGTCATAATAATAAAGATAGTGGTTTCCATCCATGACCAAAAGACGACCGCCGGGTCGCAGAATCCGCAGCCACTCCCGGTATGCCTTTTCGGGCTCTTCCAGATTCCACACCAGATTTCGGGATACGACATAGTCAAAGCTCTCGTTTTCAAAAGGGAGATGCTGCGCGTCGCACCGCACGGTTTTCACAGGGACGCCTTCCTCGGCAAAGTTGGATTCTGCCTGTTCCAACATTTTTTCAGAATAGTCTGTGGCGGTGACGCGGTGCTGCTCCTGCGCCAGTAAAATGGAAAAAAAGCCGGGGCCGCAGCCGATATCCAAACAGTCCAGACGGCTGCCTTCCGGTGCGAAGGTCCGCAGCTTCTCTCGGAAAAACGCCGCCCGGTCATCCTTTAGCTGTTCGTGAATGGTTTTCGAATATCCATCCGCACGGGTGTCCCAGTAGGCAGAAATTTTGCTTAAATACATATAGCCCCTCCACTGGCATCAAATTTGACCGGTTCCGGCCGAGTCGGAATAACTTCCGAATCTGGCCTTGACAATTAAAAACCATTTGAGCCTCAGTCCGGTTCTTGGCAGCACGCTCCGGATGTGAGTCTGCCAAACGCCTATCCGGCTTATATCTGCCGGACGATGTCGTTCCAGACTTGCTGGAAGGGAAGGCGGCTCTTCTTCGCAGCGGAGGCAACATCCTCATATTCCGGCTTCTCACGATGGATCCCCATTCCGTCGGCACACTTGATGCGGATGGATCCATAGGTTGTCTGTGCGGTCCGCAGGCTGGGAACCAAAATATATTTGGCGCAGCGCCGGGCCCGAACGCCGTTGGAGGTGGTTTCTTCCAAAACAGCCTGCGCCATCCGCTCTTCGTCCGCAGTCCTGCACAAAATGGTGAGGGAGACTCCGGGGCGACCCTTCTTCATGGTTATGGGCGCCGCAGAGACGTCCAACGCACCCCGGGACATGAGCCGGTCGGATGCAAAGGACAACGCCTCTGCCGTCATGTCGTCGATGTGACAGCACAGCTCCACGATGCCCGCCTGCGCAGGATCGCCAGATTGTCCCAGAAACGCCCGAACGCAGTTGGCTGCGGGAAATTCTTTCTTTCCAACACCGTAGCCTACCTTTTCCGGAATCATGACGGGCATGGGACCGAACTGTTCTCCAAAATGCGCCAACAGCGCTGCCCCGGTGGGAGTGCAGAGCTCTCCGTTGATCTCCCCGGAATAGCAGGGAATTCCCTTGAGAAGAAACGCGGTGGCCGGAGCGGGCACGGGCATGACGCCATGTGCGCACCGAACATGGCCGGAGCCCAGATGGACCGGCGAGACATGAACAGCGTCCGGGTGAAGAAGCTCCATTGCAAGGCATACGCCCGTCACATCAATTATGGCATCCAACGCGCCGACCTCATGAAAGTGTACTTGCGTGACAGGGACACCGTGTGCCAGCGATTCTGCTTCGGCAATTCGATGATAGACGGCCCGGGCATTCCGACGAACCTTCTCCGGCACATTTAGATGTTCCAAAATTTCTGCAATGTCAGACGGAGCGGTATGATGATGCGTGTGCGTGTGCTCATGCTCATGCTCGTGGTCGTGCTCGTGCTCGTGGTCATGGTCGTGGTCGTGGTCGTGG
>DKLF01000079.1:0-2193 GCA_002455655.1 Oscillibacter sp. UBA6647 | reverse complement strand
GTCGTGGTCGTGGTCGTGGTCCTGAAACAGGCTGTTAAAGCAGCCGTCAGCAAGGTCCAAGCTATCCTCCCGATGGCCATGAATATCCACTTCCATATGCGTTCCCGCAATGCCGCAGGTGATGGCCCTCCGGGCGGTCACACGCACGCCGGGGATCAGATGATTCATCGTCTCCATAAAGGACGCCTGATCGGGAAGCAGTTCATAGAGCGCGGCCATGAGCATATCGCCCGCCGCACCCATTTTGCATTCAAGGTAGAGCGTTTTCATTCGGAAACTCCTTCCATTTGGTTGATGCGGTTGGCGAGGAAGCCCGCGCCGAAGCCGTTGTCGATATTCACAACGCTCACGCCGCTGGAGCAGGAATTCAGCATGGATAGCAGCGCCGATACCCCGCCGAATGAAGCACCGTATCCCACGCTGGTTGGAACAGCGATAACCGTACAGTCCACAAGCCCGCCAATCACACTGGCAAGCGCCCCTTCCATTCCAGCCACGACGACAACCACCCGGGCGGTCATCAGCGGCTCAAGATTGGAGAGAAGACGGTGCAGTCCCGCCACACCCACGTCATACAGCCGTGTCACCCGGCTGCCAAGGGTCTCGGCGGTGATGGCTGCCTCCTCTGCGACACCCATGTCGCTGGTGCCGCCAGTAGCCACCACTACGGAGCCGCGGCCATGCGTTTCGGCTGGCAGCACCACGGCAAGACGCGCCAGCGAATCGTAACGCAGCGGAAAGGACTCTGCCAGCGTGTCCGCCACCTCTTGAGAGATACGGGTGACAAGAATGTCGGAGCAGCCTTGCCTGTGCATCGAGGACAATATTCCAAGGATCTGTTCAGTGGTCTTAGACTGCCCGTAAATCACCTCGGGAACGCCTTGACGGACGGCTCGGTGATAGTCCACCTTGGCATAGCCCAGATCCTCAAACGGGGCGAGCTTCAGCCGCAGCAGCGCATCGTCCGGAGAAAGCGCGCCGCTTTGCACTTCTTTCAAAACTGTTATAATATCATGACCGGAACTCATACTGAATCCTCCTTACCGCGTGCGCAGGTCCAACGAGACAGTGGAAAAAAGAGCGGAGAGCCTTTCCAGCAACTGCTGCCTTTTTTCCACCGCGCAGGAAAACTGACTGGCGGGAATCTGGAGCAGTGCGGCGTCGCCGCGAAGCCGAATGCGAAAATCCTGAAATCCCATGGAGAAAAGGATATTCTCCCCGGCCTCCACCGTTTTCAGCGCTTCTGCTGTGATGGCTGTCCCGCTTGGGATGCGCGTTGCGAGACAGGCGTAAGAGGGCTTGTTCCACGTAAACAAATCCGCCTCCCGGCTCATTGCCCGTACGTCGCTTTTGGTCAGCCCGCACTCCCGCAGGGGAGAAAGAACCTCCATCTCCTGAAGCGCGCGCATTCCCGGACGGTCAGACGCGTCATCGGAGGCGTTTGTGCCGTCGATTACCAGTTTGTATCCGTCCGTGGCGGCCTGACGCAAGATCATGCCGAAAACGACACGCTTGCAGTAGTAGCAGCGATTTTGCGGATTGGCGACCACAGTGTCATCTGCCAGAATGTCACCTTCGATGACCGTCAAGGGAATGCGGCACTGTTCCGCAATCTTTTGGGCGTCGGCCAGTTCAAACGATGGCTGGAATGCCGAGTTGACGTAATAGGCGTGCCAGTCCCGGCCGTACTGCATGGCCGCCCATGCCAATAACGATGAGTCGGTGCCGCCCGAAAAGGCCAGCGCGCCGGATGGGTGCTGTGCAAAAAAGTCCTGTAAATTCATTGTGACCTCCAAATCTGTCGTACGGGGCAAATTAGCCTTGTCCGCCGCAACTGTGTTTTGCGAATAGCGGCTACACCAAACAACTTACCTTTTTCAGCGAACGCAAAATAAAAGAAGGCATACCCATGTTAGGTATGCCTTCTGGCAAAACACAAACTTTCCATATAAGCCGTCTGTACAAAAGATTTGTCGGCAAGCCATTGGAAAGAGAGCGGAATTCTATCCGCTTGACATGGCCTTCAGACCATATATGTAAGCATAGCAAGCCTGCATAAATCTGTCAATGGGGAAAATGCAAATATTTTAGCAATAAAATTTATAATTTGGGGATATGTTGTTCTATATTCATATTATATATGATAATGTATAATATGAATTGATTTGCTGAGAGCAGTGTAAATTTCACCAA
>DKLF01000078.1 GCA_002455655.1 Oscillibacter sp. UBA6647 | reverse complement strand
GGACCGCCGCGCGGCGGTCCGGCGGGGGCGTTTTTTCAAAGCACCTTGCTCAAAAAGTCCTGAAGACGGGGATGCTGGGGACGGCTAAAAATATCCTCGGGACTGCCCTGCTCCAAAAGCTTGCCGTCCGCCATGAACAGCACGCGGCTACCCACCTCCCGGGCAAAGCCCATCTCGTGGGTGACCACCACCATGGTCATCCCCTCCCGGGCAAGGCCCTTCATCACGTCCAGCACCTCGCCCACCATCTCCGGGTCCAGCGCGGAGGTAGGCTCGTCAAACAGCATCACCTCTGGCTCCATGGCAAGGGCACGCACAATGGCAACCCGCTGTTTCTGCCCGCCGGAGAGCTGGATGGGGTACGCCCCTGCGCGGTCTTTCAGACCCACCCGGTCCAGCAGGTTCAGGGCCTTTTCCTCCGCCTGCTTCTGGCTCATATGCCGCACCTTGATGGGCGCCAGCGTCATGTTCTCCAGAATGGTCTTATGGGGAAACAGGTTGAAGTGCTGGAACACCATGCCCATTTTCTGGCGGTGCTCATCAATATTTAACCGCACGGTCTTTCCCTCCGCGGTTTTCACATGGGACTTGGTGATATCCACCCCGTCGAAGACAATGGAGCCGCCCGTAGGCGCTTCCAGCAGGTTCAGGCTGCGCAGAAACGTAGATTTTCCAGAGCCGGAGGGGCCGATAACCACCATCACGTCGCCCCGGTTGATGTCCACCGTCACGTCGTCAAGGGCCTTGATTGCGCCCTTGTTGTAGTATTTTTTCAGTCCGGTGACCCGGATCAGACTACCGCTTGTCGCCACGGCTCATCCTCCTCTCGAAGTGCGCGATGATCTTGCTGGTGGGGAAGGTCAGGCAGAAATAGAGCGCGGCCACCACCAGCAGCGGCTCCAGAATCCGGAAAGAGCCCGCCTGCGCCGCCTTCACCGCGGCCATCAGGTCCGCTACACCGATGGTAAAGGTGACAGCAGATTCCTTGATAATGGTGACAAACTCGTTGCCGATGGCGGGAAGTATGTTCTTGATTGCCTGAGGAAGCACGATGTACCGCATATTCTGCCCCTGCGTCAGGCCCAGAGAGCGGGCGGCCTCGGTCTGCCCACCCTCAATGGACTGAATGCCCGCCCGGATGATTTCGGACACATACGCGCCGGAGTTCAGCGCCAGCGCCACCACGCCAGGAAGAAAACGATTTAGCTTTACAAAGCCCAAAATCGTCACCGCAGGCAGGTTGATGACGTCCTTGTGGAACAGCACCTGATACACGATAAAAAGTTGCACCAGCAAGGGCGTTGCCCGGAAAATCTCCACATAGACCGTGGCAATAAAGCTGACGGGGTTAAACCGGCTGAGGGCAAATAAAACCCCCTGCTCCCGCAGACGGCCCTGCTGGTCCAGCGCCAAAAACCGCAGGGGTCTGATATCGGACATGCGCATAACGGCCAGCACCAAAGCCAGCACAAAGCCCAGAATCACCGTGAAAAAAGAAAGATAGATGGTGCACAGCATCCCTTCCTTGAACATGCCGGAATACTGAAATACGGCCTCAAAGCCCGCTTTGGAGACATTCATCATGGGGCTCCTTTCGGATAATGATGGGGTTGCCAATCCTGTGAACGGCGCAATTCCTCCCCGCCGGAATGGGGGGAGGAATCACGGTTATTGCAAATAAATACTCAGCCCGCCTGAGAAGAAGCGGCGGCAGAGGAAGCGCCGTCTTCCAGCAGACCCTCATGAATATTGCCGCCGGCCTGCTCGTTGGCGGTAGCCACAAAGTCGTCCATAGAGCCGTCCGCCAACGCGGCGGCAATGGCCTCGTTTACACCGGCAAGCAGGGCCGCGTTGCCCTTCTGCACGCCCACGGAGGAGCCCTTCACGTCATAGGGCACATCAAAGGCCACATACAGGTCGGGATAGTTCTTGGCATAGCTCTGGGCCACCACAGTCTCAATGAAACCGGCGTCCAGCTTGCCGCCCAGCAGCTCGGAAATCACGTCGGTCACCTTGGGAAGCTGCACAATATCGGCGTCGGGTGTGTTCTCAGCCGCCAGCTTATACTGGATGGAACCCAGCTGCGCACCGATAGACAAAGCAGGATCGTTCAGATCTGCCAGAGATGCCCACTTGTCCTTGTTGGCCTGCGTGACAACCAGAGACTGACCGCCCGCATAGTACGTGTCAGAGAAGTCCATGGCTTCCATCCGGTCGGGGTCGGGGCTGAGACCGGCCATGCCCAGATCCACGTTTCCGGCATTCAACTCGGCCAGCACGCCGTCAAAGTCCATGGGGACAATCTCCAGCTCCAGATTCAGATAGTCGGCAATGTACCCGGCCAGCGCCAGATCAAAGCCCGCAAGCTGGGCCTCCCCGTTTTCGTCGATGGCGTAGAACTCATAGGGGGCAAAGTCGGGAGAGGTGGCCACGGTCAGCTTACCAGGAGTCACCGTTTGAATACCAGCCTCGGCGGAACCGGAGCCGCTGCCGACGGACCCGGAGGGCGCGGAGGAACCAGCGGACCCGCCGGCATTGCCGCAGGCTGCAAGGGACAGAGCCATTGCAAGGCTCAGCGCAAGCGCAAAAAACTTTTTCATTATATTCGCATCCTTTTCCAAAATCTGCTTGCCCGCACAGCGGGCGTAATTCACTCGTTCCGGGGAATAGACTTTCCTCCCCGAGGCTTGCTATACCTTATCACGCCGGATGCATAATGTCAATACTTTTCCAGGAAAAGTGTATAATTATTTGCTCAATTCCAGCAATTCCTCTAAGGTGTACAGCACTTTCTCTATAATCCGCCCGTCCTATTGTGCATTTCGACAATCTCTCGTGTATGCTTTTTGAATTTATGCATACTCTTCTGCATAGGAATTTTTTACCGCCTGAAAAGCCCTATCTACGGCCATCTTCCGAATTGCCTAGCGGGGGGCCATCAGGTGGTGCAGGGCGGCGTCCAACCCATCAATACTCAAGGGGAACATGGGAATCTCCTGACGGATTCTGCGGATGGTGTGGTTTCCTCTGGTATAGTCCCACCGCTCCTGCGGGACGGGATTCAGCCATGCCGTATGGCCTGACTTTTCCGCAAAGCGCCCCAGCCATACGATGCCGGGGTCCTGATTTGTCCGGTAATAGTCCAGACTTCCCCCCTGTCTCAAAAGCTCCTCCGGGGCCATGGCCCCGTCCCCCACGAACAGGACTTTCCACGAGGAATTCAGCTTTGAAAGCACGCGGCTCGTACCCTCGCTCTCCCTGTAATAGCACTCCGGGGTAGTAAACAGATCGTCGTACACGCAGTTGTGAAAATAATAGGTTTTCAACTCCTTGAAGTGACTGGCCTCGTGGACCGCGTGGAAAAGCCTTGAACACAGACGGGAATAGGACCACATAGAGCCGCCGGAGTCAAACAAAAGCAGCAGCCGCACGTCGTTTTTCCGGGGCCGGTCAAATTGCAGCTTTAAAAAGCCGCCGCTGTCGCAGGTGGCTTGTACCGTCTCGTCCAGCATTAGCTGGTCCTTGGGTCCGTCTCCCTTTACCGTCAGATTCCGAAGCCTGCGAAACGCCATTTGAAACTGCCGCAGTTCCAACGCCGCGTCCTGTCGGAAATCACGATAGTCCCGCTCCGCCGCCACCTGCACGGCACTTCTGTGCCGTCCCGGTCCGCCGATCCGTATTCCCGCGGGGTTATAACCTCCGTGGCCGAAGGGAGAAATTCCGCCGGTACCCACCCATTTGCTGCCGCCGTCGTGGCGCTCCGTCTGCTCGGCAAGGCGCTCTTCCAGCATTTTTTTCAGTTCTTCGAGGTTTAGCCCGCCGCCAAATTGGGCGTCTACCGCATCCTTGTCAATTTCTCGCTGCGCAGCCGCCTCCGCCAGCCAGCTCAAAAACTCCTCCGGCAGTTCCCGAACGGACTCCACGTCGTGGAAATACTCTGCAAAAGCCAAATCAAACCGGTCAAAATCCGCCTCGCTTCTGGCTAAAATACAGCGGGCCAGCCGGTAAAAATCCGTCAGTTGGGAGCCGTGCAGCCCCAGACGCAAAGCCTCCATCAGCGTGAGCCACTCGTTTAAGGATACGTCCAGCCCATGTCGGCGCAGGGCGTAAAAAAATCCCGTAAACATCCGCTCACCGCCGCCCAATGGCGTCCAAATCCTCTGTCTTTTTCAGCAGAACACCCGCAAATGGCAGCGTTTTACGAAGCAGCTCCGGGTCCACGCCGCCGATGCTCAGGGCCTGTACCCAATCCAAAAGCTCGCTGGTGGAAGGCTTTTTTTGCAAGCTCCGGCTCCGCAGGGCGTAAAACTGCTCCAGCGCCTGATCCAAAAGCTGGCTGTCCAACTCGGGATAGTGAGCGCGGACAATCTGCTCCATCATGGGCGCGTCGGGGAAGGCAATATAGTGGAAGATGCAGCGGCGCAAAAAGGCGTCCGGCAGCTCTTTTTCCGCGTTGGAGGTGATGATGACGATGGGGCGGTGCTTCGCCCGGACAGTTTCCTTCGTCTCCGGGATATAAAACTCCATGCGGTCCAGTTCCCACAATAGGTCGTTGGGAAATTCCAGATCGGCCTTGTCAATTTCATCAATCAGCAGGACCACCTGCTCCCCGGCGCGGAAGGCTTCGCCCATTTTCCCCAGCTTGATATATTTCCGGATGTCGTTTACGCCGGATTCGCCAAACTGGCTGTCGTACAGGCGGGCCACGGTGTCGTAAACGTACAGCCCATCCTGCGCCTTGGTGGTGGACTTGATGT
>DKLF01000129.1:263-24224 GCA_002455655.1 Oscillibacter sp. UBA6647 | reverse complement strand
GGTCGCCGGAAGGCTCGTAGGGGGAAACGACTTTAAATTTTGGCATAAGCCCTCCTTTTGGGCGGTTTTATCAGGTTGTGAAATAGCCGGAGTCCCGCATGGAAACGAAATCCCCGTCCGCCACGATGATGTGGTCCACCAACTGGATGCCCACGCCTTCCAGCGCCATACGCACCCGGTCGGTGGTTGCAAAGTCTTCTCCGGAGGGCAGCGCCACGCCGCTGGGGTGGTTATGGGACAGAATCACGGCGCTGGCGTTGGCAAGCAGGGCGTTTTCCACCAGCTTGCGGATGTTCAGCTCCGCCCCGTTCACGTCGCCCTCGGTCAAAAGCTTACTCACCAGAAGTTTTCCCTTCCTGTCCAGACACAACTCATATACCAGCTCATATTTTTTTCCGTCAAACCGGCGGAGGAGGTATTCTCCCGCCCGCTCTGTGGAGTTGAGAATCACCGGCGCACTCTCCCTTGCCCTGCTCCGCTCCGTCAGCATGGGTACCAGCCGCAGCAGCAGCGCCGCGCTCTCACCCACGCCGTCCACCTTTTGAAGGTCCTCCACCGGAGCGGTGAGCGTCGCCCCCAAAGAGCCGTACCGTTCCAAAAGTACATGGGCCAAAGCGTTGGTATCCCTGCGGGGAATGGCGTAAAACAAAAGCAGCTCCAGTGCCTCGTGGTCGGCAAAGCCCGCAAGACCCGTTTCCAGAAAGCGCCGGCGCATCTTTTCCCGGTGTCCGTCATGGATTCCCATGGGCTCCCCCCTCGCAGCGTTATTCTTTGAGATTTACAGGTATACTATTATATCATATGCTTTGTGATCCCACAAGCACTTTTATCGTACAAACGTTTGTCTTGCTGAAATCTTGCCGTGCCACGGCGAAGCGGGCGTCTTCCGTCTTAATTTTTTCTTTTCTTCAATTTTACCGCTCTACCGGTTGACACAGCGGCTTTTTTGGCATACTATAAGAGAGAAAAGTGAACAGCGTCCGGTAGGTAAGGCTACCACAGGGATATGGGTTGCTGCCGCGAAATGATGGAGACATCATGAGATGGTTTGAACAGGCGATATCGAACTTTAAGGTATCATCTAATGCAATTTCACTGCCTTGTGAAGCTAAAGCTTGAACGGTGGGGAGGCGGAGCTGTCTCTCGGCAGTGTTTTTCGAGAAAGATTTTCTCAATCGTACCGGACGGGACGATTGGGATTTTTTTACTTTTTGGGGTGTCTGCCCCGCCGATTATATGAAGAAAGGAGGACCCGCGTATGTTGGAATTTGAAAACAAGCGCTTGGAACTGATCGAAAAAATAGAGGAGTTCATTCGCCGAAAACAGTATGCTGCCTTGCGGGACCTCCTGTGTCTCTTAGAGGCGGCAGACATTGCCCCTTTGATGGACGGCCTTTCGGAGGAGGACCTTCCGCTTCTTTTTCGCCTGCTTCCCAAAGAGCTGGCTGCGGCGGTATTTGTGGAGCTGGATTCGGACGAGCAGGAGCTTTTGATTCAGGGCTTTTCCAACACGGAGCTGAAAGAGGTGCTGGACGAGCTGTATTTAGACGATGCGGTGGATATTGTTGAGGAAATGCCGGCGGGCGTGGTCAAGCGCATTTTGATGCACTCCGATCCAGACATGCGCAAGAGCATCAACGAAATTCTGAAATATCCAGAGGATTCCGCCGGCAGCATCATGACCACGGAGTTTGTCGACCTGAAGACCTCCATGACCGTGGCGGATGCATTCAAACGCATCCGCCGCACCGGCCCCGACAAGGAAACCATCAACATCTGCTATGTCATTGACGACAATCGTCACCTCATCGGTCTGGTTTCTCTGCGCACGCTGCTGCTGGCGGAAGAGGACGCAGTTATCGGAGACATCATGGAGACCAACTTTGTCTCCGTCTCCACGCTGGACGATCAGGAATACACCGCCCGCACCCTTTCCAAATACGACTTTCTGGCTCTGCCGGTGGTGGATACGGAAAACCGACTGGTGGGTATCGTCACGGTTGACGACGCCATGGACGTTCTGCAGGAAGAGGTCACCGAGGACATCGAAAAGATGGCGGCGATTCTTCCCTCTGACAAGCCATATCTGAAAACCGATATTTTCGAGATGTTTAAATCCCGCATTCCGTGGCTTTTGCTTCTGATGATTTCCGCAACCTTTACGGGACAGATTATCTCCAGCTTTGAAAATGCGCTGGCCGCCGCGACCATTCTGACCGCCTATATCCCCATGCTGATGGACACGGGCGGCAATGCCGGCTCCCAATCGGCGGTTACTGTGATTCGCGGAATTTCACTGAATGAAATTGCATTCAGCGATATTCTTCGGGTCATCTGGAAGGAAATTCGGGTTTCCCTGCTGTGCGGACTGACGCTGGCCACAGCCAACTTTCTCAAGCTGATTTTGATAGATCAGATGCTGTTCCACAATTCTGCCGTGACCCCCATGGTGGCCCTGGTTGTGTGCTCCACTCTGATCGTCACCGTATTTTCCGCCAAGGTGGTGGGCTGCGCCCTTCCTCTGCTGGCAAAGCGGGTGGGCTTTGACCCGGCGGTGATGGCCTCTCCCATCATCACTACCATCGTAGACGCCATCTCTCTTTCCATTTACTTTTCTTTTGCCTCCGCCATTCTGCATTTGGGCTGATAGCTCCCCATTTAAAGCAGCGCCCTTTCGCATCGCCTTGTTTCTGGGCTTCGGCGGCAGGGCTCCGGAAACTCTTTTGCGGAAAACCGCTCGACAAAAAGCACATCTTGGTGGCAATGCCGCCAAGATGTGCTTTTCTTTCGGAAACACAAGGGCTGAATCACTTACTTTGCTTTTTTCTCCAGCGCGCGGGCCGGGTCGGAGAAGTACTCTTTCACCAGCTTGAAGACCACAGGAGACAGCAACAGCAGCGCAATCAGATTGGGAATCGCCATCAGGCCGTTCAGCGTGTCGGCAATATCCCATGCCAACTGAAGTTCCATGGTGGCACCCACAACCATAAACAGGCAGAACAGCACCTGATACGGCTTGATAATCTTGGTGCCAAACAGGAACTCCGCGCAGCGGGTACCATACAGACCCCAGCTCAGAACTGTGGACAGGGCAAACAGGGTCAGTCCGATGGCAACGACCACGCCGGCAGCCTTTCCGCCAAAGGTGGTGGAGAATGCGGAAATCGCCAGACCCGCGCCCGCGGACTTTCCAAATTCAATGGACATGGCGCTATCGCCGGTGTAGGCGCACATCACGGTCAGCGCGGTCAGCGTGCAGATCACGATGGTATCGGCAAACACCTCGAACACGCCGAACAGGCCCTGACGAACAGCACTGTCCGTGTCGGCGGCGGCGTGGGCGATAGGAGCGGAGCCAAGACCGGCCTCGTTGGAGAAGATGCCGCGGCCAACGCCCTTGGTGATGGCCTGCTTGATGCCAACGCCGGCAACGCCGCCCACCACGGCACCGGGGTTAAAGGCGCCGATAAAGATGTCGCTGAAAACCTTGCCGACATGCTGGGAATTGGTGATAATCACCGCCAGGCAGCCGAGGATGTAAATAATGGCCATGACAGGGACCAGCTTCTCGGTCACGCTGCCGATGCGCTTCAGTCCGCCCAGATATACCAGCGCGGAAATGGAAGCCACGACGATGCCGATAATCAGATAAACGATATTCATGCCGCCATCGCTCATGGTGACGAACTCACCAATGGCGGAGCCGATGGTGGTGGCGATGGTGTTCACCTGCGTCATGTTGCCGATGCCGAAGGCGGCCAGCATCCCGAACACGGCAAACACCGTGCCCAGCCACTTCCAATTCTGTCCCAGACCGTTTTTGATGTAATACATGGGGCCGCCGACCCAGTCGCCCTTATCGTTGCGTTCACGGTATTTGATGGCAAGGGTAACCTCGGCAAACTTGGTGCACATACCCACCAGCGCCGAGACCCACATCCAGAAAATCGCGCCGGGACCGCCCACGGCGATCGCGCCGCACACACCCGCGATGTTGCCGGTGCCCACAGTGGCCGCCAGCGCGGTGGTCAGCGCCTGAAGCGGCGTTACCGCGCCCTCTTTGGCCTCCACCTTATGAAAGACCTTTCCGATGGTGTTCTTCATTGCATATCCAAACTTCGAGAACTGCAGGAACCCGGTGCGGATGGTCAGGTAAAGGCCGGTTCCGATAATCAGAATCATCATCGGAATGCCCCAGACGATGCCATTGATTTTGCCGTTAATTTCAGCAATTATCTCTGCCATTTTTTAGTTTCCCCCTCTTCCATTTTGTTCGCGGCTCTTCCGCGGCTTTTCGGAGCCGTATAAATTCCCTCTCATGAAGAACTGTATTGGCTCCCTTTCGGTTTTATTCTAGCACCGCCGTTGAAATGTTGCAACAACGGGTTCACAATTTCGCAACAATTGTCTGTTTTATACAATTTCGCATACACCGTTTATCTCATTTTATAATTTTTACCAATTGCGTAAACGTTAGTTCTCGTTTTTCTTTTTATTTATTTGGGCATAACGCCAATTGCGGCAGGAAGACGCAAGGGTATTTTTTCACGGTGCCCCCTTGGTGTCGTTTTGCTTCTCCGTGGGTCTTTTGGGCCCTTGTCCGAGAGAAAACAGATCCTCCGCCGACCGGACAAATTTGGTCCAAATTTATGGACGGGACATGAATTTTCCATATAAACATTGCAATTTTAAGAAAAAATGGTATGATACGAGGTATTAGTCAGCTCCCCAAATTTAAAAGCGAAGGACTTGATTCCATGACAAAAATTGACATTATTTCCGGCTTTCTCGGCGCCGGAAAAACAACGCTTATCAAAAAGCTGCTGGCCGAGGCCTATCAGGGCGAAAAGCTGGTGCTCATTGAGAACGAATTCGGAGAAATCAGCATTGACGGCGGCTTTTTAAAGGAATCCGGGGTGCAGATTTCCGAGATGTCCTCCGGCTGCATCTGCTGCTCTCTGGTGGGCGACTTCAGCCAAGCGCTTCAGGACGTGCAGCGGCAGTTTCACCCTGACCGCATTTTGATCGAGCCCTCCGGTGTAGGCAAGCTCAGCGACGTGATTGCCGCCGTGCAGGACACGGTGTCCAAGAGCGCCGAGATGGAGCTGAACAGCTTTGTCACGGTGGCGGACGCATCCAAAGTGAAGGTCTATATGAAAAACTTTGGCGAGTTCTACAACAATCAGGTGGAATCCGCAGGAACCATTATTCTCTCCCGGACACAGAAGCTGTCGGCTGAAAAGCTGGACGCCGCCGTGGCCATGCTGCGGGAGCTGAGCCCTCAGGCCGCCATTCTCACCACCCCTTGGGACCAATTGGACGGCAAAACTATTCTCTCCGCTATTGAAAAAGTATCTTTGGCGGACGAACTGCTGGAGCGTATCCGCGCCGAGCGCGCGGCAGATGCCCATGAGCACGAGCATCATCACGACCATGAGCATCATGAGCACGAGTGCGGCGACCCCGACTGCTCCTGCCATGATCACCACCACGAGCATGAGCATCATCATGACCATGAGCACGAACACGATCATCATCATGAACACGAACACGAACACGAGCATGAGCATGAGCATGAGCATGAGCATGAGCATGAGCATGAGCATGAACACCGTCATGACCATGCGCACGAGTGCAGTGACCCCGATTGCTCCTGCCACCACCATCACGCGGACGAGGTGTTTACCAGTTGGGGTGCGGAGACACCCAAGGTCTTCACAGAAGCGGGCATTCGCACCATTCTGGAAAAGCTGGACTCCGGCGACTTTGGCAGGGTTCTACGGGCCAAGGGCATTCTTCCGGCGGCGGATGGCAACTGGCTTCACTTTGACTACGTGCCCGAGGAGGCGGAGGTCCGGCGGGGCGCCCCCGACTACACGGGCCGCCTGTGTGTCATCGGCGCGGAGCTGAACGAAGCGAAGCTCAAAGTGCTGTTTGGCCTATAAAATAAGTTTCAATTGCTGTAAAGGATTTTTCATTTATGGATATACCCGTTTATCTCATCGCCGGCTTTCTGGACGGCGGCAAAACCAATTTTATCAACGGCATTTTACAGGACGGCTTTGCCAAGGAGGACAAGACCCTTCTTCTCTGCTGCGAGGAGGGCGAAGAGGAATACGACAAGGCCGCTCTTTCCAATGTCACGGTGGTGACCATAGAGAGTGAAAAGGCGCTGACCTGTTCATTTTTGAAGGAGTGCGAAAAAAAGTACAAGCCCCGTCAGGTGCTGATTGAATACAACGGCATGTGGCAGCTTGAGCGGCTTTACCGGGATGTGCTTCCAGCCAACTGGGTGCTGTATCAGATTATGTGCATGGTGCAGGCTTCCACCTTTGAAACTTATGCCAAAAACATGGGTCAGCTTATGATGGAGAAAATTACAGGCGCGGACATGCTGGTCTTTAACCGCTGCACCCCGGAGCTGCGGGAAAGCCTGCGCAAGCGCAACCTGCGGATGGTGAACCGCCGTGCGGACATTTATCTGGAGAATGTAGACGGCACCAGCGAGGACTATCTCACCGGCGACGAGTGCCCCTTTGACATGACGCAGGAGGTCATCGACATCCCCGACGAGGACTTCGGCGTGTGGTATGTGGACGTGATGGACCACCCCGACCGGTATCAGGGCAAGCTGGTCCACATGATGGTGGTAATGTGCCATTCCTCCCAGTATCCCGGTATAGACTGCCCGGGCCGGTTTGCCATGGTGTGCTGTGAGAAGGACGTGACCTTCCTGGGCCTGATTGCCCGCGGCGAGGGACTTGACCGCTTCAAAAATCACGACTGGATGGAAATTACCGCCAAAATGGACGTGGAGGAGCATCCTGCCTACAAGGGTCCCGGTCCGGTGATGCACATCGTCTCGGTGGCGGACGGCAAGAAACCCCGGCAGGAAATTGTGTCGTTTTAAAGTTCGTTTTAATACAATTTGTAATATTTCAGAAAAATGCTCCCCTCTGTTGTCGAACAGAGGGGAGCATTGCCGCATATTGACAGATTGTTTTCAGATAAAACCGCAGAGGCAGCTCCGATATTTCCGGACAACCGTCCGCAAGCCCAGCGCTCTCAAAAAAACGTGGCAACGCCATAGGCAGGCACATTGATACTGCTCAGCCGCTTCCGCAAAAAAAGACCGCCGCCCAGCCGGGCGGCGGTCTTTCTAAAAAACGGTCAATGTCTGGGGTTTTCCATCACCACCCGACAGGCGGAGATGATCTGGGATGTGACGGCCGCGTTATAGTGGTTTTCATACACGGAGTAAGGAAACCTCTGGCATTTTTGCAGTACAATGTACTTTGGCTCCAGATGGCTCAGCGCCAACGCCTCCACATCCGCCTGACACCGGCTGCACGGGCAAACGCCCAGAAGCTTGATATATTTAGGCACCTTTTCCCGCACCAGCGCCTGCATGACGTTGACGTACTCACTCTCATCTCCCGTACCTGGCGGGACCTGAGGCTCTCCGGCAAGCATTGGCTGCGCGGACCTCACGGGCGTGCGCCGCCCGATGGAAGAAGCAGGCGGCGCGGCGGGCGAAGACGGACTGGACGGCGACGCATAGTCTCCCGTTTTAATAACCTCCGGCTGAAGGACAGAAAACGTGTCGCTCTCCGCCCGCTCCACCTCCTCCCGCAGGGCCTCCCGAATCTGATTGGAAAGCTCCTCGGGGGCGTGCTCCACCTCCACCATGGGAACAACCGGCGCAATGACCGGCGGCGGCGCGATGACGGGCGGCGGGCTGACGGCCTCGGCCGTTGCCGCAGGCGGAGAAGCCAGCGAAGCGGGGGGTTCTTCCTCGGCCGTTGCCCGACCTGCCGTGATGACATTCAGCACGTGAGCCGTTTTATTGGTAGACTTTCTGTTGGCGGGCATGATGCATTCCTCCTGCTGGCAGACCGTTTCACCGAGTCCCTTGCCGCTCTTGCAGCAAAGAAGTAATTTCCGAGGTGAGATGCTGGAAATCGTCGGCGGGCTTTGAATTGGGCGCGTAACTGAGAACACTTTCGCCGTGGGCGGGAGCCTCCGCCACTGCGATACTGGAGCGAATTACAGATTTAAATACGCTGGTTTTTAACTGCTTGGCAATCTGGTCGGCCATCTCGCTGACCTCTCGGTTCAGAGTCAGGCGGGCGTTGTATTTATTCAGCAGAATCCCCAAAACTCTAAGCTTGGGGTTGTAACAACTCTGCACAGTGTCAATGGTTTCCTTGATCTGGGCCACACCCAGAAGGCTCAGGATTTCCGGCACCATGGGAATCACCAGCGTGTCCGAAGCCACATATGCGTTCACGGTCAGCACGTTCAGCGCGGGCGGCGTGTCGATAATGACATAGTCATACCTCTCTGCCACGCCCATCAGCTTATTGCGCAGCATAAACTCGCGCCCGGTGCGGTTAAATTCCAGCTCCGCCGCGGACAAAAGAATATTGGCCGGAAGCAGGTCGATTCCGCGGGAATTGGTGATGGCCTCGTCCACCGTAACCCGGTCTTTAAACAAATCGTAGACCGTGGCGCAGTTTTCCGTATCCAGTCCGAGGCTGAAGCTCAAACTGCCCTGCGGATCCAGGTCCACGCCAAGAACGCGCTGTCCGCGCTCATACAGCGCATACAGCAGCGCGGCGGCAGTGGTGGTCTTTCCCACGCCGCCCTTCTGATTTGTGACCGTCATGATTGTTGCCAAACCGAAACCTCCCATTTGATTAAAAAACTTTGTCGAAACTCTTAACTTTACTATACTATATGTCGATAGAAAAGTATAGAGATAGAATTAAATTTTCTTTTATAACCGCAGCCCCGGGGGAGGCCCCGCGCAGGCTCGGATCAGGAAGGAGCGGATCAGTATGGCGTCCGTCAGCGGAGTCACCAGCAGCAATTCCAGCAGCATCTACGGCAATCGGAACGTTTTGTCCGGCCTCGCCACGGGAATGGATACGGAGTCGATGATTGAAAACGCCGTCAGTGGCTATAATCTTAAAATTTCCTCTCTTCAGCAAAAGCAGACCAAGCTGACGTGGCAGCAGGAGGCTATCCGCGAGATTTCCAGCCCCATGATTAAATTCGCCCAGAAATACACCTCCTACAACTCGTCCACAAACCTGCTCAGCCCCAGCTACTTTAACAAATCGGTGATAACCTCCACCAACGGAGCCAACGCGTCCAAGGTTTCCGCCTCCGGCAAAACCTCCAGCGACGTGCAGATTTCGGGCGTGAAGCAGCTTGCCTCCAAGTCTACATACAGCGCTTCCGCCGCGGATTTATTCAGCAATCTCGGCATCACCGGCAAGGACGGCATCGCCACCATCATCGGAAGCGATCTGGACCTGTCCCAGCAGATGGATTTGAGCAAGGTCAGCGGCACGCTGACCCTGAGCTACGGCAGCAGCCGCTCCATCGACTTGAGCTTCGGCGATTTGGAGACGTATTCCTCGGCGGATGACTTTGTGCGGGCCATCAACGTGAAACTGGCCTCCACCACGGTGACGGATTCCACGGGCGAGAGCGTGCCCGCCCTGACCATGGTGAAGGCCTCGCTGGGCGACGACGGGAAAGTGAACTTTGTCGACAATCAGGGTGCCGGAAACACCGTCACCGTGACCGGCGCCACCGGCAAGCTGAAGGAAACCCTGAATATTGACACGAGCAAAAAGGAATCCTTCCTCACCATCCCCTCAACGGACGGGGATCTGATTGATCTGGTGGACAAAAGCGGCACCACGGGCAAATACCTCTCTGGAAAGACGATTTCCATGTCGGTGGACGGCAAAACCAAAACCATCACGCTCCCCACATACAATCCGGATGAATTGGATTTGACCACCGCGACCACGGCGGAGAAGGAACAGCTGACCAAGGACTTTGTAACCGGCCTGCAAAGCGCCGTGAAGGATGCGTTCGGCACGAACGTGAAGGTGGAGCTGAATGGCGACAAGCTGCAATTCACGGGACAAAAGGGCTCTACCATCACCATTTCCGCCACTTCCGACGTTGGCAAAACTCTTGGCCTTTCCGGCAGCTTTACCTCCAGCTATCTGGACACCGGAAAAACCCTCGGCTCACTGCTGGAGCTGAAATCCGCAACGGACAGTGACCCGGAAACGTTGGGGGGCATTGAGGGAACGGTACTTCGCTCCGACCTTGACAAGATTACTAAAAAATCCGACGGTACTTACGTGGACTCCGACGGCAACAAAACCGACGAGAACGGCTACCGTCTGGGATCCGACGGCAAGCAGCTCTACGGCTATGAGCTGGAAATCAGCGGAAAGAAGCTGACTTTTACCCGGGATTCTGCCCTGGACTCTGTAATTTCCGCCATCAACTCCGAGTCGGTAGGCCTGAGCGCCAGCTTTTCCAAAACCACCAACCAGATTCAGCTTGCCTCCAGAGAAACCGGCGCAGCCAGCCAAATCATAATCAACGAGAACATTACGGATGAAAATGGCAGCACGAAAACCAATCTGGGCGCGCTCCTGTTCGGCTCCGTGGGAGTCGACGCTCAGGGCAAGCCCGTTACATCTCTTACCGACGCCAGCTATACCGCGGGGCAGGACGCCGTGTTCAGCATGGAGGTCAACGGCGTGGATATGGGCTCCATTACCCGCTCGGACAATACCTTCAGCGTAGACGGCCTGTCCGTCACCTTAAAGGGAGCATTTGGAACCTATTCCGCCGACACGGTGGACGCCGACGGAAACACGGTTCTCGGCTCGCTGCTGGACAGCCCCGAAGCAGTTACGTTCACCTCCGTCTCAGACACGGACACGCTGGTGGACACCATCACCGGCATGGTGGACGAGCTGAACGAAATTTTGAAGTCGGTGCGGGACGCCCACTCCACGCTTCCCAACTACAAGAGCGACAAAAGCCGCTATGATCCTCTTACCGACGACGACAAGAGCGGCATGACGGACTCCGCCATAGAGAAATATGAGGAGAAGGCAAAGCAGGGCATTCTGTTCGGTGACAGCGACCTTACCAGCTTTTACAGCAAGCTTCTTTCCGCCATCTCCCCCAGCGGCGCTGCCGGAAGTACGCTTTCCGCAATGGGCATCTCCACCACCTACTCCGACGGCGTCACCACCCTTCAGGTGGACGAGGACGCGCTGCGCGATGCACTGTCCACCGACCCCGACAGCGTACGGGACGCGTTTACCTCCACCACTGGAAGCGGCGGACTGATGGTCAACGTCAGCAAAATAATCTCCGACTACTCCTCCACCACCGGTGCAACAAAGGGCATTCTGGTGCAGAAGGCGGGTTCCGTTTATTCTCCTTTGTCGATCCTGTCAAATACCTTGCAGGATCAGATTGACGAGTACGACGATCAGATCACAAGGTGGCAGGACAAGCTTTCCGATCAGGTGGATTACTATACCAGAATGTTCACCCGGCTGGAAACGCTGACCAGCTCCATGAACTCTCAAAGCTCCATGATTTCAAGCATGTTGGGCGGCTGAGACAAGTAAACCCGCGGCAAAACCGCGACCAAAAACGGAGGAACACGCATGGAAGCACAGGGGTATCAGCAGTACAAGCAGCAGTCCGTCAGCACCATGACCCCGGGAGAACTGCTGATTGTTTTATATGATGAGCTGGTAAAGCGCGCGGCACGGGCGGACATTGCGCTGGGGCAGGCGGATTATCCGCTGTTTGAGGCGTCGGTGGATCGGTGCTTGGATATTCTGCACTATTTGGACAACACGCTGGACAATCAGTATCCCATCAGTCGGGAACTGCACCGGCTGTACGACTTTTTCTGTTATGATTTCAGCCGCGTCAAGGCCGGACGGAACCAGGCGGAGCTAAAGCAGCTTCTCACCATGGTAGGCGACCTGCGGGACACCTTCCGCGCGGCGGAAAAGGACGCGCCGGAACGATGAGTGAGCTGTGGGAAAGGTCCCTGCCGGGGCTGCTTGTGCTGGAGCGAAGCATTTTCCGCAAGCTGGGCGAGGTGATTGGCATCACCCGGGAGCTGGCGGAAGCCGTGGACCGGGAAGATCAGGTTTCCGTGCGGTTGCTGCTGACAAGCCGGCATCGGCCCCTGCTTGAATTGCAGGAGTTGAACGCCGCGCTGGAATTGAAACGCTGCGACTTAAGCGGCGAGGACGAGGCCGCTTTTGACCGGCTGGTGAAGCAAAACGACCCACCCCACAGTGAGGCGGAGCGGGAGGTTGCTGATCAAATTGCCCAAAACCGCCGTGCGCTTGAGCAGCTTGCCGAGCTGGACCGTCACGTAAACGAAAAGCTCTGCCGGGACAAATCGTTTTACCGCAAACGCTGAGACGCATCCTAAAATAGAGAAGCGGCGGAGGGAGCGCCCCCAACCGGGGCGGTCCCTCCGCCTGTTTTCTTTTTTTGTTTACTTATGAACCCGCCGGAGATAAAAGCCACAGCGGCGCGCCGCTGCTCCGGCTTTTGGACAGCTCATCCAAAATCACCTGCGGGTCCCACACGGCGAGGCTTCTCTCCCGGCTGCTGGGGTCCGCCACCAGAATGCCGCCGTCCAGCGTGGCCCCGCGCAGGAGGATGAAATGCCCACCGTTGGTGAAATGGCCCTTGGTCATCAAGGCCACGGCCATCTTCCCCGCGGCCAGCTCCAGCCGCAATCGCTCCGCATCGCAGTCCGGCAGGGACTCCACCTCCAGCCCGTAGGCCGCAGCCACACCATTTACAATGGAGAGATAGGACCCGCTGCGCCGCGCCCAATGCCCGTTTTCAGCAGCCCACTGTGCCATCTCCCCGGGGTTCACCGCCCGGTCCGTCAGGCTGGAAACAGCCATGGACAGGCAGGTTGGCCCACAGCCATACTTGCCCAGCGTATCCCGCCCATAGGGCTGATCCGCCCAAGTCTCGTCAGTCTGATTGTAATAAAAAACCTCCCGGTTTCCGCCGGTGAGAACCTCGCCCGTCTCTCTCTGCTCCAGCGCGGTAACAGTAGGGTCCGCCAAGGGGACCGGCTCCTCGTCCGGCTCCAGAACCGCCTGGCTTTCCAGTTCCTCCCCGTCCTTGCGCAGCGCTCCAGTGACAGCGGAGGCCGCTTTGTCCCACACGATGGAAGCGCCGTCGGACGCCGCCCTGTATACCGTCCGGGCGCCATCGGACGCCATGGCCCACGCGGAGGAGGCTGTCCGCCGCACAGGGGCCATGATCCGCTCGTACAGCACCGGGTCCGCCACCCGGCACACGGCCAGCTCCGCCGTCCCGATGCACACGATGGCAAGCACAGAGACGGCAAGCAGTTTTTTTAAGCGAGAGCCGCGCTTCACCGACCGCCGCCCCCTTCCAAATTTTTGTATCATTTAGGTCTTTTCATATGTTGCGTTTTATGATAAAGTACAAATAAACGCGAAAATAGGAATTTTTTGTCGAGGATGTTACGGGTAGAACCCGCTCCATCGCAAATTTCTTTGGATTTCAGTAAGATTATAACAGAACCCGTTAAAAATGTATAGATGTTGCCGCCGCAAAACGCGGCGGAGATGGAGAGCAGGCCTGATGCCGACAGTCGAACTAAAAAACGCAACCAAGCGCTATCGCGGCGAGCACGGATTGATTGAGGCTGTCAGCGACATCAATCTCATTGTCCGGCAGGGGGAATTCGTGTTCGTTGTTGGCAGCAGCGGCGCGGGAAAAAGCACCCTGCTGCAACTGATTGCCGGTCAAATCCGCGCGGATGAGGGACAGGTGCTGCTGGACGGGCTGAATGTGGCCCCGCTGCCGCTGTTTCCCTCGGCAAGGGTACGCAGAAGCTTTGGATATGTGGCGCAGGAGTCACACCTAATGCGGCGGCGCACGATTTATGAGAATCTTGCCATGGTGGCCCGTGTGAGCGGACTGACCCGGGAGAAAAAGCTGCGTGAGCGGACGGAAAAGGCGTTGGGCATCGTGGGACTTGGCGGCCTTGGCGGAAAGTATCCGGGAGAGCTTTCCATCGGGCAGGCCCGGCGGGTGGAGCTGGCCCGGGCGCTGATCAACAGTCCGCCGGTGTTGGTGCTGGATGAGCTGACCGCCAATCTGGATGCCGACAACATCTGGGATTTGATGCATGTACTCTCTGAGCTGAACCGGCTGGGCACTACCGTTATCATGGCCACCCATGCCAGCACCATCGTCAACGTGATGCACCGCCGGGTGGTGACGCTGGTGGACGGAACGATTGCCGGCGATATGTCCGGAGGACGATACGGTGAAATCCGGGCGCGAAAGCCAAAATACACGAAAAAGCGTTGAACTGCCGTGGGTCGAATGGCAAAGGGCGGCGGGAGCCATTTCCCGCCGGACACAATACAAAATATACCGGGCGCACGTATTTTTATGCGCCTGCGAGCGCAGAGGAGTGAGCCACCGTGGAAAAAGTACGCGAGCAGCAGAGTCGGGACATGATTTTCGCGCTGGACATCGGCACCAGAAGCATCATCGGCATGGCAGGCCGCGCAGAGGGCGAGCGGGTGCACATTCTGGCCGTGGAAAAGCTGGAACACAGCAAGCGCGCCATGATGGACGGCCAAATAGAAGACATTGCTCAGGTGGGAAAGGTTGCCGCCGAGGTGACTGCCCGGCTGGAAGCCCGGCTGGACTGCAAGCTGACGCGGGTGTGCATCGCCGCTGCCGGACGGGCTTTGCACACAGAGGCGGGCCACTTTGAGCTGGAGCTGCCGGAGGTTCGCCGCATCGGAGAAGACCTCATCGGTCAGCTCGAGGCGGGGGCCGTTTCCGCTGCCGAGTCCAACCTGAACAAGAACGGCCAGCGGCTGGGTCGGTTTTATCTGGTGGGATACACCGTCTCCCAGTATCTTGTGGACAGCTATCCCCTTTCCATCCTGAAAGGCCACAACGGGCAAAAGCTGGAATGTGAAGTAGTGGCAACCTTCCTGCCCTCCGAGGTGGTGGACAGCCTGTATTCCGCCATGCAGACGGCGGGCCTGGAGGTGGTCAGCCTGACGCTGGAGCCCATTGCCGCCATTAACGCCGCCATTCCGCCGGAGCTGCGGCTTTTGAATCTGGTGATGGCGGACATCGGTGCGGGTACCTCGGACATTGCCGCCTGCCGGGACGGCAGCGTGGTGGGCTATACCATGGCCACCGTGGCGGGCGACGAGATTACTGAAGCCATTATGCGCGCCTTTCTCACCGACTTTTCCACAGCGGAGCGCCTGAAAGCGGAAGCGGCCCGTCGGGAAACTCTGCGCTTTACCGACATTTTAGGTTTGGAGCAGGAGCTTCCCGCCTCTGCTGTGAAAGAGGTGATTATCCCGGCTGAGGGACAGCTTGCGGACGAGCTGGCCCGCCGCATCCGGGAAATTAACGGCGGCGCGCCCTCGGCGGTATTTCTGGCGGGCGGCGGCAGCAAGCTGGAGGGACTGCCTCAGGCAGTGGCCTCCGCACTGGAGATGGATCCCCGGCGGGTAAGCGTGGCCGGGTCCAACTTTAAAATGAGCGCCTTTTCCGACACCGAAGAATTGAACGACCCGGAATATACCACGCCTTTGGGCATCGCTGTCTCCGCTGGCTTGGGCTTGATTTCAGACAGCTACCGCGTTTCTCTCAACGGTCATCCTGCCAAGCTTTTCCGCAGCGGCGCTTTAACCGCGCTGGACGTTTTGCAGATGAACGGCTACAACTACGCCGACCTGATTGGCCGGACCGGTTCCTCTCTCTCCGTTACCATTGACAGCCAGCGGACCCTGTACCGGGGCGAGCTTGCGGAGCCGTCTTCTTTGCGCATCAACGGAACGGAGCTTCCGCCCTCCACAGTGATTCAGGCGGCGGACTCTATTGAATTTACCCCCGCCCGCTCCGGAAAACCGGGTCGACGAACCATTGCCGAGGCGCTGGGTGGCGAGGCCGCCGCAGCCGTTTGCCTTGTGAACGGAGCGCCCGTGGGCCCCGACTATGAGCTCCGTCCGGGAGACGCCGTGGTCACCAACGCCATCGTTCCCGTAAAGGCGACGGGATCAGAAGTGACAGGCACGGAAGCGATTTCTTCTCACGCCGTGGGCGAGGACGCTTCCGCGGCCCCTTCTCCGGTTTCTTCGGCCCAGGAAAGCCTGCCTGCCGACGGCTCAGCGGATAGTTCCCCAGCAGCGGTTACTTCCGCCAAGAAGCCGGAGGCAGAGCATGTGCCTACCCCCAAGCCTTTTGAGGAATTGCTTCCTCCCCGCCTGTTTTTTCTAAACGGAGCCCCGCTGAAGCTTCCGGCTAAACCGAAGAACGCGCCCTACTATTTAATGGATTTGCTGGAGCATGCGGGTCTTGATTTTGAGCATCTGGATCGACCTGTGACACTGCGAGTCAACGGAGAGAGCAGCGCATTTATGCGCGTGCTGGCAGACGGGGACCGCGTGAGTATCCAGATGGAGGAACCCCGCGCCTAAAGCGCGGTGAAACGGAGGATTGGGCTATGCAGAGATACATTGCTCGGCAGGCCATTTTCGACCGCAATCTGCGGGTAGAGGGCTATGAGCTGCTTTACCGCGCGGGCGACGGAGAGGACCGGGCCTCGTTCGCGGACGGGGACCGGGCCACCCGCATCCTTCTGTCTGACGCATTGATGGCCTTTGGTCTGAACAATCTGACCGATGGGCGGGGCGCATACGTCAATTTTACGGAGTCGCTGGTGATGAGTGACTTTGTGCTGCTGACGGACCCCCGGAAAATTACGATAGAGCTGCTGGAGAGCATTCATGTGACGGACAAACTGATCAGGCGTTTGAAGGATCTGAAAAGCCGCGGTTATCGTCTGGCGCTGGACGACTACACCGGCGACCCGGTCTTTGACCCCATTCTTCCGCTGATTGACGTGCTGAAGGTGGACTTTCTGGCCACCAGCGAAGAAAAGCAGGAAGAAATCGCGCGAAAATATCGCCGTGGCCGCATGGCCCTGTTGGCTGAAAAAGTAGAAGACCGGGAAACCTATGAACGGGCTCTGCGTCAGGGTTACAGCAAGTTTCAGGGGTTTTTCTTTCAGCGGCCCACAAATCTGCGCAAGGAGACGGCAAATATCAACTCCGCCACCTATACGCGCCTTTTGCGGGAGCTGAACCGGACCGACGTAGATTTGCGCTACTGCTCGGAAATGATTCGCTCCGACGCAGCGCTAACCTTTCGCCTGCTGAAAAAAGTGCGGACGCTGCAATACTATCGAGGCAACTCTCTTGAAGTGATTGAGCGGGCCGTGACCTATCTGGGGATTGACGAACTGTACCACTGGGTGGTTCTGCTGCTGGCCCGGGAGTCCAACACCACCTGCTCGGACGAGACGGTGCGCGAGGCATATCTGCGCGGAATTTTCATGGAGCGGCTGATGGAGCAATCTCCCCACAGCCGTAAGAAAACTTCAGGCTTTCTCACAGGGATGTTCAGCCTGATGGACCTCATTCTGGGTCGGCCCATGGCGGACCTGCTGGGGGAGGTTCATCTTCCGGCGGAAACCAAAAAGGTCCTGCTGAGTGAAGACGCAGGACCTTTAAAGACGTATCTGGAATACGCCGTTTCCTATGAGCAGAGAACGCCGATGGAGCCGCCTGCGCTGGACGTGGACGCCTATGAGGTAATGGACATCTACATGCAGTGCATCAGAGACACGGACTGGGCCTTCCGCAGTGACTCCTAAGTGAGCGGAGCTGTGGGCCCCTCTTGAACAAACAGAAGCGAGGCAAATATATGTTGAAACAAAGGCGCGTTTTGATTCCTCTGGCCTTGGCCGCCGCCGTGTGCTTGGGGACAGCGGTCTATCTGTTGATTTTTCGAAACGCAGCGGCACTGGAGCCGCCGGAAGAATATGCGCTGGGCGAAGACACAGTGGAATCCCTCAGCTCCGTACTGGGCCGTGAAAACAGCGGCGAGCTGACGGACATGGAAACGCCGGACACGGGGGACGCAGCCGCATCCTCTGGAGCGGGAAGCATTCCGGTCGAGGCGTATTACTACACCTATCAAAAGCTGGAAACCGGCGGTGAGAGCGTGCGCCAGTATGTGGAGCGGCTGACGGCGGAGGAGGGCGGCTTTCGGATTGTGGATGAGAACGGCGCCGTGACAGACCCGCCCAACTACGCCGACGAGGCGGGTTTTGTGTCTCTGGCGAAGGCCGCGTCCGAGGACGGGTGGCTTTTGCGGATGGACATTTCCTGGACCGCTGAAAACTGCCAGATTACCCTCACCCGCCCGGAGGGGACCGTGAGCGAGGCGGAAACGGAAAAGGAACCGATGACCTATGTGGAAGCGGTGGATTTTCTTAAATCCCTCTCCCCCGCCAAACTGGGTCTGGAGGCGGAAAGCCTGCGGGACTACTCCGTGTACCCCATGGACGGCGCGGTGCTGGTGGACGGCATCCTATGCCTGAAGCTTCAGGTTTATCTCCCGCATGAAGCGGGGCAGGCAAACGTGATCGCGGGCACCTATCTCCTCTCCGGCGACAAGACGCATCTCTACCTGCTGGAGGACGGAGCGGTGCGCTCTCTTCCCCTTTAACAGGAAACACCGCCCGGAAAACCAGTGGTTTTCCGGGCGGTGTTTGTTCCAAGGGTTTGTGGGCTTGCTTTTCCAAACCGTCTGTGATATACTGGACACAACCGCAAATCAAAAAGCTGCGGGAACTGAATAATAAAGAACCGTCGTTGCATTGCAAGGAAGGGCTTTTGAGTATTTTTTACTGTGAGGTAAGTGATATGGAGAGAGCTCCTTCTGTTTTTTTGCATCCTGACATCAACCAACCCCGCACCGACCGGCTGATTAGCTGGCTGGAAAATCCCGCCGTCACACGCTATCTGAATGAGGACCGGGGCATTACCTCCCGTCTGCGGGAGACACCCGACCCGGTGTTTCTCACCTGTCAGCTCAACCGGCAGGGCCGATTTTTCTTTGTCTGCCGGGAAGAGGACCCGGAGCCCATCGGCTTCGTCCGTCTGGCTGAACTGAAAAAGAACGACGCTTATGAGCTGGTGGTGGCCATCGGACGGCAGACTCTCTGGGGAAACGGATACGGTACGCAGGCCATTATCCGGTGTCTGGAAACCGCATTTTTTCAACGGCGGGCAAACACCGTTGCCGCCAACGTGCACGCGGACAATCTGCGTTCTCTCCGGGCCTTTGAAAAGGTGGGAATGCGGCGTGTCTCCCAAGGCTGCGGCTATGTCCACTTCCTTCTCACGCGGAATGAGTTTTTGAATCAGCGGCTGGCTTAGGCGCAACCTGCACCTTGCTTGCTTCCGGCTGCGCCGAAAGCAACCGCCGCTTTGTTGCGCCTGCGCTTTCGCGGAAACCAGAGGTTTCCGCGAGGAAAACGGGAGACGCGTAGTGTCGCAAACTGCGCTTTGTTGCGCCTGCGCCTGCGCGGAAACCTCCGGTTTCCGCGAGTGAGGCAGACGGGGGATAAAAAATCTTGAAAATATATGCCCGGAAGGCCAGTGGCCTTCCGGGCATTTTTGCGCGATCACGTTTTTATTTTACCGCCAGAGCAAAGCTGTTGTCCACCAGCTCGTCGAAATTCACCCAGTCCTCGCGGGCCAGCTCCCCGGCAGTTTCCATCACCAGCTCCAGCCGCTCCAGCGCGGATTTTTCCATCACGGGGGTGGCGTTCCATGCGTCGATGTCCTTATAGCGCTGGGCCACTTTTGTCAGCACTTCCACGCCTGTGTCGGGGAACTGATCGGCAATGGCCTCGGCAATTTCGGCGGCGGAATGCTCCTGCACCCATGTCTGCCCCTTGGCAACGGCGTTGGTGAACCGCTGAATCACATCGGGATTTTTCTCCATGTACCCCTGAGAGGCGAAGTATGCAGTGTAGGGAATTTCTCCGCTTTCCTGACCGATGGAAGTGAGAATCACGCCCTTCCCGGCGGCCTCCACCTCTGTGGCAGTAGGCTCAAACAACGTGACATAATCCCCGTTTCCGCCGGTAAACGCACCGGCCATCATGTTGAACTGCACAGAGGTATCCACCACCGCGTCCACATGGGGAATTACGCCGTTTTGCCGCATGACGTATTCAAGCGTCATTTCCGGCATTCCTCCGGCGCGCCCTCCGATAATGGTTTTTCCCTTCAAATCGGTCCAGTTAAAGGGAACATTGTCCCGGCCCACCAGGAAAGAGCCATCCCGCTTTGTCAACTGGGCAAAGACTTTGGGATAATCGGTTTTTCCCTGATTGTATACGTAAACGCAGGCCTCCGGCCCTGCAAGGCCGATGTCACTCTGTCCCGACAGAACGGCGGTCATCACCTTGTCGGCCCCACCGCCGTTGGTCAACTCCACATCCAGCCCTTCGTCGGCAAAAAATCCCAGCTTCAGGGCGGCATACTGGGGCGCGTAGAACACGGAATGGGTCACTTCGTTCAGTTGTACGGTAACGGTTTCCTGCGTTTCGGTTTTTCCGCAGGCGCACAGGGACGCCGTGATGACAACGGCACAGAGCAGGGCAAACAGTTTTTTCATGCGATCACTCCTAAACGTTTTTTTAAAAATTTTTCCAGCCACAGCACGATTTGGTACATCACCACCGCCGCCGCCGCCAGGACCAGCACGGAGGCCATTACCAAATCCATGTTAAACACTTGGGAACCGTACACAATCAAGTACCCAAGCCCGGCTTTGGAAACCAGAAATTCGCCCATCACAACGCCGACCCACGAAAGCCCCACGTTCACCCGCAGGGTATTCAGTAGCGCCGGATAGTTGGAGGGCAGCACCAGTTTTCGCAAAATCTGGCCCCGGCTCGCCCCCATGGAGCGCAAAAGCCGCAGCTTTTGCTCGTCGGTGGAGAGAAAGCCCGCCAGCATGTTAAGAATGGTGACAATCAAGGAGATTGCAAGGGTCATGGCGATGATACTGGATGTTCCCGCGCCAATCCAGACAATGAAAATCGGCCCCAGCGCCGTTTTGGGCAGGGCGTTGAGCACCACCAGATACGGTTCCAGCACGCGGGAGAGAAAATTGCTCCACCACAGAAGTACCGCGACCAACGTACCGGTGAGCGTCCCCAAAATAAAACCCGCCGCCGTTTCCGCGCAGGAGGTCCACAGATGTACCCACAGGTCCCCGCTTTGATACAGCACGGACACTGTTTTTGCCACGCGGAACGGAGAGCTGAAAATAAACGCGTCAATCCACCCCAGTCGGGCGGAGACTTCCCATAGAATCAGAAAGAACAGCAGCAAAAAAACCTGCACCGCCCGCACCGCGGACTGCTGCCTCTTTTGACGGCGCAGCCATGCCAGCCGCCGGGGAGAGGGAGTTAAATCAGGCATTGAAATCCAACTCCTTCCATATGGCGTTGAAAAACCCGCGAAACTCCGGCGCGTCCCGCCGTTCCATGGGCTTTAAATTCCGCAGCGCCCCCAGATCGTGAACAGACTTCACCACGGCGGGACGGCGGCTCAAAACCACCACCCGGTCGGAAAGACTGATGGCCTCGGAAATGTCATGTGTAACCAGAAGGGCGGTTTTCCCCTCCTGTCGGATAATGTCGTGAATGTCTGCGGAGACGGACAGCCGCGTCTGATAATCCAGCGCGGAAAAGGGTTCGTCCAGCAGAAGCATTTTCGGTCCTGCGGCCATGGTGCGAATCAGGGCGCAGCGCTGGCGCATCCCCCCGGAAAGCTGGGAGGGCCGCTTGTTGATAAACGCCCCCAGTCCGTATTGCTCCAAAAGTCCCCGGACGCGTTCATATTGCTCCGGGTCTCGTTCGCCCCGCAGCTCCAGTCCCAGCGTCACGTTGCCCCACACGGTGCGCCACTCGAAAAGTTGGTCCCGCTGGGGCATCAACCCCACCTGCTCCGAAGGAGCGGTGACGGATTTTCCGTCTATTAAAATTCTTCCGGAGGTGGGCGGCTCCAGACCGCCGATCAGGCTCAGCAGCGTGGACTTGCCGCACCCGGAGGGGCCGACCAGGCCCAAAAACTCTCCCTCCTCCAGCTCAAACGACACATCCCGCAGCGCCTCAATTTCTCCGTCAATTGCTTGATAGGTCAGCGCCACGTGCTCGAGAGCGATCGTCATGGCAGAATCCTCCTTTACGCGCCGGGCGCGCCTTTCGCGCCCCGTCCTAATATCGTATGCGGCGGGTTCTTAGGCGGTGCGAAGTGCAAAACTGGGCGAAATTAGAAAATTTTCTGAAAAGTCCCTTATGTTTTGGAAAAAGCGGACGATATATGGGATACAAGGGTAAAATCCCCTGTGCGGTCGCCGAAGGCTTCATGAGGCCTCTGAAGCCAAAGGCTCCGCCTATAAAAAAGGGCAGGGAAAGGATTCCCGCCCCTAAAATACATGGAGGTAACAATTATGCGTATCCAACACAATATCATGTCCATGAACGCCTATCGCAACTTCTCCAGCAACACCGGCGCTCTGAGCAAGAACCTTGAGAAGCTGTCTTCCGGCTATCGGATCAACCGCGCAGGCGACGACGCCGCCGGTCTGGCCATTTCCGAGAAGATGCGGGCGCAGATCTCCGGTCTGGAGCAGGCCTCCTCCAACGCTAAGAGCGGCATTAACCTGGTGCAGACCGCTGAAGGCGCACTGACCGAGGTTCACTCCATGCTCAACCGTATGGTGACTCTGGCCAACCAGTCCGCCAACGGCACTTTCGACAACGAGACCGACCGGGCAAACCTCCAGAAGGAAGTTTCCCAGCTGACCTCCGAAATCGACCGTATCGCCGACAGCTCCAACTTCAACGGCATCAAGCTGCTGGACGGCTCTTTGGGCGGCGGCGCAACGGCTGCCAAGGGAGCCTCTTTTGAGGGTGCCAAGATTGCTGCCAGCCAGGCAGCTACTATGACAACCGCAACTATCAAGTCTGCTGATATGGCGACTGCGATTGATGCGACTGCCGCTACAAAAGACTATCTGAAAATTGACGGACAGGCCGTCACCATCGACTGGGCCAACGACGCAGACGCAAAGGCGTTGGCAGCTCAGTTGAAATCTGACCTGAGCAGTGCCGGCGATGAAACACTTAAGGACATTGCTTCCAAGCTGGAAAACGTTATCAACAACGCTGCAAAGAGCCAGGGCGTTACCGGAAGCGTTTCCGTTTCCGCCGCTTCCGATGGCAAGCTGACCATTAAGAGCAATAACAAGGGCGTTGATTCCGAGTTCTCTTTCATCGGCAGCAATGCGGCAGTTGCCGACATTGGCAAGAGCGTGATGAGCAATGTCATCATGGGCGGTTCCGGTGACGGCGCGGCCAGTGTCAACACCGCAACGCTGAAGTATGACGGCAAGGCCGTGGCTGCTACTGATGTATTCAACATGAATATTAACGGTGTCAAGGTCGCGGCCATTGGCGGTGCCATTGCAAACGGCGACACCATGGCAGCTGCTGCCGCTGAGCTGGAGAAGTCCGTTCAGGCTGCCGTCGATTCCTACAACGATGCCATGGGCCTGAGCGCGAATGTTGAAGACGCCAAGTCTGGGCTTACCGGTCTGGATAAAGACGACTTCACCGTTACCGTGGGCGACAACGGAAACTTCGTTGTGAACTACACCGGCGATGTGAAAAATACCAACTTCAGCTTCGAGGATGTGGGCGAGCGCAGCATTGCTTCCGAGCTGGGTCTGGCTAACGGCAGCAGCACCTCCGGCGGCAATCGCGGCTTGACCCTGCAGATTGGCGACACCGCTGAGAGCTTCAACCAGTTGACCGTCTCCGTGGGCGATATGCACACCACGTCTTTGGGCATCTCCGGCATCGATATTTCCACGCAGACCGGTGCTTCCTCCGCCATTGAGAAAATCAAGTCCGCCATCAACAGTGTTTCCTCCACCCGCGGCACGCTGGGCGCCCTGCAGAACCGTCTGGACCACACCATCAACAACCTGGGCGTCATGACCGAGAACATCCAGGACGCCGAGTCCACCGTCCGCGACGTGGATGTGGCCAAGGAAATGATGGCTTACACCAAGAACAACATCCTGGTGCAGTCCGCGCAGGCCATGCTGGCGCAGGCCAACCAGGTTCCCCAG
>DKLF01000129.1:0-139 GCA_002455655.1 Oscillibacter sp. UBA6647 | reverse complement strand
CAGGCCAACCAGGTTCCCCAGGGCGTGCTGCAGCTCCTGCAGTAAGTCGTCGGAGCAAAGTCCATTCCGCTCTGTTTCCGCCTTGCGGCGAAAACGGCGCTCCATTTCCTTGCTCCTCCTTTTCCGGCGAAAGATCGGA
>DKLF01000116.1 GCA_002455655.1 Oscillibacter sp. UBA6647 | reverse complement strand
AATTTTTATACCCCGCCGAGGAAAAGATTTTCGGTGCGTTCACTGCAGGAAAAATTTTCAGGCAAACGAAGGCCGCGGGATTAAAAAATCCCGCGGCCTTGTCGTCTTAAAAAATTTTATAAGCGCCTTTGATTTTACCTTACACTTCTTTCAGTCCCTCGGACGGCAGGTACAGCACCTGCACGCCGCAGTCGTCTACAAGACCGTTTTGCTTTTCCGCTTCTCGCAGAATCAAATTTGCAAGCTGCTGCGGGTCTGTCCCGCTCCAGCCCGCCAGTAGATTTTGAAGCCACTCGTCGTGGTTGCTGTCCGCCGCCCCGTCGCTGATAAGAACAGCAAAGCTCTCCGGCTCCAGCCGCAGACGGGTCACATCGGGTCCCGCCGGAGACGTTTTCAGGCCCGCGGGCAGCGCAGCGCCGGTGATACGGCGCACTCTTCCGAAACGCTTGATATAGGAGGGCGCCGCGCCGTATTTGTAAATGGCGGCTTCCCCGCTTTCCAACTGCAACGTCAAAAGGTCGATGGTGGAAAAGCTTCCCGTTTCCTGCCCACGAAGGGCCATGGCAGCATTCATGGTGTTCAGTGCGGCCTCAGCTTCCACGCCCGCTTCCAAAAACTGGCGCAGCAGCCGGCAGGTCAGGGCGGATTCCCGCCGGGCCGCCTCGCCGCTGCCCATGCCATCGGACAAAAGCAGGCACAGCAGGCCGTTGTCTGTTTCAAAGGAAGCCAGCGTATCGCCGCAGGAAACCTCCCCCTGCTTGGGCTTAATGGCCGCGCCCAGTTGATACCGGTGGCGAACCCCCACCGACGTGGGAACCGCTTCCAGATTTGCTGCTGTGGCCGCCAGCAAGTCACTGAGCCGGGCATACTGCCCCTTTGCGTCCTGCCGCGTCTCTTCCATTCTGCGGCGGTACTGCTTGCGCAGAAGATAGGCTGACAGCTCCACATTGATCGCTCCCAGAAATTCCGGCAGGTGGATGCAGCGGGAGGAAAAGTGGTTTGGAAAGTCCTTTGCCAGCGACCGTCCCCGCTCCAGAAGATAGGGCGTGGCATCGTTTAAAGCGTTGTAGGTCGCACCGTACTCCTTTTTCCAGCACAAATCGCACAGGGCACAGCCACGGCAGACCCGCTCCGCCGCCCGGTCAAACACGATGGCGGGATTTTCCTCTGCGGACTGGATGGGCCCCCGGCCCATGCTATCGTACAAGTCCCGGAAGGCCGACGCGGCCCGATCCAGCCGCTCCCGGAGAGTAGGCAGCGCACTGGCTTCCTGATGGGCGGTCTGCTTGACCCGCTTGCCGCCCAAAAGTTTCGGAGGAACCAGTAAAAAAAGCGGAATCGCCAGCGCCGCCTCCCCGATAGCGGAGAGTCCCTGCTCCTGCGTCACGGGGGCAAGCGCCGTCAGTGCCGCCAGCAGCCACAGCGCCCCGGCGGAGACGCGGCTTCGCCCCGTTCGCAGGCCCGCTGCCATTCCGGCAAAGCCATACGCGGCAGTGAAGACCGGCGCGTTCCCCCCTGCGCACAGGTCCGCCAGAAGTCCGGCCCACACGCCGGTGACCGTTCCTGCGGAAGCGCCCTTCTGCCATGCGGTAAACAGCACCAGACAGGCGATGACCGTCCGCCCCAGAGAGATTCCCCCGGGGGCCACGTCGGAAAACGCCAGCAGCAGCGTCACCGCCAGAAATTCCAGAGACTCGGACTTTTTTGTCTCCTCTCCGCCCCGCAGCAGCGGTGCGCAGCACCGGGCGGAGACACCCACCAGCACGGTGGTCAGCAGGCACGGCGTAAGCCTGGCCAACGGTGAAAGGGACTGCGCCACATAGATGCCCTCCACCGCCAGCGTCATTCCAGAGGCCACCAGGGGCGTGAACAAGGGCCTGTCGGTCAGCTTCATGCCCCGAAAAGCCGCCGCCGCCGTATACACCAGAATTGCCACGGCAATGTGGGCAAGTCCCGCCGAAAACTCCAGAAACACCAGCGCACCCACAACCGCCCCGGCCAGAGCGCACATTCCGTTGATTCCCGCGCCGCAGGCCGCCGTAAAGCCCAGCGCAAAGGGCGCGCTCCCCCCCGTAATCTGGGCCGCAGTCAGCGCCGCCGCCAAAAAAAAGCGCACGCCGCCGTTTAAAAAACGCACCGCCCGTGCGTTGTCCAAAGTGATCTGCCCGTGCATCAGGCTTGTCCCCTCCCTCGTTGGTTTTCCATTATTTTACATAACAACATTTAAAAATGCCGTCGGTAAAAGAGAGAGTTCAAAAGTTTTTGGTTTGCCGCCGCCATCCCCGGCGGATTTTGGAGAGTTTTCCGGCCCGGACCGGGAAAGGAGCAGGTTCCCTCTTTTCATTTGATTCGAGTTGTGATAGACTAGGAAAGTATATTGCGCCCCTGATTGGGGCGTCTTCGTAAGAATTGGCAATCTGGGCCCCGGCCCACAAAGGAGCTTATTTTTTGAAAATCGGAACAGTGGAAATTTCATCAAAGCTGGCCCTTGCCCCCATGGCGGGAGTGACGGACGCCGCCTTCCGCCAGATTTGTGCGGAAAACGGAGCGGGCTTTACCTGTACGGAGCTGATTTCCTCCAAGGCCCTGTGCTATGGCGACAAAAAAACGCAGGGCCTGCTGGCCCCCTTTCCGGGGGAGCGGCCCTTTGCCGTTCAGATTTTCGGCAGCGACCCCACCTGCATGGCCGAAGCGGCACAGATTGCGGCGGAGCTGTCCGGGGCGGACGTAGTAGACATCAACATGGGCTGTCCCGTGGGGAAGGTCGTGAAAAACGGAGACGGCTCCGCTTTGATGAAAGACCCGGAAAAAGCCGCCCGGATTGCCGAGGCGGTGGTGCGGTCCAGTCCCGTGCCGGTGACGGCGAAAATTCGCCGGGGCTGGGACATGGGAAATCTGAATGCCGTGGAAGTTGCAAAGCTTTTAGAGCAGGCGGGTGTTTCCGCCATCGCAGTTCACGGGCGCACGCGGGTGCAGATGTACGGCGGGCAGGCAGACTGGAACTCCATCAGGGAGGTCAAGGAGGCCGTAAACGTCCCGGTCATTGCCAACGGCGATGTTTTCAAGCCCGAGGATGCGGTTCGTATTTTAGAGCGAACCGGCGCGGACATGGCCATGATCGGGCGGGGCTGCTTTGGAAACCCGTGGCTATTTACACAGGCGGAGGCACTTTTGGAGGGGCTTCCCCTGCCGCCCCTGCCGCCGCTTTCAGAGCGGTGCGACACCGTGGTGCGCCAGATTGAGCTGTCCGCTGCCGCCCGGGGCGAGCGAACGGCTGTGCTGGAGGCCCGGCGGCACTACTGCTGGTACTTAAAGGGGATTCCCCACGCCGGGTATTACAAGGAGCAGATCGTCCGCATGAACACGCTGGAGGACGTTTATACTGTGACGAAAGGGATCAAAAGGGATCTGAAATGAATGACATCCCGGAACAACAACTGGTAAAAGACGCACGGGCGGGCGACGCGGACGCCTTTGAAACGCTGGTTCTCCGCTACGAAAAGCGAGTTTACGCGCTGGCACTGCGGATGTGCGGCAACCCGGCAGACGCGCAGGAGGCGGCACAGGAGGCGCTGCTCTCCGCGTGGCAAAGCCTGCCCTTCTTCCGGGGAGAGTCCAGCTTTTCAACGTGGCTGTACCGTCTGACCTCCAACGCGTCGGTAGATCTGCTGCGCAGGGAAAAGCGGCAGCGGGCCGTCTCTCTGGACGACGGAGAGCTGAGCCTGAACATTCCCGACGACCGGCTCACCCCCCACGAGGAAGCGGAACAATCTGAGCTGCGGGAGGCCATCCACTCCGGGCTGAAAACCCTGCCGGACGACTACCGTGCGGTGTTGGTGCTGCGGGAGCTGCATCAACTGAGCTATCAGGAGATTTCCAGTGCGCTGGACGTGGATCTGGGCACTGTGAAGTCCCGGATTAACCGGGGGCGAAAACGGCTTTGTGAATTTTTAACGGAAACCGGGAACTTTTTACCCGCCGCTCCGTCCAAGAATGCAGAGAAGGAGGGGCGATAATATGAAAATTTGCGAACAATACGCACTCCTTTTGGATTCCTTTGTAGACGGGGAGCTGTCCGAGCAGGAAGCCGGAACCGTGCGGGAGCATCTTGCCGCCTGTCCTGCCTGCGCGGCTTATGTCTCAGACGCTTTTGCCATCCGGGCCGGATTTGGAGACGTGGAGGAGACAGAGGTCCCCGCCGGCTTTGCCGACGGTGTGATGGCCGTCATCCGGGCAAACGCCGCACCCCGGAAAAAAACCCACCGCGCCCTGAAAACGGTTGCGTCTCTGGCGGCCTGCGCGGCTCTTGTATTCGCCGCCGTGCGGGTACTGCCCTTTGAAAGCTTTTCGGGCAGCGCGCCTATGACCGCCATGGCGGGGGGCGGCGCGGCTTTTAAAGCTGAATCGGAGAGCAGCGCGGCGGAAAGCGATGAGTTACTTCCTGCCCAAGAGGAAATCGACTCCTATGACGCGCCCTCCGACGAGGATACGATGACCCAGAGCTACACCGCTTCCTCCCCTCAGCTCTCTGAGATGTACGATTCCCCTTCCCCTGACAGTGCGGCCCCCTCCGAGCAGCAGGCTCCGCCCTCCTTCCTCATGACCCACCAGGCCAATGGGGACGGCGGCGCTTTGGAGGAAGACACCGTGTTCGCCGGAGTGGTTTTCCTTCCTGCCAGTGAGCCCCTCAGCGGACTTTTGGAGGGCCGGGAGAGCCAGCCCTACTCGGACGAAGACGGCGGCGCCGGAACCGGTTACGCAATGACACAGGATGAGTTGACATCCATTCTGGAGGAACTGGACGTAGAACCGGAGCTGCGGCTCAACACCGACAAAACTACCGATCTATATTGTCTCGTGGTGTCTGATTCATAAATGAACATCGCAAGGGGCCGCCAGCAGGCGGCCCCTTGACTTTTGTGCACCGGCTGTGCTATACTTCCAATCGACAGGTGCCATCTCCCTGTCCAAGCGTCGGCTGCGGCGTTCGTTCGGCAAAATCTTTTGCCGTTCTCTAAACAAAAAAATGGGGGCTGCGCGCATTTGCGCGCCGCGTGCTTTGTGACGGCCTCCGAATTTAAAAGGAGGTCTTTTTTTATGTCCAAATCCCGCTTCACCGTACAGCAAATTGCCTTCGCCGGCATCGTGGGGGCGCTGTACGCTGTCCTCAGTTACTTTGCAGCCATCTTCGGCGTGGCTTACGGACCGGTGCAGTTTCGCTTTTCCGAGGCGCTGTGCGTCCTGCCCTTCCTGTTTCCCGCCGCCGCGCCGGGCCTGTTTGTGGGGTGCCTTGTTGCAAATCTCCTGTCACCCTACGGCGCGCTGGACATTATTTTCGGCTCCCTTGCAACGCTTTTGGCCGCAATTCTTACCATGAAAGCTCCCAACAAATGGCTGGCCCCCCTGCCGCCGGTCCTGTGCAACGCGGCCATCGTGGGCACAGTCATCTCTTTCCAGCAGACCGGCTTTACGGATGCGTTTTCCGCCGCGCTGTCATATAACGCCCTGACACTGGGTCTTGGCGAAGCGGCGGTCTGCTATGTACTGGGAGGACTTCTCCTTGCGGCCCTGTCCCGGGTACGCGGCCTGCGGCCCATGATGGCGGAGGACCGGGTTTTGCTGTAATGCCTCTTTGGCGAAAGGATTTTTATGCTGAACATTGGATGTCACCTCTCCTCTTCTAAAGGCTTTCTCGCCATGGGTAAAACGGCGGCAGAAATCGGCGCCTCCACTTTTCAATTTTTTACTCGCAATCCCCGTGGCGGGGCAGCCAAGGCGCTGGACATGGAGGATATTGCCGCCTACCGCGCCTTTGCGGAAGAGCACGGTATTTTTCCCATTCTGGCCCACGCGCCTTACACCCTGAACTGCTGCGCCGCTGATCCCAATATCCGGGAGTTTGCCAGAAACACCATGGCGGACGATTTGGCCCGTCTGGAGCATTTTCCCGGCAGCCTGTATAACTTTCACCCCGGAAGCCATGTGAAGCAGGGTGCTGAGACGGGGATCGCGCTGATTGCCGAAACGCTGAACGCCGTTCTGCGGCCCGGACAAGCCGCCCGTGTGCTGCTTGAAACCATGTCTGGCAAGGGGAGCGAGGTGGGCCGCAGTTTTGAGGAGCTGCGAGCCATTATGGACCGGGTAGAGCACAGGGAGCTGCTGGGCGTGTGTCTGGATACCTGTCACGTTTACGATGCCGGGTACGATTTGGTACACGATTTAGACGGCGTGCTGGACGCGTTTGACAGGGCGGTGGGTCTTGACCGCCTGCGGGCCATCCACCTGAACGACAGTAAGAATCCCTTTTCTAGCCATAAGGACCGCCACGCACGCATTGGCGAGGGCAGTATCGGTCTTGATGCGTTCACCGCTATCATCAATCATCCCAAGCTGCGGCACCTGCCCTTTTATCTGGAAACCCCGCAGGAGGACGTGTCCGGTTACGGGCAAGAGATTGCCCTTCTACGGAGCAGATTTCTAAACAATTGAAATTTTCTGCGCTTACAGTTTAATCCACGAATGCACGATCTGTGCGATTTTTCCTGGCTGTAATGCGCGTTTCTCAAAGACCTTTTTCGTTAGGAAGTTGTAAGAGTCTGTTTGCTACGGATTGGGAAAGCGACCATTCTGTGCGCTTTCCCGCTGCGTAAACGGGATGTCTCTATTAGCGCACTTCTTCTATAAAAACACGTTTCTTTTCCTTCCGAAAAATTTGCCCCCAAAAAACCGCCCCTGCCGGTTGGCAGG
>DKLF01000126.1 GCA_002455655.1 Oscillibacter sp. UBA6647 | reverse complement strand
CTTTACTCTGTTCGCAGACGACAGACTTATATCTCAAGATCCCCGGAAATGGTTTTCCCCGTCTCAAAGAACTGGGCAACCGAAACCTTCGATGCATTGGTCAGATGCAGCACGGCCTCCAGCACGCCTCCGCCCACCGCCAGCGCCTTGTCCGAGGCGGTAAAGCAATTGGCCTTTTTCCCCCGGGGGTCCACGTCTCCGGCCTTCATTCCCTTAAACACCGGTGTTTCGTCCGCCAGAATCCCCCGCAGCACACCGGTGAGAGTGCACCGCATGGGAAGCCCCTCCACCTCGGCGACAATGTCTCCCTCCTGCACCATGGCCCCGATATCCCGCAGTTGGTGAAACACGCCGTCTGCCGGGGCGCGGAGAACCCGCTCTCCGGAAAATCCGCCAATCAAGCCGGGAATCCCCGTGTTGGGCAGGGCGGAGCCTTGATAATACACGCGGCCAAGGGTGTGGCCCCGCATTGTCTCCACCACCGCGTGGCAGTCCACTCCCGCCGTAAAGCCGGGACCCACCGCCACCACCGCCGGGGCGTCGGTCAGCTTTGTCCCAAGATTTTTCTTTGCTAGAATCGCGTCCACCACCGCGTCGGGCCGCAGCTCCGGGATACATGTTCCCGCCGGGTCCGGCAAAACGGGGATCACGCCCTCTTCCAGCAGAATCAGCGCTTCCTCCGCCGTCTCAGCCCGGACAGCCGTCACATCCTCCACTTTGGTCCGGCCCAGCACGATGGCCTGGGAAAAGCAGACCGTCCGCCGGATAGCCGTGGGGCGCGGCAGGTCGGTCATCACCACCGCAAGGCCGCTGCGCCACAGGCGCAGGGCGATTCCCGTGGCGATATCCCCCGCACCTCGAATTACTGTCAGCATTGGTATCCTCCATTTCCGCAACAACGGTTAAAATATTTTTCCCAGCTTTAATGACCCGGCTACAGCGGGACAGTCCAGCAATCGGACCAATTCCCGTGCCTGAACCGCCGCCAACTCCGCCTGATTGACTAAAATCCCGGTGTGCAGCCCCTCCGCCCGCAGCACGGCGGCGGCAATCCGGGGCGTAACCAAGTCGTCCTCCCCCACACCCGCCAGCGCCGCGTAGCGCTCCGGCCTATGGGCCGCCTCCCGGATGGGCCTTCCAAAACCCGAGGCCCCCACCACGCAGATTGTCCGCTCCGCCTCCGGCGGAATCACCGGCTCGTGGGGCGCGTGGGCCTTGAGGGGCAGGTGGGCGGAGCCGTCGGCCTCCACCAGCACATAGTCAAACAGGGCTTTCAGCCGCGCCATGGGCACCGCCGGGGCGGTGAGCTTTCCATTATCCAGCAAAGTCCCCGCGCAAATCAGCCTGCCTTGCGCCCGTGCCGCCAGCAGCGGCGCTTCTCCCGGATCCGTCACACAGGGCAAATCGGAGAAAGGATAGATCTTTGCCGTGGCGCACAGCAGCACATTAAATCCGGCGGCTGCAATCGTTTCTCCCGCCGTGCGCAAAAGGGTGGTTTTCCCGCCGCCGCCGATCACGGCGGTGACGCCGGGACGCATCCCCAGCACCTGTGCCCACTCCATCCGCCTTCCCCCTTTTTCGTTCTTCTTTCAGAAGAATAACACATATGTATTCTTCCCGTCAAGGCGACAGAAAATCATCTTTTCTTGACTTCCTTTACAAAAAATGCTACACTGATTCCGTTCACCTTTATTTAGTATCACGGAGGTGCTTATGATCGACGGCTGCGGCCGCACAATCCGATATTTGCGGCTGTCGGTCACAGATTTGTGCAATTACCGCTGCCGCTACTGTATGCCGGAGGCGGGCGTTTACAAGCGTCCGCACCGGGAGATTCTGTCGGTAGAGGAGTGCGTGGAAATCGGACAGGCTGCAGTGAACTGCGGCGTGAAAAAAATTCGGCTCACCGGCGGTGAGCCCCTGGTTCGCGGCGGCATTTTGGAAATCTGCCGGGGCCTTTCCTCGATTGAAGGGCTGGAAGAGCTGTGCCTCACCACCAACGGCAGTCTCCTTCCGGAGCTGGCCGCACCCCTGCGGGATGCGGGCGTGGATCGCCTGAACGTCAGTGTGGACAGTCTTCGCCCCGAGCGTTTCTCTCATATCACCCGCCGGGGCCGTCTGGATGACACGCTGGCAGGTATCGCGGCGGCAGAGCGGGCAGGATTTACAAGGTTGAAGTGCAACGTGGTCCTGATGGGCGGCATGAACGACGACGAGATCGTCGACTTCGTGTCTCTGACGGAGCATAAGCCCTGGGAAATCCGCTTTATTGAGCTGATGCCTATGGGAGAGTGTGCCCAGTGGGAAAAAGGTCGATTTATCCCGGCGGAGACGGTGTTGGAAAAAGTCCCCGCCCTGCGGCCCCTCAAATCCTCCGGCACGGCGGCGCGCTACGGCGTGCCCGGCTGGGCCGGTACCGTGGGGCTGATTCGACCTATGAGCCACCGGTTTTGCGGCCTTTGCGACCGTATCCGCGTCACGGCGGACGGAAAGCTGAAACCCTGTCTTCACAGCGATGCTGAACTGCCGCTTCGCGGGCTTCACGGTCCGGAGCTGGAGGAAGCCATCCGGCGGGGCATTGCCCAAAAGCCGGAACGGCACCACCTGACGGAGGGCGGCAGCGACACTCTGAGGAATATGAACGAGATCGGCGGCTGAGCTTAGTCGCAAGCTCCGCTCCGTTTGCTTCCGGCTTTGCCGAAAGCGCACACAATGACTTTAAGATGCTTTGCATCTGCTATAAATTAAGAGGTAGACACATGGCACAGGAGTTGACCCATTTCAACGAGCAGGGCCGCGCCCACATGGTGGACGTGGGGTCGAAGCCCGTCACGGCGCGGGAAGCGCTGGCTGGCGGGGAAATTTTTGTTTCACCTGAGGTTTTGGAAAAAATCCGGGCCGGAACCATGAAAAAGGGCGATGTTCTGGCAGTGGCGCAGGTGGCCGGGATTATGGCTGCCAAGCGGACCTGGGAGCTGATTCCCATGTGCCACCCCCTGCCCCTGACGAAAATCGACATCTCCTTCCGTCTGGAAGACAGCCCCAGCCGGGTGGAAATTCTGGCCGCCGTCGCCTGCGGCGGGGTCACGGGCGTTGAAATGGAAGCGCTCACCGCCGTTTCAGCCACGGCGCTGACCATCTACGACATGTGCAAGGCCGTCCAAAAGGACATGCGCATTGGGAACATCCGTCTCTTAAAAAAGAGCGGAGGGAAAAGCGGCGACTACGCCGTGGAGGAAGCATATGGTGAAGGTAACATCCGTCAACATCAGTGAACAGAAAGGGACCCAGAAGCACCCTGTTTCCGAAATCCAATTAAAACTCCGTCATGGCATCGTAGGGGATGCCCACGCGGGTGACTGGCACCGTCAAATCAGCCTTTTGGCGGAGGAAAGCGTGGATTCTATGCGCGCCGCCAGCCCCATCCCGCTGGACGAGGGCGTTTTTGCGGAGAACATCAACACCGTGGGAATTGATTTAAAGCATCTGCCGGTGGGGACCCGCCTGCGCATTGGGGAAACCGAGGTGGAGGTCACTCAAATCGGCAAGGAGTGCCACAACGACTGCGCCATCAAGCAAGCCGTGGGCAAGTGCGTCATGCCCACCGAGGGAATTTTCGCCGTGGTGGTGCGAGAGGGAAGCGTCCGCGCCGGAGACGAGATTGAAATTCTGGAGGCGGGTGTATGAAACTTATTAAAACGAGAGAGGCCGTGGGCCACGTTCTGTGCCACGACCTGACCCAGATTATCCCCGGTGAATATAAGGGCGCCCGGTTCCGCAAGGGCCATGTGGTGGCGGAGGAGGACATTCCCGTGCTCCTTTCCATGGGCAAGGAAAATCTATACGTCTGGGAGCTGAATGCAGGGATGCTCCACGAGGACGACGCGGCCTTGCGGCTGTGCGGCCTGTCCATGGGGCAGAACATTCGCCGGACAGAGGACATTAAAGAGGGCAAAATTGAGCTGTTCGCAGAGTGTGACGGCTATTTTACCGTGGACGCTGAGCGGCTTTTCGCCGTGAACTCCGTCCCCGACGTGATGCTGGCCACCCGCAAGGGCGGCACGGCGGTGCGCTCCGGGGACAAGCTGGCGGGCATGCGGGTCATTCCCCTGATTGTGCCGGAGTCTACGCTGGAGGACGCGGAAGCGGCGGCAGGTCCCGCGCCCATTTTGAACGTTCACCCTTACAAGCTGAAAACCGCAGGCATTGTCACCACCGGCGGCGAGGTGAAAAGCGGCCTGATTGAGGACCGGTTTACCCCGGCTGTGAAAAAGAAGCTGGCGGGCGTGGGCATTGAAACCGTCGCCCAGATTTTTTCCGGCGACGGCGTGGAACATGTGTCCGCCGCGATTGGTGAGGTGCGCGCACAGGGCGTGGATCTGGTGCTGTGTACCGGCGGCATGAGCGTGGACCCCGACGACAACACTCCCGGCGGCATTCGGGCGGCTGGCGCGGAAATCGTCACTTATGGCGCGCCCGTCCTGCCCGGCGCTATGTTTCTTTTGGGCTATTTTTCAGACGGAGTGCCCATCATGGGCCTGCCCGGCTGCGTGATGTTTGCGGGCGCCACGGTGTTCGATCTGGTGCTTCCCCGCGTGGCGGCGGGTATCCCCGTCACCCGGCCTGACATTGTGGCCCTTGGCAACGGCGGCTTGTGCCTTGGCTGCAAGCCCTGCCACTGGCCCATTTGTCCCTTCGGCAAATAAAGGCGTTTCGCGCCCACAGGGGCGCGTTCCCTTTTCATTTCGTTGACCTCAATTGAGTATCACGATCTGTAATCTCCCTTGGGAGTTCAGAAATACAGCGTCCTTCGGGGCGCAGCCCCTGGCGGCGGTGCCGCCGAGATATGAAAGGAAGGTTTGTACACATGAAAAAAGTTCTTGCACTCACATTGGCCATGGCGATGGCCTTGGCTCTGGCCGCTTGCGGCTCCACCGGCGGCTCCGGCTCCGGTTCCGCTCCCGCGGGTTCTTCCGTCGCTGGCTCCGCCCCTGCCGGCGAGCCGGTGGAAATCACCGTCTTTGCCGCCGCGTCCATGACGGAGACGGTCGATCAGATTATCGAAGCCTACAAGACCGTGGCGCCCAACGTCACTGTCATCCCCACCTACGAATCCTCCGGCACCCTGCTGACCCAGATCAAGGAGGGCGCAGACTGCGACCTGTTCATTTCCGCCGCGCAGAAGCAGATGAACGCGCTGGACGGCTCTTTGAAGGACGATGCCGAGAAGAATCCCGACGGTCTGGACATGATCGACACCGCCACTCGCATCAACCTGCTGGAGAACAAGGTGACGCTGGTGGTTCCCGAGGGCAACCCCAAAGGCATCGAGAGTTTTGACCAGCTTGCCGAGCACCTGAAGGCCGGCGATATCCTGATGGCCATGGGCAACAGCGACGTGCCTGTGGGCCAGTACACCCAGAAGATTCTGGCCTTCTATCAGTTGGATGAAGCCGCTTTGAACACCGCCGGTGTGCTTACTTACGGCTCCAACGTGAAGGAAGTCACCACTCAGGTTTCCGAGGCTTCTGTTGACTGCGGCGTGATCTACGCCACCGACGCGTACTCCGCCGGTCTTACCGTGGTGGACAGCGCCACCGCCGAGATGTGCGGTCAGGTGATTTATCCCGCCGCCGTACTCTCCGGCTCTCAGCACGCCGCTGAGGCGAAGGCATTCCTGGACTATCTCTCCACTCCCGAGACCATGGCCATTTTTGAGGCCGTGGGCTTCTCCGCCGCATAATTTACGCAAGACTTCCGGGCGGCGCGGGGACAACAGTTTCCCCGCGCCGCTCTCCAACGTTTCTTGTCCCTGCACTTTTTCCCCGGCACGTTGAAAGCCTTTGCGGGAGCCTCCCGCAGAAAGGAGCTCCCATGGACTGGTATCCTCTCTATAACTCGTTGAGAATTTCCGCCATCTCCACCGTTGCGGTGTTTTTTCTGGGCCTGCTGGCCGCGTATTACATCGCCCGTCTGCCTCGGCTTATAAAGGGCGTTTTGGACGTGGTGCTGACGCTGCCCCTGGTCCTTCCCCCCACGGTGGTGGGCTATCTGCTGCTGCGCCTGCTGGGACCCAACCGGGTTTTGGGAAGCTGGGTGCTGGAGCAGTTTGGCGTGAAAATGGTGATGACTTGGTGGAGCGCCATTTTTGCAACCGTCGTGGTGGCATTCCCCCTGATGTACCGTACTGCCCGGGGAGCCTTTGAATCCTTTGACGAGACGCTGGCAGACGCGGGGCGGACGCTGGGTCTTTCAGGCAGCTACATTTTCTGGCGGGTGCGGATGCCCTTTTGCAAGCAGGGGATTCTGGCGGGAACCGTGCTGGCCTTCGCCCGGGCGCTGGGAGAATACGGGGCAACGTCCATGATTGCGGGCTATACTCCGGGCCGCACCGCCACCATTTCCACCACCGTCTATCAGCTCTGGCGCACGGGGGACGACGCGGGCGCCACCCGATGGGTGCTGGTGAATCTTGCCATCTCCGCCGTGGTGCTGCTGGCGGTGAACCTTCTGGAATCCCGGCAGAGAGGGGGAAAACGCTGATGCTTCGTGTGGATATCCGCAAGCGGCTGGGGTCCTTTTCTCTGGATACGCAATTGACCGCAGAAAATGGGACGCTTGCGCTGCTGGGGGCTTCCGGCTGCGGAAAATCCGTGACGCTTAAATGCATCGCGGGTATTCTCCGTCCCGACGAAGGCCGCATCGAGCTGGACGGGCGGGTGCTGTTTGACAGCGCCGCCAAAATCGACCTTCCGCCCCAGCGGCGGGAGGTGGGGTATCTCTTCCAGCAGTATGCTCTGTTCCCCAACATGACCGCCGCGCAGAACATCGCCGTGGCGGTGAAGGATAAGGCAAACCGGGACCGTGCAGTTGCCGAAAAGCTGCGCCAGTTCCGGCTGGAGGATGTGGCCGCAAAGCGCCCCTCCGCCCTTTCGGGCGGGCAGCAGCAGCGCACGGCGCTGGCCCGCATTCTGGCCTCTCAGCCCCGGGCGATTCTGCTGGACGAGCCCTTTTCCGCGCTGGACAGCTATCTCAAATACCAGTTGGAGCTGGAACTGGCGGAAACCCTCGCCGCCTTCCAAGGCTCGATCCTGTGGGTCACCCACGACCGGGGCGAGGCCTGGCGCAACTGCCACAAGGTCTGCGTAATGAATAACGGAAAAGGCCAGACCGTACAAACGCTGGAGGAGCTGTTCCGCTCCCCCGGCACCGAGTCCGCCGCCCGGCTCTCCGGCTGTAAGAACTTCACCGCCGCCGTTCCCGGAGACGGAACGGTTCTCCTGCCCGAATGGGGAGTAAACCTTCGCTGCGGCCGCAGCGTTCCTCCGGAGACAAGCGTGGCGGGCATTCGGTCCCATCACGTCCGGTTCGCCGCCGAAGGTGCAGAAAACGCTTTCTCCTGCACCGTGGCAAACGTGATTGACGATGTATTTGAAACCATCGTGCTGCTGCGCCCTCTCGGCGCCGCGCAGGATGCGCCGCTGCTGCGAATGGAGCTTGACAAAGCCGCGTGGGCGGCGCATGATGAAAAAAACACCGTCGCCGTGTCCGTCAGACCGGAGGATATTCTGCTTCTGCAAAAAGCCTGAAGCCGATGCATTTTGCGCACCATGCGCCACAAGGAGGAGTTTGATGAACTGGAAAGCCGCTGTTTTAACCGTCAGCGACCGAAGCTTTCGCGGGGAGCGCCCCGACGAAGGCGGTCCGCTGATTTCCGCAATGCTGAAAGACGCTGGGTATGAGGTCCTGCGAACCGGCATAGTTCCGGACGAGCAGGAGGAAATTGCCCGCTTGCTGCGGGAGTGGACAGACGCGGGAGACGTACGCCTGATTCTCACCACCGGGGGCACCGGCTTCTCCCCCCGGGACGTAACGCCCGAGGCCACTCTCTCCGTCTGCGACCGCCCCACGCCCGGCATTCCAGAGGCCATGCGGTATGCGTCCATGGCCATTACGCCCCGGGGCATGCTGTCCCGGGCGGCGGCTGGCATCCGGGGCGGAACCCTGATTGTAAACCTCCCCGGCAGCCCCAAAGCCGCAAAGGAAAATCTGGGATCCGTCCTGCCCACGCTGGATCACGGGCTGCAAATGCTCTCCGGTGAAGAGGCGGACTGCGCCAAACTGAAGGATTGAAGAAAAACGGCCCCGCCGGGAATCGGCGGGGCCGTTTGCGCGCTCATCAAACCAGAAAACCAATAAAGTTCCATTTTTTACTAGCTTAGCACGGTAATCCATTTGACCTCGGAAACATTTTGTGGTAGAATTATACCGAATTGTGTGATTCTGTAACATTTTTCTTTGTGAATATGAACACACAGCCGTTTCCCCACAGCGTAATTCGGGGCGACGCAGATGAAAAAACGGGAGTGATCATGATGTCGGAAAGCAGCGCTGGGAAATTTAAAAGGTTTTTTGGCGGCTTTGGCGCACGCGACAAAAGCCGTGACGAGCAGCCGACGGAGACGGGCCCCGACGAGCAACTGCCAGAGACGAGTCTTGACGAACAGATGCCAGAGACGAGTCTTGACGAACAGATGCCAGAGACGAGTCGCGACAAGCAGGTTTCCCCGGCGCAGCCTACGGCGCCGCAGGCGGCTCCTTCAGAGCCGTCGCCGCCCGCCATCGAAGAGGATGCTATCCCTATCCCGCTGGACAGCCCGCTGGCGGAGATCTGGAAAAAATGGGGCCAGCCGGGGCTGCCCGCGCTGTCGTCCCTGGCCCCGGCGCAGGGCGGTCTGGACATCCCTTCAAAGGCCATGAAAACAAGCGCGATCCGGATCTTGAGGGAGTTGCTTCCTCTGGCCCAGCGCTGGCTGACGATGGAGCGAGTGTTTACCCAGGCCCGCGCAGCGCAGGAAGCGCAGAACCGTGCCGCGGCACAGGCAGCCTCCGTCAAATCGGATGAGTCTTCTTCCGCTGCGTCTGGCGGGGAAGATCCCATTCCTTCCCCCTCGGAAGGAGAAACCGCTGCGCCCGGAGGAGAATCCCCCGCTTCTTTCGCACCCGACGGAGAAGCGCCTGTCCCCATCCCCGTCGAGCCCCCGGATGTGGACGAAATGGCGCAGGTCATTCTCTCTGAGGACGGCATGGCGGCGTGGCTGTTTTTGCTGCCCCCCAGCGGAAAAGGTAAGCGACTTACCGTGGCCGACGGACAGGCTCTGCTGCGGGAGGCTCATGTCACCTTTGGCGTGGACCAGCGCTCCCTGTTCTCTATCTTTACAAAAAAGCCCTATTTCAGCCTGTGTCCCGTGGCCCGGGGAACTCTTCCCATGGAGGGGAAGGACGGCTGGACGAAGGAGCATTTCCCCCGTGATTTCTCCCGCTTTACAGGCAATGAGGACGGCGGCACCGTGGACTATCGCGCCCAAACCTGCGTGCAGGTCATCGAAAAGGGCACGGTCATCTGCGACATTTACCCGCCCACGGAGGGTGTCGCCGGAACGCGGGTGGACGGTGTGGCCGTTCCTCCCAAGGCGGTGAATCCCGCTCCGGTCCCCGCAGGAAGCAGCACCGTCCTCAGCGAGGACGGCACAAAGCTCCTTGCCGACATGGATGGCTTCCTGGACTTTCGGGACGGCAAGTTCCATGTCAAGAACATTTTGAATATCACCTCTGACGTGGACTATTCCACAGGAAATATTGATTTTCGCGGTGACGTGACTATTCAGGGCGACGTGCGGGAGCAGTTTTCTGTAAAGGCCACGGGCAGTATTTCCATCAGCGGCATGGTGGAAGCCGCCTCTGTGGAGGCGGGAGGCGACGTGGTGATCTCCGCGGGCGTTTCCGGAAACAATCAGGCCGTCATCCGGGGAAAGAATGTGCGGGCAAGGCATCTTGAAAACTGCACGGTTTACGCGGAGTGTCTGGAATCGGACTACATTCTTACCTCCCGTATTTTTTGCAGCGATTCCGTGGTGGCCGCAGGCAGCCGGGGCAGCATTATTGGCGGGCAGGTGGTGGCCGTCAATCGCATCAAGGCCAACTCCATTGGTTCCCAGTCTGGACGGAGCACGGAAATTACGCTGGGCGTTCAGCCCGAAATCCGGGAGGAGCTGCACACAAACCGGAAGGAGCTTGCGTCTCTGCGGGACAAAGCCTCAGAACTGCTCAAGCGCGCCATGTACCTGAAAAAACGGATGGAGGAACAGGGCCATGAGGACCGCCGCTCCGCCGCGGAAATTCAGGCGGCTCACGGCAGCCTGGTTCAGATGACCGAGCGGGAAAAATCCTTGCTGGCCCGTCAGCAGGAGTTGACGGAAGCGTTGAGCCAGCTCCATCGGTGTCGTCTTGAGGGCGGCACGGTCTATCCGGGCGTGCGGCTGACCATCGGCAGCGCCATCCGAAATATCGAAACCGTCGCCCACAACTGCACCGCCGTGTTTGGCACGGAGGAAATGGACATCAAATTTGTCTGACAGCGCGGATATACAGCAGCAGCCTGCCGAATGCGTCCGGCAGGCTGCTGCTTTCTTTTTTACGCTGTTTTCAAAATTGTGACTTGCGCTCTTCCGCCGCAACCAGATCCGCCAGAGAAAACTTGTCGATATAACGGTTGATCTCCGCGTACAGTCCGGACCAGAAATCCACTGTCCCGCACTGGCTGCACCGCTCGCACAGGTTTTCATCATCCTCCAGACAGGACACCGGGGCAAGGCTGCCCTCCGTCAGACGGAGAATCTCCCCCACCGTATAATTTTCCGGCGCGCGGGAAAGGCGATAGCCGCCCTGTGGACCCCGGACGCTGCGGACAAATCCCGCCTTGCCCAAAAGTCCCACAATCTGCTCCAGGTATTTCAGCGAAATCTCCTGCCGCTCCGCCACGTCCTTCAACGCCACCGGATCACTGCCCGGGCGGCAGGCAAGATCCATCATCAGCCGCAGCGCATAGCGACCCTTTGTAGATATTCTCATAGCATACCTCCCGTCTTTCTCCTATTTTGCCATAGGAATTATGGGATTTCAAGAGTATTTTCCCTTTTTTGCGTTTTTGGAGAAAATGAGCCCTGTTCCTTACTCTGTTTTCTCCGGCTGCACAGGCCGCAAAAGGTTCTTTTTACGGTGTTTTTTCTCTCGAGGAAAGCTCATAACGGTTGCCACTATGGGTAAAATGCGGTATACTATGGTTTTAGACAGCTTCGGCGCGCAAAGCGCGGCCGTAAATTTAAAAGAGCGGAGGCCCCCTCTATGAAGCTCATGGCCATCGACGGCAACAGCATTTTAAACCGCGCCTATTACGGCATCCGCCCCCTCACCACACGGGACGGGCTGTACACCCACGCGATTTACGGATTTCTGACCACGCTTCTGCGTCTGCGGGACGAGGAAAAGCCCGACGCGGTCTGCGTCGCCTTCGACCTCCACGCCCCCACCTTCCGCCACAAGGCGGACGAAAACTACAAGGCCACCCGCAAGCCCATGCCGGAGGAGCTCAAAATGCAGGTTCCGGTTTTAAAAGAGGTTCTGGACGCGCTGAACATCCCCCGCTATGAAGCGGAGGGCTGGGAGGCGGACGACTGGCTGGGCGTCATGTCCCGTCGGTGCGAGGCCGCGGGTTGGGACTGCGTGGTGGTGACGGGGGACAAGGACTCCCTCCAGCTTATCACGGAAACCACGAAAGTGAAGCTGGTTTCCACCCGCATGGGCCAGACCACCACCAAAGACATGACTCCGGGAGCTTTCCGTGAGGAATACGGCTTCGACCCCATTCACATGATTGATTTAAAGGCCCTGATGGGCGACAGCTCCGACAACATCCCGGGCGTTCCCGGCGTGGGCGAAAAGACCGCTATGGCCCTGATTCAAAAATACGGCTCCATCGACACGATTTACGAAAAGCTGCCGGAGATTGAGGCAAAGCCCGCTGCCCTGAAGCGGCTGACGGAGGGGGAAGAATCCGCCCGCCACTCCTATTGGCTGGCCACCATCGCAACAGACGCGCCGCTGGACTTTGACCCGGCGGCAAACGCGGCAAAGACTCCGGGACCCGACGCCTATCCCCTGTTTTTAAAGCTGGAATTTTCCAAGCTCATTGAGCGGTTCGGCCTCCGGCAGGACACTCCCGCCCCAGCAGAGAACGAAACCGCCTTTACCGTCACAGTGGAACAAGTGGAAACCCCCGTCAAGGCGGGAGAGCTGCTGGAGCTTTGGCACTGCGCGGACCATGTGTCCCTGCTAGCCCTGCCGGACCTCACCGGAGTGGTCGTCTGCTGCGAGACGGGGGGTGACACCGCCGTGACGGCGGAGCTGTTTTTCGACCGCTATCAGGGAAACTGGAACGTGCTCCTCTCTTCCCTGTTCTCCGGCAGCATCAGGAAAGTCTCTCACAACGTAAAGGATTTGATGCGACTGCTGCTGGCAAACGGCCTGCCCGCCGAGGGCTTTATCTTTGACACTGCGCTGGCGGCCTATCTGCTGGACGCCACCGCCGGGAGCTATGACTTGGGACGGCTGTTTGTCTCCTATTTCAACGAGGAGCTGCCAAAGCCCCTGCATCTGGACCCCGACGCCTTTGCTCTTTTGGGGGACCGGACATCCGCAGAAGCAGCCTTTTGCAGCCATGCCTCCGCGGTGGACGCGCTGTATTCCGCGCTGGAGGCAAAGCTTAAGGAGCGGGGACAGTGGGATCTGTTTGAGGACATCGAGCTTCCTTTGTGCCGCTGCCTTGCGGAGATGGAGCTGGCAGGCTGCCGCGTGGACGCCAAGGCCCTGTCCGATTTCGGCGGACTGTTGAGCCGACGGGCGGAGGAGCTGGAAGCCGACATCTACCGACTGGCGGACGGGGAATTTAACATCAACTCCCCCAAGCAGTTGGGCGAGGTGCTCTTCGACCGTCTGGGCCTGTCCCATGGAAAAAAGACGAAAACCGGCTGGTCCACCAACGCCGACGTGCTGGAAAAACTGCGGGGAGAGCATCCGGTTGCGGACGCGGTGCTGGAATACCGCCAGCTTACGAAGCTGAAATCCACCTATGCCGACGGGCTTTTAAAAGCGCTGGACCCGGACGGACGGGTGCGCACCAACTTCCAGATGACCGTCACCGCCACCGGGCGGCTGTCCTCCACAGAGCCAAACCTGCAAAATATCCCCACCCGGACAGACCTTGGCAGCGAAATCCGCCGGATGTTCGTCCCTGAGGCGGGCAACGTGCTGGTGGACGCGGACTATTCCCAGATTGAGCTGCGCCTTTTGGCCCACATCTCCGGCGATGAGGGAATGCGTACCGCCTTCCTCTCCGGGGGAGATTTTCACGCGGAAACTGCCTCCCGCGTTTTCGGCGTGGACCGGAAGGACGTGACCCACGAGATGCGCCGCCGGGCCAAGGCCGTGAACTTCGGCATTGTATACGGCATTTCCGCCTTCTCCCTCAGTCAGGACATCGGCACCACCCAGAAGGAAGCCAAGGCGTATATGGACGCGTACTTTGCCACCTTCCCCGGGGTGCGGGCCTATATGGACCATGTGGTGGAGCAGGCCCGAGCGGACGGCTATGTGGAAACACTGTATCGCCGCCGCCGGGATTTGCCGGAGCTTTCCTCCAGCAACTTCAACCTCCGCTCCTTCGGTGAGCGAGTGGCGCTGAACATGCCCATTCAGGGCACGGCTGCGGACATCATGAAGCTGGCCATGATTGCCGTGTGGAAGCGGCTGAAGGCGGAGCTGCCCCAGGCGCGGCTGGTGCTTCAGGTTCACGATGAACTGATTGTGGAGTGTCCCGCAGCCGACGCGGAAAAAGCCTCTGCTCTGCTGAAAGAGGAGATGGAGGGCGTGGCGCAGTTGTCCGTTCCCCTCACCGCCGACGCCCACTGGGGCAAAAACTGGCTGGAGGCCAAGGGCTGAGGGACGCAGGTCCCGGCCCGATGCATTGAATAAGGAGAACCTTCTATGGAACAGAAAAAGCAGGTGCGCATCGTCCCCATGTCCCCCGAACATCTGGACGAGATCGCGGCGCTGGAAAAGGTATGCTTTTCCGCCCCTTGGTCCCGGAACATGCTGGCGGAGGAGCTGGACAACGCCTGCTCCGCCTTCCTCACCGCGCTGGACGAATCCGACCGGGTGGTGGGCTACGCAGGGTTGCAGGTGATTTTGGACGAGGGGTATATCACTAACGTGGCCGTCCGGCCGGAGGACCGGCAAAAGGGCGTGGCCGCCCAGCTTTTGCAGGTGTTTATCAATTTTGCAAAGGGAAACCGCCTGTCGTTTTTAACGCTGGAGGTCCGCCCAAGCAACACGGCGGCCATCGTGCTCTACGGACACCACGGCTTTCGCACCGTGGGGCGGCGAAAAAATTACTATGAGCTTCCAAAAGAGGACGCGCTCATCATGAAATTGGAGTTTGACTATGGAACTGAGAACCGCGACGCTCCCGGAGCTGAAGACGGTCTATGAAACCCTTTTGCGCCCCGCCTTCCCGCCTGCGGAGCTAAAGCCCCTGCGGGCCATGACGGAGATGCTGGAGGACGGGTGCTACGACCCACTGGTATTGGTGGAGGACGGCGAAATCACAGGCGCCTGCTTTTTGTGGATGGGCGTGCCCGGCTGGACGCTGTTGGATTATCTGTGCGTCTCCCCCACCCGGCGCGGCGGCGGCGCAGGCGGAGAGATTCTGCGATTGATGCAGGAGCTGTACGCGGGATGGGTAATTCTCGCGGAGTCGGAGTCTCCTGCGGAGGCCCCGGATACCGCCATGGCAAAACGGCGGCTGGACTTCTACGCCCGAAACCGCGCCCTTCTGGCGGGCTATGACTCCGAGGCCTTCGGCGTGCGCTACAAAACCCTTTACTGGGCCGACGGACCGATCAGTAACGGGGAATTGATGCTTCAGCACCGCTTTATTTACGAGAGCCGCTTTGGAGCAGAAAAATACGCAAAATACATGCGCATTCCCCTGAATCCGGACGCCCCCCCTCTGCCGGTGGTGCCCTGGGACCAGTAAACCCTGCTGAAAAGAGAGGAACCAATGAACATTCTGGCTTTTGAATCCACCTGCGACGAAACCGCCGTGGCGGTGGTGGCGGACGGACGGCGGGTGCTGTCCGATGTAATTGCCTCACAGGCTGAAATGCACGCGCTATACGGCGGCGTGGTCCCCGAGCTTGCCTCCCGCAAGCATGTGGAAGTCATCGCCGCCCTGACCGAACAGGCCTTACGTGAAGCCGGCTGCGGGCGGGACGACATTGATGCAGTGGCCGTGGCCTATGCGCCGGGACTGATCGGCGCGGTGCTAGTGGGGCTGAGCTTTGCCAAGTCCGTTGCCTTCGCCTGGGGCAAGCCCCTGATTCCCGTCCACCACATCCGCGCCCACATCGCCGCCAACTATTTGGCCTTTCCGGAGCTGGAGCCGCCCTTTGTGGCCCTCGCCATCTCCGGGGGCAATACGCTGATTGCCGATGTGCGGGACTATACCGACTTGCGCATTCTCGGCGCCACCCGGGATGACGCCGCCGGAGAGTGCTTTGACAAGGCCGCCCGGGTTCTGGGCTTGCCCTACCCCGGCGGAAAGCCGATGGATGAGCTGGCCCGGCAGTCTCAGGGAGGCGTATACTCCCTTCCCCGCGCCCATGTGGACGGCGCGGAGCTGGATATGAGCTTTTCCGGGCTGAAAACCGCGGTGGTAAATCTGGCCCACCGCGCCGAGCAGTCCGGCCAGCCCTTGGACCGGGCCGCGCTGGCCCGGGACTTTACAAACGCCGTCAGCGGTGAGCTGGTTCCCCGCGCTATGCGCGCGCTGGCACTGACAGGGCACAAGGCCCTGTGCGCCGCCGGGGGCGTGGCGGCCAACTCCGTTATCCGCGCGAACTTGGAGGCTGCCTGCAAAGAAGCGGGCTGCAAGCTTTATTTGCCTCCCCTGCGCCTTTGCGGAGACAACGGTGCGATGATCGGCGCCCAAGGATATTACGAGTTCCGGGCAGGATGCAGGGCAGGCATGGACCTGAACGCCTATGCCACCCGTGCGCTGGACGCCTGATCCGAAAGCCCCGGCTTTTCGCCGATAACCTCCGCTCATGTTCCACCGCCGCCGGACAGTCGTCCGGCGGCTTTTTTCTGGCTTCTCCAATATACAGCCTTTCCATGAATACCCGTGCATTCACCGGTCGCGTCTGTAAAGGGAGTCAACTTTCTCTTTTGCATGGCACGTTTTTTTTCTATCAGTTTCAAAAAATGCTTTTGAAATTTTTAGAGTTGATGTAGAAATTTTCGAGCTCATAAGTATTATGTAAATCATTTTTGGATTTCAAAACTCTCCTAATTGTGCATTGCTGTTTTTTCATTTTTATTTAATTTTACAATTTTCATTGATATCAAAGGAATTTTTCATTGTTGAAAACCCTGTGGAAAATGTGGATAACTTTTTGTAGTCAGAAGTTATAGTATGACTTATGTAAATTTTTATTTTTTTAAGGAAAGCGTGTTTCTTGTTTTTCTTCTATGTTTTTTTGGTCTGTCAATGGCGAATTTAAGTGTTTTTTGCAAAATGCAGGCATGCTCTTGGCCGCGCTGCTATCCCGATGGTCAAATCGCCCATTGAGTTTCGCACCATTTCCTGCAAAAATTACAATTCGTATTATTCGGTTCTGTTTTTGATATTCATTCTTAACAGTATCTTCTCCGTTTTCTTTTAAAAGCTTTCGGAGAATTGTGTTGACGCTCCTGCAAAAATGTGCTATTCTACATTAGGTTCTGCATTTCGCCATCTGGTAGCTTTATGTAACTTGTGCAGTGGCGGGCGGTCAATTCAGATGTTGCAGCCAGTCGCCTATTGGAGTAAATGTCGGGATGGCGCAGCGGTAGAATAGCTCATTCGCAATCAGCAGTTTGCCGGTTGTTGCTAAGGTAGTATCGTTAGAGCAAAGAAAAATTCCAAGTGCCGAGTAGCAAAAATGAAATATGCTTGTGTGGCTCAATGGCAGAGCAGCTCATTCGTAATGAGCAGGTTGTCGGTTCGATTCCGACCACAAGCTCCAAAGAGAACAGGATTGTTTTTTACGAAAGTAAAAGGCGATCCTGTTTATTTTTTGCCTTAAAGTCAATGAAAATAGGGGTGAAATGAGTGTTTGACCCTGAAGATGACCATATAAAGGTAGTGTCAAAGGTTATGCGCAAATTAGTTTGCAGTCTTATGTAATGTCTGCTGAATAATGCC
>DKLF01000077.1 GCA_002455655.1 Oscillibacter sp. UBA6647 | reverse complement strand
CGCTTTAATATGTGGGGAAAATCAATATACAGCACGTCACAGGCCGTCCGGCACACCACCTCCAGACTGTCGCTCACATCCCCGGAGAAGGCAAGACTGCGGCCAAAGACATTTCCGGCGGTGAGGTTTTCCAGAACTGTTGAAACCCCGTCCTCGTCAATGCGGATAAGAGAGGCCTCTCCCCGCTCCAGAATCCCCACCTGCTCCCCGGCGCGGCTGAAATCGTAGACTACTTCCTCGGGGCGATAGCTCTTTTGCACCGCCTGAAAGCAGTTAAGCATGGCAAGATAATTCTCGTAGCTGATTCCTTCAAAAATCGGGCTTCCCTCCAATTCCTCTTTTGACAGCATGAGAGTGCCTCCCTTTTAATTTTGTTGCATTTATCACATTTTAACATAAATTGTTGCCATTGTAAAGTTTCTTTTCCCGGTCAATGCAATTTAAAAATTTGTTCATCATTCACAGGTAAAAATCGGTTATAGTAAACTTACAAATTCCGGCACACCGTTGCCAGAATAAAAAATGAAGAGAGGTATGCGTGTGAACATCGCTTATTTCCTGACGCCGAAGAACAGCGTGTCCTATCTGTATGACGATTTCACGTTTCGTCAGGGTCTGGAAAAAATGCGGCGGCATGGCTACTCCGCCATTCCCGTCATCGCACGGGACGGAACCTATATCGGCACCGTCAGCGAGGGCGATTTCCTCTGGCGGCTGCTGGACGTGGAGGACGCGCAGGACGGGGTTTTTACCAAAAAGACGGCAGAAAAGCTGTTTGTGCAGGACCTTCTCCGGGACAATACTTATACAGCCGTCCCCATCACCGCTTCTATCGAGCATCTGCTCTCTCTGGCCCTGAATCAGAATTTTATTCCGGTGGTGGACGACCTGGGGAAGTTTATCGGCATCGTCACCCGGAAGGACATTCTCAGCCGCCTTTCCCAAAGCGCCGAATTTGCGGTGGGACCCCAGCTTCAAAGAATTGTCTGAGCTTATCCCATCTCGCGGCGAGGCGCATAAAAGAACTGCGCCGGGAGAGGGACAACCTCCCCCCCCTACGAGTATCACAGCGCAAAACAGCCCGGACCTGATTGGGTCCGGGCTGTTTTCTTTCCGATTTTTCCGGTTGCTCCCGGGGCAGGAAAGTGAAGCGGTTCAAACTGCGGCGGTAAGCAGATACTCTATCCGCTTCGGCTTACACGCGACCGCCAATATCAATTGTTGTCTCCACCTCATCTCCGCTGGCAGCAAGAATTGTCACAATCAGTTCTGTTCCGCCTTCTGAAAACGCAAGCTCCCTGATGTACCCGCCGTCCTCCGGCAACTCCACGGACGCAAGATACCTGCCCTCGTAATCATAGATATCGGACCAGAAGGAGTAGACCGCCGTTGTGAGATCATCGCCCCGCCAGATAAGATCCGTGCCTGCAAAATCCTTTATAAACTGTTCCGCTTCGGTGTCAAACACACAGTAGATCAAGTTTTTCGGCCCCGTATAACCCTCGACAACGATATATTTTCCAACCGGATATTGGCCCGTCAGCGCATTGATGGACTGATTGCGATCCGCCAGGTCGTAGTCCACGCCGTGATAGGTAAAGATGCTTGAAAAGATGATTTCTCCATCCCTGTCGGGTAAAGACGCTTGCTCCGTCTCCGCCAGCATCGCCGCCGTTTCCTTTTTCGGGTTCGTCAAAAGCACACAGCCACGGCTACGCAGGTGCATACAGACACTGCGACGACCCAAAACGCCGGTCTTTTATAGTGCAGAACGGATTGAATCCGTTCCTTCACCCCCACCTCGCCAAAGGCCAGCGGGCAGGCCATCCTCTTTTTGCCCGAAACGCTGCACGAAAGCAGCGCCTCGGAATAGGCAATTCTGTCGCCTTTTTCCATTGAACAAACAACCTTTTCATCACAGGCCAACTCAATGTCTCGGCAAAACAGGCCGTATGCCAGCCATATGAGAGGATGAAACCAATACACCGCCAGAAGCAGAAATCCCAGCGGCTTCCACCAGTGGTCCCGGCGTTTCAGATGTGCCAGTTCGTGGGCAATTATATAAGCCCGCTGCAATTCGTCCATGGCGGACGGAAGATAAATGCGGGGCCTTGCAATGCCCAAAAGAAACGGCGTTTTGATATCATCGCAAATCCAGATAGCATCTCGGACATGGAGCGACGGCTTTACCCGCCTGTACAGCTTCAGATAGCTGATTACTGCATACATCAGCATGACCGCTATCCCCGTAAGCCAAACCCATGGCAAAAGCTCCGTCAGCCCGCCGCCGGTGCCGCCCAGCTCCCCCGCGCTTTCGTAGGCATACTTCCCGAAATACGCGTTGAACGGCGCATCGATTGCATTTAAGCCCGAATTGATATCAAACGAACCGCCTGTAATCGCCGACCGGGAAACAGTCTGTGCGCTTGGAATCAGGCTGAACATACTCTCGAATGAAACCGGGCACACCAGCCGCAGGGCAACCACGGCCCACAAAGCGCAGGGCGCCCACTTAGGCGCTTTTTTCAGGAAAAAGCGCAGGGTAGCCACGGCCAGAATCAACCATCCTGCTGCGATGCTCCTATTCAGTATTTCGAGAAATACCGCGTCCATGGCTCACCCCTTTTCCACAGCATTGTCAATCATGCGGCGAATTTCCGTAGCCTCCCCTGCCGACAAGTCCTTTCTCCGGGTAAACGCCGCGATAAACGCCGGAAGTGAACCGTCAAAGGCGTCGTCCACAAACTGCCTGCTCTGCACCGCGTAAAACTCCTGCCGGGACAAAACGGATGCAACCGTGCCGCCCTCGTTTTTAAAAATTCCCCGGTCGCAGAGCTTGCGAAGCACCGTATAGGTGGTGGAGCGGTTCCATTTTAGCTCCCCCTCACACAGCTTCACCAGCTCCCGCGAGTGCAGCGGTTCGTTCTCCCAAATAATCTCCGCAAAACGGGACTCCACGGCCCCAATCTTTATTTCAGGCATAACGCGCCCCCTTTCATTTAGTCTATTCATAATAAACCAAATTCAGTTTACTCCCAATAAACCAGCCTGTCAACACAATTTTAAAACCCATCGCATTGCTGTTTTAATGAAAAAAAAGCTACGCTGCACACGGCTTTGGGCCGGGTACAGCGTAGGTTATAGGTTGACTGGGCGACGCGCTATTCCTGCGCGTCAATCCGCTCCTTCAGTTCGTTCAGATACATCCAGCGCTCGGTTTTTTCCTCCAGCGCCGCCTGCACCGTCCCCTGCCGCTCCGTCAGCGCCTGAAGCTTCACATAGTCACTGCCGCAATTCCCCATTTCGGCGGCTACGGCCTTCAATTCCTCCTCCAGCGCGGCCATCTCCCCGTCGATGCTCTCAAACTCCCGCTGTTCTTTAAAGGTAAACTTCAGCTTCTTTTCCCTCGGGCGGCGGCTGTCCTCCCGTTCGGCCTTCTCCGGGGCAGCGGGCCGCTCCTCTTCCTGCCGCTTGCGCGTATAGTCCGACCAGTTGCCCGTGTACCGCTCTACCCGGCCTTCCTCGCCCACGGCGAATATCTGCCCGGAAAGCCGGTCCAGGAAAAACCGATCGTGGGACACCGCAAGAACCGGGCCGGGAAAGGTGTCCAGATAATCCTCCAAAATGGAAAGGGTGGTCACGTCCAGATCGTTGGTCGGCTCGTCCAGCAGCAGCACGTTGGGCGCGGACATCAGGATGCTGAGCAGGTAAAGTCTTCGCCGCTCGCCGCCGGAGAGACGGCCCACAGGCACCGATTGCAGCTCCGGCGGAAATAGAAACCGCTCCATCATGTCCTTGGCGGAGAGGGTTCCTTCCTCCGTTTTTACCTCGTCGGAAATGCCCCGGATGAAGTCATACACCCGCTGGTTCAAATCCAGTTCCCGCCCCTCCTGCGAGAAAAAGCCGATTCGCACCGTAGCCCCCACGTCCACACTGCCGCTGTCCGGCGCCAGCTTCCCGGCGATCAGGTTCAGCAGGGTGGATTTACCCGCGCCGTTGCGGCCCACGATGCCGATGCGGTCGTCCCGCAGGACGCCGTAAGAAAAATGGGAGAGGACGGTTTTTCCGTCAAAGGCTTTGGACACATCGTCCAGTTCGATAATTTTCTTTCCCAGACGGCTTGAGGACGCAGACAGGCGCACGGCCTCGTCCGTCTCCGGCGCGTCCTGATCTTTCAAGGCTTCATACCGCTCAATCCGGTCCCGGCTCTTGGTGCTCCGGGCGCGGCAGCCCCGCATAATCCACTCCCGCTCCACCTTCAAAATCGCCTGCCGCTTCCGCTCTCCCGCCTGGGCGATCTCGGCGCGCTGCTCCTTCAGCTCCAGATATTTGGAGTAGTTCGCCTCGTAGTGATAAAGCTTGGCCCGGTCTACCTCGGTGATGTGATTCGCCACTCGCTCCAGAAAATACCGGTCATGGGTCACCATCACAAGGCCCCCGGTCCACCGGCGCAGCCGCTCCTCCAGCCAGGAAACCATCTCCGCATCCAGATGGTTCGTCGGCTCGTCCAGAATCAGCACATCCGCCGGGTGAATCAGCGCCGCCGCAAGGGCCACCCGCTTGCGCTGTCCGCCGGAAAGCGTGCCGATTTTCTGTTCTGTGTCCGAAATTCCCAGCCGGGTCAGCATAGATACCGCTTCATATTCGTTCAGCGCCCGAAACTCTTTGGGAAAGCTGAGAAATACCTGCTCCAGCACCGTGGCGCCGTCGTCCAGCTCGGGGTTCTGGGAAAGAAAGCTCACCTGCACGTTGGGATCCCGGCGCACCGTACCGCTGTCCGGCTCAATCACCCGGGCCAGCACCCGCAAAAAGGTGGACTTTCCGGTACCGTTCACGCCGATGACGCCCACTCGGTCGCCCTCGTTCAGATAAAAATTCACATCCTCCAACAACTGCCTGCCGCCAAAGTTGATGGACAGCCGTTCCGCCGAGATCAGCATAGGGTCCTCCTTCAAGGCCCGGACACAAGGTCCGCACCGTTTGTTTTCTTTTTTATTTTACTACACCCGGCCCCATCGCGCAAGCCGGGTCTGCTTGCCCTGCCGCCCGGCGTATGCTAAAATAGCCTAGAAGCCATTTTTTTCAGCTTTCAGCCGTGTTTTTTAGCCTTGCGGCAATTCATTATCACCCCGCGGCGGATTTTACCGCCGGAGGAAGGGAGCGCAAGCCATGCCCTATGTTTCCCACCGCGTTCTGGATGCGGAGGCCGATCTCACCGTCCGCCATGTTCTAAAGCAAAAGCTGCACTTTTCTTCCCATGCTATCTCCCGCCTGACCCGCGCTGAGGGGGGCATTCTGGTAAACGGGCAGCCCGCCCGCACCACCTTCGTCCTTTCCCCCGGCGACACGGTGAGCGCCGAAAGCGGGGACGTCCGCCCCCAGCGCGAGGCCCCCGTGCCGGGACCGTGGCTTCTGCCGGTGGTTTGGGAGGACGAGCACCTTTTGGTTGTCAACAAGCCTGCGGGCATGACGGCCCACGTATCCAATTTCCTGCCGGACACCCCCACCGTGGCAGGGGCTCTGGCCTACTCCCGTGGAACGGACTTCATTTTCCACGCGGTAAACCGTTTGGACAAGGGTACCACGGGGCTGATGGCGGTTGCCAAAAGCGGCCACGTTCACGATCTGCTGCGCAAAACGCTTCACTCTGGAAATTTTTTTCGGGAATACAGGGCCGTGTGCGTGGGGACTCCCCAGCCAGCCGAGGGAAGCATTGACCTGCCCATCGGACGGGATGAAACCTCCGCCGTGCGCCGAACAGTCCGCCCCGACGGACAGGCCGCCGTCAGCCGGTATCAGGTTTTGGAGACACGGAACAGCTTATCCCTCCTGCGGCTGCTTCCCGAGACAGGGCGCACCCATCAACTCCGGGTCCACATGGCGGCGGTGGGCTGCCCTCTGGCGGGAGACTGGCTCTACGGTACGGAAGACCCAGACCTCATCGCCCGCCCGGCCCTTCACTCTTACCGGATGGCGCTGACCCATCCCATCACCGGCCAGCCGCTGGAGCTTTTCGTGCCCCTGCCGGAGGACATGGCCCGCCTGCTTGAGAAATCCGGACCCACAGACAAAGAACTGACAAAATAAACCGCCGGGAGACGAAGGTGTCCCCCGGCGGCCTTTTTTACTGCATGGTGGTTTTCAGCGTTTCCAGATTTCCTTCCATCAGCGTGAGATAGGTGGCTCCCGCGTCCATCTCCGCCTTGGAAACATTGTGGCAGCTATGGAACAGCGCGGTCTGCGCGCCGGTGGCTTCCGCGATGCTGTCCGCCACCAGATGGTTGGAAAATTCGATGTAGTACACCGTTCCAAGTTTTTCTTCCTTCACCTTCTCCGTCAAAAACGCAATGGTGGCGGCGGAAGGCTCGGTCTGGGTGCTGCATCCGGGGAAAGCGGCATAGCAGTTGATTCCGTATTCATCCGCAAAGTACCGCAGGGGGAAGCGGTCGCCAAACACCATGGTTTTATTGGAAACCGTTGCAAAGAAGTCCTCAAACTCCTTGTCCAGCGCCATCAGCTTTTCGGAATAGTCCGCCGCGTTGGCCCGATAATTCTCCGCATGCGCCGGGTCCAGCTCGGCCATTCGCTCACCGATGGCGGTGGTGATGGCGGCGGCGTTCACCGGGGAGGTCCACACATGCTCGTCGTACTCCAAAACCTGTCCGGCTTCGTTCTCGTCATGCTCGTCCTCATCGTTGGCGTGGACATCTTCATCGTGGTGCTCCGCGTCTTCGTCATGCGCATCCTCGTCGTGATCATGGTCGTCTCCGCTGTGGCTGTGGCCCTCCTCTGCGGTCATCCCCTCGATCTCAGCCTCTTCCTTCAGCTCCACGCTGTCCATCATTTTCATGCGGCTCACACCGTCGTCCACGGTCTTCAGAAGTGTCTCCACCCATGTGTCGGACTCGCCGCCCAGATACAAAAACAGATCGCTGCTTCCCACGTTCACGATATCCTTTGGCGTAGGCTCATAGCTGTGGCTCTCCGCCCCGGGGGGCAGCAGCAGCGTCACCTCCGCCAGATCGCCGCACACGGCCCGGGCAAAGTCATACGCGGGGAACACGGTGGTCGTCACCCGTAGCTTGGTTTCCTGCTCCTGAGAAGAGGCTGCGCCTCCCGCGCTTTGCGCGGCGCCCCCCGTCGCACCGCAGCCAGCCAGCACCGCTGCGGCGGACACCACCGCCAGCAGCTTTAACATATTTATCTTCAATGTAATGCTCCTTTCAATTTGAGAACGATTTTCATATTCGGAAGTATAGCACAGTCAAAATCAAAATGCAACCCCAAATTTTCCATCTTTTTGCTTTCAGAATGCAGACTTTTTCAAAGGACCCGGCTTCATCTGCGTGTCTTTTCCGTAATTATAGAAAGTGGGGACCTATCGCCCCTCCGCTTTCACATTTCACCCCCAGCACCTATGCTTTTGCGCTATTTTTGTGGTTTTCCGTAACAGTTTCGACTTGAGCGTTCCGGTTCGGATGTCTCCCCAAACGCTCCGAACGAAAAAGGACCCTGCGCTCCGCCAAAGCGGAGCGCAGGGTCCTTTTTTCCTTAATCAATCGCAGCCGCTATCGGTTCCAGTTCATCAACGCCCGCTTTTTCACACCTGAGACGATGCCCATGGCGGTATACAACGTAACAATAGAGGAGCCTCCATAGCTGAAAAAGGGCAGCGTCAGTCCGATGACGGGCATGACAAACAGGCACATACCGATGTTTTCCACCGTCTGGAAAATCAGCATTCCCGCGATGCCTACACACACCAGCCGGGCATAATCCGTGGTGGCCCGGCGGGCCACCCACAGGCAGCGCAGGATAATCGCCGTCAGCAGCACAATCACCAGGAGACACCCGAAAAAGCCCAGCTCCTCGCCAATCATGGCGAAGATAAAGTCCGTATGCCGCTCCGGCAGAGCGCCCCGGCCCGCCTGAGTCTGGGTCCCCTGAAACAGCCCCTGCCCGAACCATCCGCCGCTGCCCAGCGCCAGCAGTCCGCGGGTCTGCTGCCAACCAACGCCCCGTGGGTCAAAGCTGTGGTCAAACAGCACGCGGAACCGGTCCGCCATGTGGGAGGGCAGCTTTCCCATAAAATACAGCGCCAGAACCCCTGCCGCCATTCCCCCGCCGCCGAGGATAAACCACCGCCACGCAACCCCCGCCACCAGCGCGACGCACACAAAAATGAACACATAAACCAGCGCGCTTCCCATGTCGCTGGACACCACGTAAATCAGCCCCACCATAAAGAGGAGGTGGCCCGTGGGCCCCGCCACACTGCCAAGGCTCTTTAGCTCCCGCCGCCGCTCCTTCACCCATTCAAGCTGCTTGGACAGAAGAATGATGAAGGCAATCTTCACCACCTCCGCCGGCTGGATGGAAAAGGGCACATGGGGAATCTCCAGCCACGCCCGGTTTCCATTCCGTACGACGCCCAACGGCGTTCGCAGCAGCAGGAGAAGTACCACGCTGGCCGCCAGGATGAGCTTCCAGTGCTTCACCAAAAGCTCCACATTCACCATGGACAGCAGCACGTAGGCAACAAGACCAATCAGCATGGCCGCGCCCTGAACACCTACAAATCGAATCATACTGCCGGTCCCCATGTATCGGGTGGCACTGGCAATCAGCACCATTCCAAACAGAGTACACCCGCAGCAAAGGCCCAGCAGAACCAAATCAGCCTGCTGAAAAAAATCGGACAGTGTGGCGCGAAGACGGTTGAACATGGCAGCTCCTATCAGAAAAACCGTGATTTTACAGAGTATATAGTATACCACAGGAGGTACGGCGTGTAAACCAATGAAATTTGTTTTTACACGGAGAAAAAACTGTGCTATACTATTTCCGGTAATTTTTTAGGGCACGTCCACCGCATTTTTGGCCAAGGCCGAAAATTGCGCGGCGGCGTTCCGGGAGAGGAGGCGGAAAAATGGAGTATCTGTCCCACAGCGAGGCCGAGACGGAGGCCATCGGCGAGGCGCTTGGAAAGCGTCTGTCACCGGGAACCGTGCTGGCCTTCCAAGGAGAGCTGGGCATGGGGAAAACGGCGTTTACCCGGGGGCTTGCCCGGGGACTTGGCTGTACGGGCCGGGTCACAAGCCCCACCTTCACCATTGTCAACGAATACGAGGGCCGCATCCCTCTGTTTCACTTCGATATGTACCGCCTGCCGGACTCCGACGCGCTGTTTGACATCGGCTGGGAGGATTACCCGGGCCGGGGCGGCGTGTGCGCCGTGGAGTGGAGCGAGCGGGTGGAGGACGCGCTGCCGGAGGACACGGTGTGGGTTCGATTTTCCCGCCGTCCGGAGAGCGACGACTGGCGCGGCATTACGGTGGAGGGAGTGGACGGCTTTTGAAAATTTTAGCGCTGGAAACCTCCGCCAAGGCATGCTCTGCCGCCGTGACGGAGGACGGGCAGGTGCTGGCCTCCTGTTATCAGAACACCGGGCTGACCCACAGCCGGACTCTGATGCCCATGGTGGAATCTTTACTGAAAAACGCGGATCTAAGCGTGGCTGATTTGGGCCTGATTGCCGTGGCCGCCGGGCCGGGGTCCTTTACCGGCATCCGCATCGGCGTGGCTGCCGCAAAGGGGCTGGCCTTCGCCGCAAATCTTCCGGCCGCAGGCGTTTCCACGCTGTACGCCATGGCGCTGGGGCTGAGCCATATGAATGGCCTGATTGTCTGCGCCATGGACGCCCGCCGGGCGCAAGTCTACAACGCCCTGTTTGAAGCGAAAGACGGCAAGCTCACCCGTCTGCGTGAGGACCGGGCCATCGGCCTTGCGGATTTGGCCGAGGAACTGCGCAGCGACCCCCGCCCGCTCATTGCCGTGGGCGACGGCGGCGCTCTGTGCCAGCGAGCACTGGAGGAGGCGGGAATCTCCTGCGCCTTAGCACCTGCAAGGCAGGTGCATCAACACGCCGTGGGCGTGGCCCTTGCCGCCGGAGAACTGGCCGAAGCGGGCGCACTGACCACAGCCCAGAATCTTTCCCCCGTATATCTGCGCCCCGCTCAGGCGGAGCGGCTGCGAGACAGAATAAAGAAGGAGAACGCGACATGAACGACAACACCCACATTCTGAACCATCCTCTGCTTCAGCACAAGCTGACCATCCTGCGCAACAAGGACACCAGCACCAAGGACTTCCGGGAGCTGGTGTGCGAAATTGCCATGCTGATGACCTACGAGGCCACTCGCGACCTGCCTCTGGAGGATGTGGAGGTGGAAACCCCCGTGGCCCCCGGCATTTTCAAGACTCTGGCGGGCAAGAAGCTTGCCATTGTGCCCATTCTGCGGGCGGGCCTCGGCATGGTGGACGGCGTTTTGAAAATGATTCCCGCCGCCCGGGTTGGGCATATCGGCCTGTTCCGGGACCCGGAAACGCTGGAGCCGGTGAAGTATTACTGCAAAATGCCCGCCGACATCGCCGAGCGGGACGTGATCATCGTGGACCCCATGCTTGCCACCGGCGGCTCCGCCTCCGCCGCCATCACCTTTATGAAGGAATACGGCTGCAAGCATATTAAGCTGATGGACGTGCTTGCAGCGCCGGAGGGCATCAAGCGCGTGGAAAAAGACCATCCCGATGTGGAAATCTATATTGCCGCTCTGGACGACCACCTGAACGACCACGGCTATATTGTCCCCGGTCTTGGAGACGCGGGGGACCGGATTTTCGGCACCAAGTAATTTCCGGCACAGTTCGGATGGCCTAAAATATCCGCTTTTATGTCTTTGGCAAAATTTGATTACCCTCCATTTGCTGAAAAGGGGTCCCGCCGTTTCAAAACGGCGAGACCCCTTTTTGCAGCTTAAAGCAGTTCCAAAACGGCCAAAGGTACCCCTGGAAAGCCTTTAAATTCCACGGCAACACACAAAGCCGCCAAAGCTGACGGGCTGCTCCAATTTCCCCAAAAGCCATGTCCGCCGCGCGTCACGCGTTTTTGATCAGCACGATGTATTGCTCCTCCGCCTCCAGCGTGCAGACCTGCTCCATGTCCACATCCATATCCGAAAGGCAGGGGTCCTCAGCCTCGTAGCGCACACAGGTGCCGCAGGAGGAGCTGAGCTTCCGGGGCGTGGGCATCATCTTGGCGGAAACCCCCCGATTCGCCAGAGCGCGGGCGGTGGTCAGCGCCGACAGATGGGTGTGAAACGTGGCGACGTAGCAGCTCATTTCTTGAGCAGCAGGCGGAAGTCCCGGCCCTCCGGCGTCACGGACACCTGATAGCCGCTGCCGCCCGCATAGCGGGTCACGTTTTCCACGGAGCACTGGTTGTCTACCAACACCTCCAGCTCCGCAGGACTGCTCTGCTTCACCTCTTTTTGCACCATCACCACAGGGGTGGGGCAGGAATAGCCTCTTGCGTCAATCATTTTCAATTCCTCCTCTTATACCGCCGTCGTCTGCCGGGCGGCAACTTTTTCCTCTTTCGGCAGGTTTACCACGGAAATCACGGCCAGCACCGCAAAGCCCAGAAGCACCGCGACCTTGCCGGTGCTGGAGATTCCACCCACCACCAGCTCCTTGGCCTCGTTCAGCGCGTCGGGATTGCCAGCCAGACCAAAGTTGTGGGCCAGCGCGCCGCCCACGATCATTCCGAACACGGTGACAGCAGAATCGCCGTTGCCCTCACCGGCCAGAATCAACTGGCGCAGCGGGCAGCCGCCCAGTAGCACAGAACCCCAGCCCACCAGCGTCATGCCCAGCAGATTCCAAAGATGGCTGCTATGGGCCACAGGCTGGAGCGTAAAGCCGAAGTGGAAATTCCCATTGATTAGGTTGCCCACCAGCACCACAAGAAAAATGGCAATGAAGCCGTACAGCAGCTTGAAATCCTGAAACAGCAGCGCATCCCGGATACCGCCCACGGTGCACAGTCTGGCCCGCTGAGCAAGCGCGCCCACCGCCAGCGCAACCACCAGCGCAATCAGCGCGGGCGCGTGTTTAGAGCCGGGGCCCTCCTCGCTGAACTTCAGCAGAGAGGGAACCGCCAGCAGAATCAGAAGCAGCCCCGCCATCACGGCGGGCAACACGCCGCCCTCGGCCCGGCCCACCTCATAGGCCCGTTTCAAAGAGAAGCCCCGCTTGAGGAACTGCACGCCCACCAGAATGCCCAGCGTGAAGCCCACAAGGCCCACAATCGCGTTGGCATCTCCGCCGCCAAGGCGCAGCACCATCCGCAGCGGGCAGCCCAAAAATGCCAGCGCGCCGATCATGACAAAGATTCCCAGAACAAACCGCGTGGCAGGAGAGGATCCCGCCTTTGCCCGGAATTCCTTCCCGGCCACGGACATGATGAACGCGCCCAGCACCAGTCCGATGACCTCGGGACGGGCATACTGCACCTTGGCCGCACCGTGAAGTCCCACCGCGCCGGCAATGTCCCGCAGGAAGCAGGCAATACAAAAGCCCATGTTGGCGGGGTTTCCCAGCATTGTCAGCGCCACCGCCGCCAGACCCACCAGTCCGCCGGCAGCCACCACAACCCAATTCACCTTTTTCATTTCAACTCTCCCAGCTATACAAAATTTCCGTATTTTTCCACGGTTCTTGGAATTTATTATAAAATAGTTCCTTAGGAAAGGCCAATCTTTGTTTACAATTTCGCAATAGTTACTATCGTTTTTTACGATAGTCTGCGTTTTTGGGTAAAAATACGGAGAGCGGCACACGTCCGCTCTCCGTATTTTATCTTTTCAGCTCCGCCTTCAGGTAGCTCACAAACGCCTGCTCCGTCCGGCTGAGACTCACATCCCTGCGCCAGACGAGATAAATCCGCCGGGAAAAGCCTTCCTCGTCCAGCTCAAAGGTCAGCAGCCGACCGGCCTCCGCCTCTTCCCGCACGGACAGCTCCGACATCACAGAAACGCCCATTCCCCCCGCCACACTGCGGCGGATGGCCTCTGGATTGTCCATACAGGCAACAACATGCAGTTTCTCCGGCAGAATGCCGTGCTTTCTCCAATACGTGTCCGCGGCCTGACGGGTGCCGGAGGTCTCCTCCCGGATGATGAAGGGCTCTTCTACCATGTCCCGTCCGCAGGTCCCCCGGGCCTTCAAGGCCTGAAACCGTTCCGTGACGGCGGTGACCAGCACCAGCCGGTCCTCGCACAGGGTCTGGCAGGCAAAGGTCCGCCGATCCGGCGCGGCGCCCACCACGCCGATGCGCACCTCGCCCTGACTCAAAAGGCTGTGAACCTGCGCGCTATCCCCTCTGCGGAGAAGGAATCGGCTTTCCCCGTGGCGCTGGAGAAAGCCGGAGAGCAGCCCCGGCAGCAAATACTGGGCCGGAACCGTGGATGCGCCAACGCTCAACTCCACCCTACCCTCCGCCGCCATGGGGTCCTGCAACAGGCGGCAGCGGTCCAGAATGTCCCGCGCCGCACCATAAACCCTGCGCCCCTCCTCCGTCAGCGTCAGCTTGCGCCGTGCGCCCCGCAGAATCAGTTGAACGCCCATGGCCTCTTCCAGCGCAAGAATATGCGCGCTGACGGTGGACTGCGTGAGGTAAAGCTCCTCCGCCGCTCTGGTAAAGCTGCCGTATTCCGCCGTGGCGGTGAACGCTTCCAGTTGTTTCAAATTGATTCTCAGCATATCCATCCTCACAATCCCGGCGGGCACATCTCCCGTCCGGACAATCCTGCTTTGCAAACCCGGGACCTTCCGGGCGCAAAGCAGGCGCACAAGCTTTCTGTCGCTCTATGATAGGGCTTTTTCCCCCTGACTGTCAACCCCTCACCGTTTTTCGACGAATTTCGCGGGAATTTTCCTATAGAATCAAGGTAGGCGCAACGCACGCGCCCGGGAGGAACTATGAAACCTCATCGGCGCCCACATAGACGCGCAGGCCGGGCGGCGCAACGCACGCGCCCGGGAGGAACTATGAAACGTATCTTTCATCTTCCGCCGCGCATGCGGCTTCTGCTGGGCGCTCTGGCCCTCGCGGCGGGCCTTTTTCTGTCGTGGGCCCTTTGTGGGATGGACGGGCTGGGTCTGCTGATTCTGTCCCCCTTTGCCGCCCTGTTTATCCGGCTGAATCCGGAACTATGGCGTGGCCAGTAGTCCTTTCCAGCGGAACTCAGGCTGCAAAATCTCCAAAACGCTGTGTTATTCCGCTCTGCACCGTCATAAAATACAGTGAGGAGAGGAGTGATTGCGGACGTGTTTACCCAGCTAATCAACCCCAGTGTGGACGCTTACAACATCGAAACGGGCACTTTTTTAGGCGAGGCCCGATTTTTGCCCACTCAGGAATCTGAAACGGCCCTTTTGGATTGGATTAACTACGGCGTCAAGCCAAAATCTCTCTTAATGCTGGAGTCAAATTTCGAGCCTTCCGAACAGTACACCCCCATTACTCCCAATCAGACTTATCGTCAAAAGGGTATTTTTAGGGCCTTGGTCAAGGAGGGCACCTCCGGACGGTGGTTCCCCATCGAGGCACGGATTACATACGACTGGCGGACAAGGAGCGCAGGTCCGGGACTTTATTTCAACAGCGTTGAATTTGACAACATTGAGATAGTGGATTTTACCGAATCTCTCTACTAACCTCTCCGCACCCGGCAAGGCCGCTTTGTCCCAAATGCCCGGAACGGCATACGTCCGCAATAAAAAGGCGCCGTCTTCGGACGGCGCGCTTTTTCATTGCCTCCGGTTTAGGGGCAAACGTGCGCACCCTGCATAAGATGGAACAGCGAGCTGTTCCTCCCGTCAATTTTAACAGATGCAAGGTGTTTATATATGTATCAGATGTATCCGAAAACATGTCCTTCAAACTCTATGCAGCACACCATCAAAAGCGGAGATACGCTCTGGAAGCTCTCTCAGGCAAACGGCGTCAGTGTCCAGAGCATTCTGGACCTCAACCCGGGCGTTGATCCACGGAATCTGAAGATTGGCGCAACGCTCTGCATCCCTGCGTCCACATCCTCCGTATCTCCGTCGCCCCCATCCACGTCACCCGCGCCCCGCACTTGCCCAAGGGGTGCCTCCTCGTACATAATTCGTACTGGAGACACCTTGTGGAAGCTGTCCCAAACCCACGGAGTCAGCTTGCAAAGCATTCTGGACCTCAATCCGGGCGTGGATGCCCGAAACCTGCAAATCGGCGATGTAGTCTGCATTCCTCTTGCGCCCACACCCGCACCGCAGCCGCCAGCTCCTACTCCTATGCCTACTCCAGTTCCTATGCCTACTCCAGTTCCTACGCCGACTCCTACGCCTGTTCCAACTCCTATGCCGACTCCGCCCGCGCCGTCTCCCATCTGCGGGGACGAAACCTTCTCCTATGCGGTTCAGCGAGGCGATACCTTATGGCGGCTCGTGCAGGTTTTTGGCGTCAGTATGGAGAGCATCCTCAAGCTCAACCCGGGGCTGGAAGCCGACAATTTGCAGGCTGGAGACGTGATCTGCATTCCTCTCGTGCCCACTCCGAAGCCGGTTACTCCCGCGCCAAAGCCGGTTATGCCTGCGCCTAAGCCCATTGTCCCAGCGCCCAAGCCCCCTGTCGTCTGCGGGGATGGGACCTTCTCTTATACAATTCAACGGGAAGATACCATCTGGAAGCTCGCCCAGATTTACGGTGTCAGCGTAGAAAGCATTCTCAAGCTCAATCCCGGGATGGAATCCGAAAATTTACAGATGGGCACTGTAATCTGCATTCCATTTGCCCCCGCGCCAAAGCCCGTTACACCCGCCCCCAAACCTGTCACGCCTACACCGAAGCCCCCCATCGTCTGTGGGGACGAAGCGTTTTCCTATACGCTTCAACAGGGGGACACTCTATGGAAGCTCGCCCAGATTTACGGCGTTAGCGTGCAGAGCATTCTCAAGCTCAATCCTGGGCTGGAATCCCAAAATTTGCAGGTGGGCACTGTTATCTGTGTCCCATTTGCCCCCGCGCCGGAGCCGTCTGTTACGATGCCTATTACGATTACGCCTCCAACCATTACTGGCCCGACTATTACGGCTCCTTCCTTTACGTTCCCATCCATTACGTCTACGGGCATCACGCCGCCCTCTTTTACCCCTCCCTCTATCACCGCGCCAACCATTACCGCGCCCAAGATTACCTACCCCTCTGTGACGTCAAAGTCTTCGGAAACCACAACCACAAAACCCACCGCACCGACTGCTTTGCCCTCTATCTGCGGGGATGAAACCTTCCCCTATACGATTCGGCAGGGCGACACCCTCTGGAAGCTTTCCCAGACGTACGGCGTCAGCGTGCGGAGTATCATGGACCTCAACTCCGGTCTGGATCCCCAGAACCTGCGCATTGGAAGCGTGATCTGCATTCCGGCCGATATGGAACCCCCCGCGCAGATGCCTACGCAGCCGTCTGTACAACCGTCCACCCAGCCATCCACACAGCCGCAGGCTTCCACCGATACGTTCCTGTACAGAGTGAAAAAATGCGACAACATCTGCAAAATCGCAAAAGCCCACTGTGTCAGCGTGGAGAGCATTATTCGAAGCAACCCCAACATGCAGCTTTACTGCCTGAAGGAGGGCACGTATATCCTTATCCCCATGAATCGCTGCCAGGGGGCGGCCTGCCGCTACACCGTCAAGTGCGGAGACACCCTCAACCGGATTGCAAATCAGTTTAACCTCCCTCCCACTGCGATCATGGCAGCAAACCCCAATGTGGACTTTGAGAACCTTGTGAAATGCCAGCGTATCTGCATTCCCAAAGAATAAGCTTTTCGTGCTGTTTTCTCCCCTCCAAAATAGGGCAGGGGCCTCGCCAAAAGGTGGGACCCCTCAGTCTGTGGCGAAACCCGTATGGCACCTCCCCGTCATTTGAGCTTCTTCGACAGATTGAAGCGAGGGGCCGTTCTTTAAAGAACGGCCCCTCGCCTTTATGTGACAATCCGGTTTGATTCAGCTCTGCGATTTTGCCCGCTGTTTGCGGGTCGCTCCGAAGGCAGAGGCCGCGTGCATCGCCCGCATCAGTTCCTCCGCGGTGATGCCCTGCGCGATGGCGTCCAGCCGGTTGCCGGGAACGCACTGCTTGCGGCACCATGCCATAAGCTCCTCCTCCGGGACCTGATCCAGACGGATGTCCTCCATGGTTACGGGAAGGCCCAGCCGGACCATAAAGTCCACCAGCTCCTCCGCCTGCGCCATGTCCGCCTCCGGGTCCAGCATCAACTGGGTCACGATGCCAATCAGCAGAACACCGCACAGGATACCGGGGCCAAAGCCGCCCATGAACATGGTGGCGATGGAGGCGTTGGTTGCCACGCCATAATGGACGGCGGAATCAGCACGCCCAGCACGCCGGCGGCGGCGATCAGCGCATAGGAAAAGCCCTTGGAATAGCCCTGCTTAATCATGGAGAGAACCATGATGACGCCGATGGTGGCCACGGTGGCCGCCGCAGAGCCGGAGATAGCGCCGAAGAACATGCAGGCCAGAACGGTGACAATTGCCAAGCCGCCCTGCCTGTGGCCCACCATGGAGTCGGCAAAGTCAATCAGCCGTTTGCTCAGACCGCCGCCCTCCATCAGTGCGCCCGCCAGAATAAACAGCGGAATCGCCATCAGCGTGAAGGAATCGCAGGCTGTAAACATGGTCTGGGCAATATAGGAAAGGCCAAAGGAACCGGAGGTAAGCATGTACAACGTCACGGACATGCCGATGGACCAAGCGATGGGGACGTTCAGCACCAGCAGAATAAAAAAGGTGCCAATCAAAATCAATCCTGCATTCATTCTGCTTCTTCTTCCTGCTTCATCATTTTTTCGCTTTCAGTCTCTTCCGTGGGAAGAACGCCGATGAGCTGCTTTACAAGGACCACCAATCGCTGAAGCCCACTTACAATCATCATACCCGCGCCCACATAAGGCGCCGCGTATGCAAACTGCATATTTATTTTGTTGGCTGCGGAATACTGGGGCCGCACGCCCATGGAACTGAGAACCTGCATGCCCACATAGCACAGCATGAAAAAGAACGCCAGAGAAATCAAAGATGCGATGATATACAGTATGACCCGGGCCTTGCCCTTGAGAATCATGGGCAGCAGGTCCACCGACATGTGGTTGCCGTTTCTCACGCCCTTGCTGGCCGCAAGATAAATGACCCAGATACACAGGTAACGGGCGCTTTCCTCCGTCCAGCCCACGGGAAGTCCCAAAGCCCGGAATACCACCTGAATAAAAATAATGGCGCAGGTGATAAAAAAGAGAGCGGCGCAGACATAGGTTTCAAAGAAATTCAAAACCCGGTCCAAAATCTGGTTTGCTTTTGCCATTGTTATCTCCTCTCCGCTGCCGCCTCCCGGAGACTTCCGGGAGGCAGCGGAATTTCATGCGTACTTACTTCTCTACGCCGGTGATTGCTTCCAGCTCGCCGTTGGTAAACTTGTCGTTGCAAACCTGAATTTTCTCCATGTAGGTGTCCAGATTCGGCTCGGTACCCTGCTGGCGGAACCAGTCGTACACGTCGGTGGTGGTGACCTTAAACGCTTCGCGCTCCTCGTCGGTGAGCCGGGTGACGGTCATGCCGCCGGCGGCCAGCTCCTCAAACGCGCCCTCTTCGCCCTCGGCGGACAGCTTGAGCTGATACTGTGTGGCCTCCTGCGCGGCCTGATCCACCGCGGTCTGAAGCTCGGCGGGCAGGGACTAATAAAAGTCATAGTTGATGGAAATGGCCGTGGCGTCGTAAACGGCGGCCACATCGGTGATATACTTCTGCACCTCGTCATAGTTGCCGGTGGAGGCGATCAGCGCGGGATTCACCTGACCGTCGACGGTTTTCTGCTGCATGGCGGTGAACAGCTCGGAGAAGGCCATGGGCATGGGGTTGCCGCCCATGTCGGTGTAAACCTTCAGCAGGATGTCGTTCTCCTGCGTACGAATCTTCAGACCCTTCAGGTCTGCGGGGGTCTTAACTTCCCGCACGGAGTTGGTCAGGGCCTGCCAGCCGTTTTCAAAGAACGCCAGAGGATAAATGCCGCTCTCCTAGGCGATTTTCTTGGTCAGCGCCTTGCCGTCCTCACTGTTCAGGAAGTTCTGGATGGACTCGCGGCTGTTGAACAGATAGGGGAAGCTGCATGAACTTGAAGCTGTCGGTAAAGTTGGCCAGCACCACGGCACCGCCCTCGGCCATCTGGATGTTGCCCTGCCGGCACTGCTCGTAATACTCTCTGTTGGAGCCAAGCTGGCCGTTGGGATAAACCTCCACCTCGATGCGGCCGTCGGAGTATTTCTCCGCCAGCTCTTCAAACTTGTATAAGCCCTGAGTGATGGGATGCTCTTCAGCCACGGAACCGGCCAACTGGATTTTGTAGGTTTCTCCACCCGCCTGAGAGCCCTGAGAGCCCTGGCTGCCGCCGCCGCACCCGGCCAGCAGAGTGCTGACCGAAAGCACGGCCATGAGCAGTGCGCTTAACTTTTTCATCTTCATAGTCTTCCTCCATATTTAAATTGGCAATAAATCGTGCCTTATCAACCCTAGAGCAATTACCTTGCCATTTCAAAGAATATATTTTGCACAAATTTCAATTGAACATTTTGTCTGATGTTTATAATTGTTCTAAAAAGCCTAAAAATATAGACAGCTTGCAATTTTTACGCAGACACGCTTAATCCGGGCCTGCTGCTTTCAGTTTTTTATAAAGCCCGGAGCGGCTGACCTGTAAACAGTCTGCGGTTTTGTCCACGTCTCCGCCATTCTCCTCCAGAACCCGACGGATATAAGACGCCTCCAATTCCGCCATCACCTGCTTCAGCGGTCTCTGCCCCTCGGGCAGGGCCGGGGGGCCGCCTCCTTGGCGGCATTGCCTCCGCCTATTTCCGTCTCCCACGAGGATAGCTCCCCAATGAGCACAAAGCGCTCAATGGTGTTGCGCAGTTCCCGGATGTTGCCGGGCCAACTGTAATTTTGCAAATTTGCCAGCTCCTACGCGGCGGAACTCTCCGCTCTCCAGTACCCGGAGAAGCTTTGCCTGCGCAGTCAGGGGCAGCTCTCCCACCTCGTCCATAAAGATAATTCCGCCGTTGGCCACCTCGAACAAGCCGGCCCGGCCCTCCTTCAAAGCGCCAGTAAAGGCCCCTTTTTCATAACCAAAAAGCTCAGCCTCAATCAGCTCATTGGGGATGGCCGCGCAGTTCACCGGCACAAATACCGCGTTCTTCCTTCCGCTGTGGCGGCGGATGAAGTTGGTGGCAACTTCCTTACCCACGCCGGACTCTCCGTAAAGCATAATCGTGCTGTCCATCCGTGCCAGCGTTTCCAGAATGGAAAATATCTTCCGGGTGGCTGGGTCGTCCGCCACAACCTGATTTTCCCCGCGGTAATCGGTCATCTCCATGGCGGCCTGATAGCCCTTGAGCTTTTCCTTTTCCCGCTGCAGCTCCTTTTGAAACGTCTCCAGAATATCCAGTCTGCGGCTGTATGTCACCACCATGCGCAGCTCGCCCGCCTCGTCAAAAATCGGTGTACTGACACAGGCCACTTCCTGTCCGGTCTTATTAAAATATGTGCCCAGCGCCTGCCTGCGGGTGCGAAGCACCTCGTCCGTCATGGAGTAGCTGACATAGCCCTCTGCCCGACATCGGCCCCTCCATTGCCATACCATTCACCAGCAACAGCCATCGATTCCCGCATTCGGCTAAAAAAACGCAGAGGCCCCGCCAAAAGGCGGGACCCCTACATTTTTAAGCGCCGGCTCTCGCCGGACCTTTCAAATTTTCACAGGTTGCAAATCTGATTCTGGAGAAGCGTTCCCACTGTGTCGGCAAACTGGTCCAGCCGCCGGATGCGGGTGAAATTTCGCCCGTAGATAGTCCGGGCGGCAGACAAGTCCTCATCCTCCCCGGTAAAAACGCACACTACGGCCGCGCCGGTGCGGGAAAGGCTGCGCACCTCCTGCGCCGTATCCACCACGCCCATGCGGTCCGCATAATCCCGGAAGCCGCCGCTCCGGGCAATTTTAATCACATCGTTGGGCTTTGCGTCAGACAGGAGAATCACCAGCCGGTGCTCGCAGGGCGCATCCTCCAAATCCCGGCCCAACGCGCGGACAGCCAGCCCGTCCCGATTGCAGCCGGTGGTGAAATAGTGAAAGATCATCTCGTTCCGATCCGTCTCCCCATAGTCCCGGAAGCGGGTCAAAACTGTGTAGCCGCTAAGAGAACAAAACGCCGTCACCCGCACGGGAATGCCGCATCGCGTCAGGCTCTCCGCTATCATATACCCCTGCGTGGAAACAGTCTCCTGCCGGGAAATCTGGGAGGTGGAGGAATCCAGCAAAAGGTCCACGCACAAATCCCCGGGGTCCCCCCGCAAAGTGCGGGTAAACACCTTGTCGTCTCCCAGACACTCCGCCCGCCAGACCCGCGCCGCGTCCAGCAGCCCCGCGGAGGTGCGCACGGTTTCAGGCTGCAAATGGGTCTGCATGGCGTTGCGGATACGGGCGGTCAGTCGGGCCACGGTCATCCGGTTGACGGTGGAGTTTGCCTCATAGGCCGCCTTGTTCTTCTCCATCTGCCGCAGCGCCGCTCGGCGCTGCTCCGCCGCGAAGCCCCGAGCGTGCTTGTCAAGCTCCGCCCCGCCCCGTGCATAATAAAGGTTGCAGCCCTTGTGGTCCCCCGTGCACAGCTCCCGCTCCAAGCGCTGCACTTTGTCCGTCGGGTACAGCGACGCGCCGAAATAACTGGAAATATAGGCCCGGAGAGCCTCCTCGCTCTGTGCCAGAGTCATCTCTCCCAGCCGCCGCTGGGGCGCGGGGCCGCCGTCCCCCTCCACAGCCTGCGCGTGCTCTCCAAAGCCGAAGCCAAACTCCCGAAGGCTGGGCAAAGGGGCTTTATTCTTCTGCCGCCTGCCAAACAGGCGCAGTCTTCTCACGGCTCGCAGCTTCTCCGGGTCTTCGGCATCTGGGGTATCCGCGGGCGCATAGCCAAACCAGACCGCAAGGGTCTGCCCCAACCGCTGGGCAAGCGCCGCCCCGTCCAGCTCTCCCGGCAGGTCCAGCGCGGCCAGAAGCTCCCGGTCGCTGCCCTTCAGCCCGCAGTCCTGTCCCAAAATCTCCCGGCAGCGTCCGACCGAAAGAACATGGACAAGCCGATCCGAAGAAGCCCGTTCAAATGCCTCCAGCGTTTTGCGGGCATAGCTCTGCCGCAGCGCCGCCATGGCAGGGCGGCGGTCCTGTTCCCGGGCAAACGCCGCGCTCTCCAGTCCCAACCACGCAAGCTGCTCATAAATCCGGCGGTCCGGCAAGCCATCGAAGGAAGCAAACAGACTTTCCAGTTCACCGCCCCAGTCCCGGCGGACGCAGCCCGCCACCGTGTTCCAGTATAAATCCGCGCGGCCTTCGGCATCATAGGTTTTCAGCTCCGGCTCAAACTCGTATTCCTCCGCCGCCGTCCAGACCTGGTTTTTCGCCCGGCGCTGCTCGTGCTCCTGAATCTCCATCAGAGTGCAAAGGCTTCCCGGCCAGACAGGTCCTCCGGCACCCGGCTTTTCACCACGTCCTCCACCAACTGGCGCTCGAACTCATCAAAGCATTTGTTCACAATGCCAAGTTCCAGCGCCCGTGCGGCGGGCAGTCCCTGCCGCATCAGGCGGACGGCGGCAAGCAGGCCCCGCAGGTCCAGCGCCTTGGTGGAAATCTCCGCGCTGTCGCACTTTCTGCGGATGTCGGTAAACAAACTCGTCATCTGGTCGGCATAGGCGGGCTTCAGCTCCGGAAACTCCCGTCCCAGAAGCTTTAAAAGATTTTCCTCCGTGATGGATGGCATATTGATGACAAGGAACCGGGAGGCCAGCGCTTCATTCAAGTCCCGGGTTCCGGCATAGCCATAGTTCATGGTGGCGATAAAGCGGGAGGCTTCAGACAGTGGGATACGGTCGTAGCCCGGCACGTCGATGCAGCGGCGAAAGTCCAGCGCCGCGTGAAGCACTGCCAGTGATTCGTTTTTTGCCATGTTGATTTCGTCCAGCACACCAAAGCCCCCCTCCAGCGCACAGCGGGCAATTGGCCCGTGGCGCAGAGAAACCTCCCCTCCGCAGAGGGTATCCGTCCCGATCAGAGAGGCCGCGTCGGTGTTGATGTAAAACGACACGTCCCACTGGGGCCGCCCGAACAGGGCGGAGAGATTTTCCGCCAAGTCATTTTTCCCTGTGGCTTTGGGGCCTGCCAGCAACAGATGCTCGCCGCTCAAAAGCGCGGAGATGGCCTCCTCCCAGATTTCCTTACCGTAATAGGGATAGCGGGGCTTTGGAATGCGGTGGAGCGCCGCTTCCCGCACCGGGGTCTGGTGAATTTTCCAGTCCTCCGTCGCCTGCAAAAGGGCCTCACTCACGCCCTCAGCCCGTAAAAACTCCATCAGCTCGCCCATATCGTCCTCCGTTCCGCAGGCGGCTGCGGGTCGCCTGCCTCGTGTTTTTCCTTCTTTTGTTATACGCGGGTTTTTCGGTCTTGTCAAACTTACAGCAATTCCGACAGCATTTTAAGAAAAACCGACAAAAGACGGTTGTATCTTGCCGCCGGAGGTAGTAAACTGACAAAAATGCTTTCTCACGGGCGCGGGTCTGCACCGGGCAGCTTTATGGCAGCTTTCCGGAATGCGCAGGTCTCGAAGCCACGCCCGCGGGCGGCTATTTTCATGAGCTATGCAAAGCAGACAGGAATATGGAAAAGGAGTGAGAAGCCTATGAGCAGACTTGACATCAACACGCCCAGTCAGGCCCAATCCGTGGTGGATCAGCTATACCGCGGCATGGAACGCCGCATCGCAGCCAGTCCTCCGGGCCTGTGCCCCATCGACATGGCGCTGAACTTTCTGAATCTCTGCCATGCCCAGACCTGCGGCAAGTGCGCCCCGTGCCGCATCGGACTGGGGCAGCTTTCCAATATGCTGCGAGGCGTTCTGGACGGAGAGGCGGATGTCCGCGCCATTCACCGCATCGAGGTTACAGCTCAAGCCATTGTGGACACCGCCGACTGCGCCATCGGCATCAACGCCGCCCAACTGGTTCTCATGGGGCTTTTGGGCTTCCGGGACGATTATGAGGAGCACATCCTCCGCCACCGGTGCTTGGGCAGCCTGAAAAACCCGGTGCCCTGCGTGGCCCTGTGCCCCGCCGGGGTGGACATTCCCGGCTACATCGCCCTCATCAACGCTGGGCGGTATGGCGACGCGGTGAAGCTCATCCGCAAGGACAATCCCTTCCCCACCGCCTGCGCTTACATCTGCGAGCACCCCTGCGAGGCCCGCTGCCGCCGGAACATGGTGGACGATCCCCTGAACATCCGGGGGCTGAAGCGGTACGCCGTGGATCAGGCCGGAGAGGTGCCCCAGCCTGCCTGCGCACCTTCCACGGGGAAGACCGTGGCCGTGGTGGGCGGCGGCCCCGGCGGTCTGTCCGCCGCGTACTACCTCACATTGATGGGCCACCGTGTCACCGTGTTTGAAAAGCAGAAGCACCTTGGCGGGATGCTGCGCTACGGCATCCCCAGCTATCGCTTTCCCCGGGAAAAGCTGGACGAGGAGATTGCCTCCATTTTGTCCCTCGGCGTGGAGGTCCACACCGAGGTGGATGTGGGCACCAGCCCCTCGCTGGATGAGCTGCGCCGGAAGTATGACTGCCTGTATCTCTCCGTGGGGGCGCATACCGACAAGAAGACAGGCATTCCCGGGGAGGACAGTCTGGGCGTGGTTTCCGCGGTGGAGCTGCTGCGCCGCATCGGCGACGGGGAACTGCCGGACTTTACCGGGATGAAAGTGGTGGTCATCGGCGGCGGCAACGTTGCCATGGATGTCACCCGCTCCGCCCTCCGTCTGGGGGCGGCAAAGGTCTCCTGCGTATACCGCCGCCGTCAGGCGGACATGACTGCCCAGCAGGAGGAGATAGAGGGTGCTATCGCCGAGGGCGCGGAGGTTTTGACGCTGGAGGCCCCTCTGCGGATTGAAGCCAATGAGTCGGGCCGCGCGGTGGCCCTGTGGGTCAGGCCCCAGATCATCGGCGAGATGGACTCTCTGGGCCGTCCCCGGCCCAACGACGCGGACGTGGAAACACGGCGCATTCCCGCTGACGTGGTGATCGTGGCCATTGGGCAGGGCATTGAAACCCACGGCTTTGAGCAAAGCGGCGTGAAAATCCAGCGTGGCGGCACGGTGCTGGCGGCTTCCAGCACCCAGCTTCCGGACGTGGAGGGCGTGTTCGCCGGGGGCGACTGCGTCACCGGTCCCGCCACCGTCATCCGTGCCATTGCGGCGGGGAAGGTTGCCGCCGCCAATATTGACGAGTACTTAGGGTTCAACCACGAGATTCTCACCGACGTACAGATTCCCACCCCCGACCTCTCCGACCTGCGGCCCCGTGGCCGCATCAACACCGGTGAGCGGGACGCGGGAGAGCGCGTGCACGATTTCCAGTGCATTGAGTGCGGCTTTACCGATCAGGAGGCCCGGGAGGAATCCTCCCGCTGCCTACGCTGCGACCACTTTGGATACGGGATTTTCAAGGGAGGGCGTGTGGAAAAATGGTAAATATCGAAATTAACGGACGTTTTCTTTCCGTCCCCGAAGGGTCCACGATTTTAAGCGCCGCTCAGGAGGCGGGCATCCCCATTCCCCACCTGTGCTATTTGAAGGAAATCAACGAAATTGCCGCCTGCCGCATCTGCGTGGTGGAGCTGGAGGGGACCCAGCGGCTTATCCCCGCCTGCAACACGCAGGTGGAGGAGGGCATGGTCATCCGCACCAACAGCCCCCGGGTTCGCTCCGCCCGGAGAACCAACCTGCGCCTGATTCTCTCGGAGCACAACTCCACCTGCACCACCTGCATCCGCAGCGGAAACTGCGCCCTGCAAACCCTGTCCCACGATTTAAACATTCACTTTCAGCCCTACCGGCTCCAGCCGGAAAAATCCCGGGTAGATCTGGACGCACCGGTGGTGCGGGAGGCGAGCAAGTGCATCAAATGCATGCGCTGCGTGCAGGTGTGCGACAAGGTGCAGGGAATGCACATCTGGGACGTGGCGGGCACCGGCTCCCGTACCACGGTGGACGTGAGCTTTAACCGGCTTCTCAAAAACACGGACTGCACCTTCTGCGGTCAGTGCGTCACCCACTGCCCCACTGCGGCCCTCACTGTCCGGGACGACAGCAACAAGGTCCTGCGGGCTTTGGCGGACCCGGAGATCACCACGGTGATTCAGGTGGCGCCCGCCGTGCGGGTGGCATGGGCGGAGGCGTTTAATCTCTCCCCCAAATTTGCCACCGCGGGGCGAATGGTGGCAGCTTTGCGCCGGATGGGCTTTGACTACATTTTTGACACCAATTTTGCCGCTGACCTCACCATTATGGAAGAGGGCAGTGAGTTTTTGGAGCGGTTTACCCACCGGGGGAAGTACCGCTGGCCCATGTTCACCTCCTGCTGCCCCGGCTGGGTGCGGTTTGTCAAGTCCCAATACCCGGCGTATACGGAGTGCCTGTCCACCGCAAAGTCCCCCCAGCAGATGTTCGGGGCCATTGCCAAAAGCTACTTTGCGGAGAAAAAGGACGTTGACCCCCACAAGCTCTTTGTGGTGTCTATCATGCCCTGCTCCGCCAAAAAGGCGGAATGCGAGCTTCCCAACATGAACGATGCCTGCGGCGATCCGGACGTGGACGCGGTGCTCACCACCCGGGAGATGGTCCGCCTGCTGCGCAGCGACTGCATTGTCCCCACGGACCTTCCGGAGGAGCCTTTCGACAGTCCTCTCGGCTCCGGCACCGGCGCGGCGGTGATTTTCGGGGCCTCCGGCGGCGTGATGGACGCGGCGCTCCGCTCCGCCTATTACCTTGCCACCAGCAAAAACCCCAAGCCGGACGCGTTTTCCAACCTCCGCAGTGGAACCCCCTGGCGGGAGGCCAGCTTTGCCATCCCCGGTGCGGGGACCGTGCGGGTGGCGGTGGTCAGCAGCCTTTCCGGCGCGCGGGAGCTGATGGAAGCGGTGGAGAGCGGGTCATCGGAATATGACTTTGTGGAGGTGATGGCCTGTCCCGGCGGCTGCGCCGGCGGCGGCGGGCAGCCCATCCACGAGGGCGCGGAAATGGCCGCTTCCCGGGGCGACCTGCTCTGGGAACTGGACGCGGGGAGCAAGCTCCGCTTCTCCCACGAGAATCCCGACGTGAAAAGCTTGTACAGCGAATATCTCCGGGAACCGCTGGGAAAGCGGTCCCACCATCTGCTCCACACGGACCATTCCGCCCGGTTGGCCTCCATGGGGAAAGATTCCCTGTAAAGGGTTGAAATTCCCCCGCGCATGAAGTACCATGGAAGAAACTGAATGATGGAAAGGAGTTTCTTATGAAACTGATTCACACCGAATACGCCCCCGCTGCCATCGGCCCCTATTCTCAGGGCTATGTTGTAAACGGCCTGCTGTTCACCTCCGGCCAGTTGGGGCTGGACCCCGCCACCGGCGCGATGGCGGGCGAGGACATTGTCTCCCAGTCCGAGCAGGTGATGAAAAACCTGTGCGCTCTGCTTAACGCTGCGGGCAGCGATCCCTCCCGCGTGGTGAAGGCCACCTGCTTCCTCTCCGACATGGGCAACTTTGCCGCCTTTAACGAGGTCTACGGCAAATACTTTACCGAAAAACCCGCCCGCTCCTGCGTTGCCGTGAAGACCCTTCCCAAGGACGGGCTGGTGGAAGTGGAGATCATTGCGGAGGCCTGACGCTCACGCTTTGCCGGGGGGACTTCCGAAAATTGGATTTACCGCCCGTGGGAGGCGGCATTCATAAAAGAGCCATGTCCCGCTCAGGTAACCGCCAAATCGAATCAATCCTATCAAAACGGAGGATGCACCTATGCCTTATATTGGGATTAACACCTCGAAGTCCCTGTCCGCCCCGCAGAAGGATGCACTGAAAACCGCGCTGGGAGCGAAAATTTCGCTGATTTCCGGAAAGAGCGAAAGCAAGCTGATGGTGGACATTTCCGACGGGCGCACCATGTATCTGGCCGGTGAACAGCGGGACCTTGCCTATGTGGACGTGAAGTGCTTCGGTTCTGCCGAATTTGCGCACAAAAAAGCGTTTACCGAGGCCGCGTTTGAAGCTGTCCAGCAGGCCACCGGTCTTCCTCAGGACGGAATTTATCTTACGTACAGCGAGTTTGAAAACTGGGGCACGCAAGGTACGATGAAATAAAACCGGCTGGAGCGGTGCGGATTTTTCAGAAAAATTCCGCTCGGGTCTGTACTCTGCTAAGGATTCCTGCTTTTCCAAGTTTTTCCCCCGCTGATTCTTTGCCCTTACGGAAGCTTTCCGGGGCCTTGGATTTCCCTTTTTTGCCCCGTCCTTTCTGCCCTTGCCGCTTATTTTGTAAATTTCCGCTTTCCCGACATAAAAAACCGCCCGGACGCGACTGCGTCCGGGCGGTTTTTGTAAGTTCAATGCGGGTTTCAGTCCTCGTATGCGGGGAGTTCGTCTCCCGCGCCGACCATGGCCGGGGCAGGCACAAGCTCTTCCGCAAATTCCTTATAGGCCGCAAGACCGGTACCGGCGGGAATCAGCTTGCCGATAATCACGTTCTCCTTCAGGCCCAGCAAATGGTCCACCTTGCCCTTGATGGCGGCCTCGGTCAAAACCTTGGTCGTCTCCTGGAAGGAAGCGGCGGACAGGAAGGATTCGGTTGCCAAAGACGCCTTGGTAATACCCATCAGAAGCTGAGTCCCCTCTGCGTGGCGCAGAAGCTCGCCGTCTTCCCTGCGCTCGCCCACCGCGTTGCGGCGGTCAACCTCCGTGTTGGCGTCCTCCAAATCCAGAAGGTCCACCATGGAGCCGTCCAGCAGCTTGGTGTCGCCCGCATCCTCCAGACGAACCTTGCGCATCATCTGGCGGACAATCACTTCGATGTGCTTGTCGTTGATATCCACGCCCTGCTGGCGGTAAACCCGCAGGACTTCCTGAATGAGATAGTTGTACACCGCGTCGCTGCCCCGCAGGCGCAAAACCTCGTGGGGATTCAGAGCGCCGTAGGTCAGGGCAACGCCCTGCGCCACACGGTCCCCGTCCTTTACCAGAAGGCCGGTGTGGGGCACGGAATAGATACGGGAATCGCCGTCGTCGGCGGTGATAATAATGTTCAAAAGGCTTCCCTTAGTGGCCTCTTCAAACTTGACCACGCCGGAAATTTCCGCCAGTTGAGCCATCCGCTTGGGCTTGCGCGCCTCGAACAGCTCCTCCACGCGGGGAAGGCCCTGCGTGATATCGCCGCCGGCCAGACCGCCGGTATGGAAGGTACGCATGGTCAACTGCGTGCCGGGTTCGCCGATAGACTGGGCGGCGATGATACCAACCGCCTCTCCGGGGCCCACAGGCTGGGAGGTGGCAAGGTTCATGCCGTAGCACCGGGCGCACACGCCGCTGTGAGCACCGCAGGTAAGCACCGTGCGGATCATCACCGTGGGCTTTCCGCCCTTTTCCGGGTCGAAGGAGCACATATCTCCCTCCCGGTTGTTTTTCTGAATCCAGCGGCGGCCTTCCAGTATCTTAGCGTCGTTTTCGTCCATCATCCGCTCGTTGGAGATCAGCTCCTCGCCGGTGTCAGCGTCCAAAACGCTGCCCACCAGGAACCGGCCCCGCAGACGGTCGGAGAACTTCTCGATAACCTGCCCGTTTTCGCTGATTTCGGAAACACGGATGCCGTGGATAGAGCCACAGTCCTGCTGGCGGATAATTACGTCCTGAGACACGTCCACCATTCGGCGGGTCAGATAACCGGAGTCCGCCGTACGAAGGGCGGTATCGGCCAAGCCCTTTCGCGCACCTCTGGAGGAAATGAAATACTCCAGCGCGGTCAGGCCTTCGCGGTAGTTTGCCTTAATGGGGATTTCGATGGTGCGGCCCGCCGTGTTGGCGATCAGGCCGCGCATACCCGCAAGCTGACGAATCTGCTTCATGGAACCACGAGCGCCGGAGTCCGCCATCATAAAGATGGGGTTATAGCGGTCCAGATTCCTTTGCAGCGCGTCGGAAACCTCGTTGGTGGTCTTTTCCCACTCGGCCACAACCTGCTTATAGCGCTCCTGATTGGTCATGAAGCCCATTTTATACTGGCTCTCAATATCCAGAACCCGCTTTTCCGTCTGCGCCACCAGTTCATACTTCTTGGGAGGAACAGCCATGTCCGCAATGGATACGGTGATGGCAGCGCGGGTGGAGTACTGATAACCGGTGGCCTTTACCGCGTCCAGCACCTCGGCAGCGATGGTGAAGCCGTGCTTGTTGATGGTGCGGTCCACGATACGGCTCAGCTCTTTCTTGCCGCACTGGAAAGCAACTTCGTAATCCAGCGCCTTTTCGGGGTCACTGCGGTCCACAAAGCCCAGATCCTGAGGGATATTGCGGTTGAAGATAATGCGGCCCGCGGTGGCCCGGATGATTCCAGTGCGCTCTGCGCCGTCCACCGTCCGGGTGACCCGCACCAGAATGGGGCAGTGGGGGCCGATCACGTGGCTGTTGTAAGCCATCAAGGCCTCGTCCTCGCCTGCATAGACATGAACAGGCCGGAAGGTCGCTTCCTTCTTCCCCTCGTTCTTCGCCGCCTTATTGGCAGCCAAGAACTCATCGGCGTCCACCTCCGTGTCGGCGGTGAGGCCGGTTTCACCCGCTTCGTCCACATACACCGTCTCCGCACCCATCTCGGCCTTGCCGATACGCTCGTAGGTCAGGTAGTATGCGCCCAGCACCATGTCCTGCGTGGGCACGGTGACGGGGCCGCCGTCCTGCGGACGCAGGAGGTTGTTGGCGGAAAGCATGAGAATCCGGGCTTCGGCCTGCGCCTCGGCGGACAGGGGCACATGAATCGCCATCTGGTCGCCGTCAAAGTCGGCGTTAAACGCCGTGCAGTTCAGGGGATGGAGCTTCAGGGCGCGTCCGTCCACCAGCACCGGCTCGAAGGCCTGAATGCCCAGACGGTGCAGCGTAGGGGCGCGGTTGAGCATGACGGGGTGATCCTTGATAATCACGTCCAGTGCGTCCCACACGTCGGCGGTACCCTTATCCACCATCTTCTTGGCGGACTTAATGTTGTTGGCGGTGCCGTCCTCCACAAGCTTTTTCATGATGAAGGGGCGGAACAGCTCCACAGCCATCTCCTTGGGCACGCCGCACTGGTAAATTTTCATCTCAGGACCGACGACGATAACGCTTCGGCCAGAGTAGTCCACACGCTTGCCCAAAAGGTTCTGACGGAACCGGCCCTGCTTGCCCTTGAGCAGGTCGCTCAGGGATTTCAGCGCCCGGTTGTTTGCGCCGGTGACGGCGCGGCCCCGGCGACCGTTGTCGATCAGGGCGTCCACAGCCTCCTGCAGCATCCGCTTCTCGTTGCGGACGATAATGTCCGGCGCATTGAGCTGGATAAGCCGCTTGAGGCGGTTATTGCGGTTGATAACCCGGCGGTAAAGGTCGTTCAGGTCGGACGTTGCAAACCGTCCGCCGTCCAACTGCACCATGGGGCGCAGCTCCGGCGGTATCACCGGAAGCACGTCAATTACCATCCACTCGGGCTTGTTCTTGGAGATGCGGAAGGCGTCTACCACCTCCAGCCGCTTGACGATCCGGGCCTTTTTCTGGCCGGAGGCGTCCTTCAGCTCGGTGTGGAGCTGCTGGGAGAGCTGATCCAGATTCACGTCCTGAAGCAGCTTTTTCACGGCTTCCGCGCCCATTCCGGCGTGGAAATCGTCCTCATACTTCTCCCGGTAGTCCCGGTACTCCTTCTCGGAGAGAATCTGATTGCGCATCAGGGGCGTTTCGCCGGGGTCGGTGACGATATAGTTGGCAAAATACAGGACCTTCTCCAGAATCCGGGGGCTGATGTCCAGCAGCAGGCCCATCCGGGAAGGAATGCCCTTAAAATACCAGATGTGGGAAACGGGAGTGGCCAGCTCAATGTGGCCCATGCGCTCCCGGCGCACCTTGGCCCGGGTGACTTCCACGCCGCAGCGGTCGCAGACCTTCCCCTTGTAGCGGATTTTCTTATACTTGCCGCAGTGGCACTCCCAGTCCTTGATGGGCCCAAAAATCTTCTCGCAGAACAGGCCGTCCCGCTCGGGCTTCAGTGTGCGGTAGTTGATCGTCTCCGGCTTTTTGACCTCGCCGTAGGACCACTCCAGAATCTGCTCGGGAGAGGCCATGGCGATCTTAATAGCATCAAAAGCAACATTGTTGCCGGTAGCAGTGTCAATCATTTGGTTTCCTCCTATCATGATTCAGAAATGTTGAGTTTTCCGTGTGGATATCGCTCAAGCTCTGAATCACTTGTCGTCAAACCCGGCGTCCTCGCCCCCGCCTATGCCTACGTCTGCGCCGGCGTCGTCGGGAGCTTCCTCGATGTCAAACCCGGACTCCTGAAGCTCCGTCTCCTCCACCACAGGGTGATGGCGTCCGTCCTCGGCGTCCATGCGGGCCAGGTTAAAGGTGTCCATGGCGTCCTCGTCTTCCTTCAGCTCGATCTGGTTGCCGTTCTCATCCAGCACCCGGATATCCAGGCACAGGGATTGCAGCTCTTTCACCAGCACCTTAAACGCCTCCGGCACGCCGGGCTCGGGTACGTTGTGGCCCTTGACAATGGCCTCGTAGGTCTTCACACGGCCCGTCACGTCATCGGACTTGACGGTGAGCATCTCCCGCAGGGTATATGCCGCGCCATAGGCCTCAAGCGCCCACATTTCCATTTCGCCGAAGCGCTGGCCGCCAAACTGGGCCTTGCCGCCCAAAGGCTGCTGGGTCACCAGAGAGTAAGGGCCAGTGGACCGGGCGTGAATCTTGTCGTCCACCAGATGATGGAGCTTCAGGAAGTACACATAGCCCACGGTGACCTTATTGTCAAAAGGCTCGCCGGTCCGTCCGTCAATCAGTACGCTTTTGCCCTCGGGGTCCAGCCCCGCCTGCTGAAGCATATCGGTGATGTCGCCTTCGTCGGCTCCGTCGAAAATGGGGGTGGCCACCTTGCAGCCAAGAGCATGGGCGGCATAGCCCAAATGGACCTCCAGCACTTGCCCGATGTTCATACGTGAGGGCACGCCCAGAGGGTTCAGCACGATGTCCAGCGGCGTACCGTCAGGCATAAAGGGCATATCCTCCTGGGGCAGAACCCGGGAAACCACGCCCTTGTTGCCGTGGCGTCCGGCCATCTTGTCGCCCACCTGAATCTTGCGGCGCTGGGCCACGTACACGCGAACCACCTGATTCACGCCCGGCCCCAGTTCGTCGCCCGCCTCGCGGGTGAAGACCTTCGCGTCCACCACGATGCCGGTTTCGCCGTGGGGCACCTTCAAAGAGGTGTCCCGGACCTCACGGGCCTTTTCACCGAAAATGGCCCGCAGAAGCCGCTCCTCAGCGGTGAGGTCCGTCTCGCCCTTGGGCGTGACCTTACCCACCAGAATGTCGCCGGCGTGAACCTCCGCGCCGATGCGGATGATGCCGTTTTCGTCCAGATCCTTCAGCGCATCCTCGCCCACGTTGGGGATGTCGCGGGTAATCTCCTCGGGGCCAAGCTTGGTATCCCGGGAGTCGATTTCAAATTCCTCGATGTGGATGGAGGTGTACATATCCTCCCGGACCAGCCGCTCGTTCAGCAGCACCGCATCCTCGTAGTTGTAGCCTTCCCAAGTCATGAAGCCAACCAGAATGTTCTGGCCCAGAGCAATTTCGCCCTGCTCGGTGGCGGGGCCGTCCGCCAGAACGCTGGGCGTGATCTCCCTGCCATCGGCGTCAAAGCCGGGACCGTGGACCCGCTCGCCCACATCCACAATGGGGCGCTGGTTGATGCAGGTGGTGTGGTTGGAGCGAAGGAACTTCACCAGCTTATAGTCCTTCGTCACGCCGGAGTCGTACTTCACGGCGACATGCCGGGCATCCATGGACGCGACCACGCCGTCGCCCTCCGCCAGCACCACCACCTCGGAGTCGATGCAGATTTTGTGCTCCATGCCGGTACCGACAATGGGAGCGTGGGGTTTGAGCAGAGGCACGGCCTGCCGCTGCATGTTTGCGCCCATCAGGGCGCGGTTGGCGTCATCGTTGGGCAGGAAGGGAATCATGGCCGTTGCAATGGAAACCATCATTCGGGGGGACACGTCGATATAGTCCACCCGCTCCCGGTCCACTTCCACGATTTCGTCCCGGTGCCGTGCGGTGATACGCGTATTGATGAGGCAGCCGTCCTCGTCCAGAGGCTCGGCGGCCTGACCGACGATGTAGTTGTCTTCCTCGTCGGCGGTCATATAGGTGATATCCCTCGCCACGTGGAAGCTCTCTTTGTCCACCGCGCGGTAGGGGGCCTCAATAAAGCCGTATTCATTGATGCGGGCATAGGTGGAGAGATAGGAAATCAGGCCGATGTTGGGACCTTCCGGCGTCTCGATGGGGCACATACGGCCATAGTGGCTGTAATGCACGTCTCGGACTTCCATGTTGGCGCGCTCGCGGCTCAGGCCGCCGGGGCCGAGGGCGGAAAGACGGCGCTTGTGGGTCAACTCCGCCAGCGGGTTCGTCTGGTCCATGAACTGGCTGAGGGGGCTGGAGCCGAAGAACTCCTTAATGGCGGCGGTGACGGGCCGGATATTGATAAGACTTTGGGGCGTGACGATGTCCATATCCTGAATGGTCATACGCTCACGAATTACCCGCTCCATCCGGCTGAAGCCGATGCGGAACTGATTTTGCAGCAGCTCGCCCACGCACCGCAGGCGGCGGTTGCCCAGATGGTCGATGTCGTCCCGGTTGGACACATTCCGGGCAAGGCAGTTCATATAGTTAATGGAGGTGAGGATATCGTCGATATTGATGTGCTTGGGAACCAGCGCGTCCCGATGGAGACGAATCTGCTCCTTCAGCTCCTCGCCGGAGTACTGGTCCAGCAGCTCCTGAAGTACGCTGTACCGCACCCGCTCCTTGATCTTGCACTCAGTCAGAGGGTCAAAGTCCACAAAGTGCTTTAGGTCGCACATGCCGTTTCCATAAACCTTCATAGGTTCGCCGTCGGCAATAATGCTGACCTCGCTGACGCCGCAAGCGTCCAGCCGTTTGGCCTCCTCCGCAGTGAGCAGGTGTCCGTCCTCAAACAGGATTTCTCCGGTGGAGGGGTCCGCCACGGGCAGGGCCAGCTTATATCCGGTGATTCTGGGCCACAGGCACAGCTTTTTATTGAACTTATACCGGCCCACGATGGACAGATCGTAGCGCCGGGGATCAAAGAACAGATTGTTCATCAGCGTCACGCAGGCCTCCACCGTGGGGGGCTCGCCGGGACGAAGCTTGCGGTAAATCTCCAGCATGGCCTCTTCATAGGTCTTGCAGGGGTCCTTTTCAAGGGTCGCCAAAATACGGGGATCATCGCCGAACCGGGCGAGGATCTCCGCGTCGGTCTTCATTCCGAGAGAGCGCAGCAGGCAGGTGACGGGCAGCTTCCGGTTTTTGTCAATCCGGACCCAGAAGCACTCGTTTGCGTCCGTCTCGTACTCCAGCCACGCGCCCCGATAGGGAATCACGGTGGCGCTGAGGATGGGAAGATCGGTCTTGAGGTCAATCTCCTTGCCATAGTACACGCCGGGAGAGCGGACAATCTGCGAAACCACAACCCGCTCCGCACCGTTGATGACGAAGGTACCGCCGTGGGTCATCAAGGGGAAATCTCCCATGAAGATCTCCTGCTCCTTGATTTCCTCCGTCTCCTTGTTGCGCAGGCGGACCGTCACCTTCAGGGGGGCCGCGTACGTGGCGTCGCGCGCCTTGCACTCCTCCACATTGTACTTGGGGGCCTCGTCCATCTTATAGTCGATGAAGGTCAGCTCCAGATTTCCCTGATAGTCGGCGATGGAGCCCACGTCGGCAAAAACTTCCCGCAGGCCCTCGTCCCAGAACCACTTGTAAGACTTCTTCTGAATCTCCAGCAGGTTGGGCACAGGCATGACTTCTTCGTACCGGGCAAAGTTCTTACGAAGGGTCTTTCCGTAATACTTGTCTTTGGACATCTCTGATTCACGCAGCCTTTCTGTCCGCTCCTCCGGCCCTGTCCGACCGGGAAGAGGACTTTAAGTTGTAAGCGGGCAATCAAATCGACACACCCGGATGGGTTGTTAAAATTTCATTGCTCGCTCTTGCTTTTTTATAGGAACTATGCTATCTTAATAACAGTAAATAAGAATGGGGTGGTATCTGTGCTGTCCATAAAGCACCTCATCATATCATTTTTATCTCCGCCTGTCAAGGCGGTTTTTCTATTTTAAGGGTGTTTCTGCGGCATTTTCACCCAGCACGGCTGGAAAATCCTTCAAAAATGCAAAAACGGGCCGCCCTTGGTAAAAGGGCGGCCTGTTTTCTCAGGTGTAGAGCTGCTCGTCGTTGTAATCGTCGTATTCGCTGCCAAAGCGCTGATCCATCCGCTTTTTCAGGCCGCTGTATCCCACGCTGAGATCGTGCCAGCCGCCGATCAGCAGGCAGACGAACGCCGCCAGAGCCAGACTTGCTCCCACAATTTTCATCACCATGCGTGCGGTTTTACTCATATCGTGTCCTCCTTTTACGGGTGCTTTTGACTGCTTCATCAATGAACCTTGAACTGCCTTAATATGATACACCAGCGGGGAAAATATTACAAGTGCGGCGCCTCACAATTCTTTTCTGCGGGAATGTTTTGCTGAATTTTTTGTCAACTTTCACAGAAGCCGCCCATCCGTCTCTCCTTTGGATGAAAGTCTTCTGTGCAGGACGACATAGGACGCAGCGCAGTCAGCGCGCCAAATCGGCACGGCAACATCCATCGGAATGCCTTCCCACCGTCTTACAATCGCTTTGCCAGATACTCCTTCCGCGTAAGCGCGGGCACCAGCCGTCCCCCGGTGGCCCAGAGAATGTGAGACGCGTTCTCCATCTTCCCGATAAGTCCGTGGGCCTTCAGATAGCTCTGCGCCGCCGGGAACCGGGCAAGACCCCGATAGCCCGCAAAGGCCGCGCAGGCAGATGGCTCGATAAAAAGCTTCTCTGCGGCGTGGAGCGCCCGCAGATCCTCGTACAGCCGCCCGTCCGCCACGGTGAACTCCCCGGAGAGGGTGTACTCCATCACGTCGCACACCAGCTTCGACGGGCGGGCCACCGCCAGTCCGTCCGCCTCTGTCACGCCGGTGAGGCCCGCATCCTGTACGCACACGCCGTCCTTTTCCCCCGTTGCAAGTCCCAGCAGCATACAGGGACACTGGACCGGCTCCGCGAAGAACACATGGACATTGTCTCCGTACAGCAGCTTCAGTCCGTAGGCCACGCCCCCCGGCGCGCCGCCCACGCCGCAGGGAATCGTAACGAACAGGGGGTGATCGTCGTCCACCTCTACATCCTGCGCTGCAAGCTGCTCCGCCAGCCTGCGGGCAGCCACGGCATAGCCGAAAAACAGGTTTTTTGAGTGCTCATCGTCCACAAAATAGCTCATGGAGTCCGCGTCGGACAGGGCGCGGCCCTGCTCCACCGCCTTGCCATAGTCCCCGTCATACTCCCGCACGTCCACGCCCTTTTGCCGCAATAAGTCCTTTTTCCACTGCCGTGCGTCGGCGGACATGTGCACCACCGCACGGTAGCCCAGGGCAGCGGCCATGATGCCGATGGAAAGGCCCAGATTTCCCGTGGAGCCCACCTGCACCGTGTATTTTGCAAAAAAGTCCCGCTGCTGGGCAAGAGCGGCATAATTTCCGTCTGGGCGAAGTAGCCCCGCTTCCAGAGCCAGCTCCTCCGTGTGCTTGAGTACCTCGTAAATCCCGCCCCGCGCCTTGACGGAGCCAGCCACCGCCAGCTCGCTGTCCAGCTTTAAGAACAGCCGTCCCGCCGGAACCCGCTCCCGCCAGCTCAGCTTTTCCCGCAGAGCGGGCAGCTCCCGCAGGGGCGACTCAATCCGCCCGCAGTCCGCTTCTGTCTCGGGAAACAAGCTGCGCAGCAGCGGCGCGAAACGGTCCAGCCTGTCCGCCGCGTCGTCCACCTCGCCCGGCTTCACAGGAAGACCGTCCGCCACGGCGGCAAAAGGCTTCTTTTCAGGGTTGATCCAACAAGTCTCCGCTGCCGCCAGCACATCCCGCAGCGCCGGGTCCTCTTTCCAAGCGGCGTTCATATGGGTTCCTCCCCGCGCAGACAGCGCCGCGCCCGCTCAACCAGCTTGTTCATCCGTCGCCCTCCTGTATGAAATTTGTTGTTTCCTTTCGCCCCGCGCAGTCCCCGAATATTCTTTGGGTGGCGCACGGCAGCCCCGAAGGTTTCTCTCTCGTCATTATAGCATACCCCGTTTTCCAAGGGAAGCGGAAATCATTTTCGCAAAACGGCCCCCGCGCTTGTTGCGCGGGGGGCCGTTTTCTATCTTAATACTTTCCCGCGAAAGATGGAGACGGGGCTCTTGCGTAAGACACCGCCGAAGGCTCCTCCCGGCTCTCAACAGCCGAAATAGGGACAAACTGCTCTTCTCTCAGCTTGAACTGGCCCACCAGCTCCCGCAGGGTCTGTGCCTGAGCGGACATCTCCTCGCTGGAGGCCGCACTCTCTTCGCTGGTGGCGGAGTTGTTCTGCACAACGCCGGAAATCTGATCGATACCCTGAGAGATCTGGGCGATGGAGGCAGCCTGCTGCTGCGCAGCGTCTGCAATTTTCTCCACCATCTCCGCCGTGGCCTGGGAGCTAACAGCCGCCGCATCCAGATTTGCGGCTGTGGTGTCCGCAATGCCGGTGCCCTTGGCAACAGACTGCACCGCAGCCTCAATCAGCGCGGCAGTGTCCTTGGAGGCAGCGGCGGATTTCCCGGCAAGGTTGCGCACCTCGTCCGCCACCACCGCAAAGCCCTTGCCCGCCTCGCCCGCTCTGGCGGCTTCCACGGCGGCGTTCAGTGCCAGGATGTTCGTCTGGAATGCAATATCCTCAATGGTTTTGATAATGCGGCCAATCTGCTTGGAGTTTTCGCTGATTTCGTCCATGGCGGACACCATGTCCTTCATCTGCCGGTCGCACGCCTGCATCACCGTCCCCGTCTCGTCCACCTTGCGGCGGGCCTCCTCCGCATTTTTGGAGGTTTCACCGACCTGAACCGAAACCTCCGTCACGGTGGCCGCCAGTTCTTCCACAGAGGACGCCTGCTCGGTGGCGCCCTGGCTCAGCGCCTGGGCGCCCGCAGCCACCTGCTCGCTGCCAAGAGCCACCTGGTCGGCGGACAGGCCGATCTGGCTCATGGTTCCGTTCATGCGCGAAACCATGTCCCCAAAGGAGGCCAGCATCGGCGCAAAATCGCCCCGATACAGTTCGGTATTGGTGCTGGAAACCGTCAGGTCGCCGTGGGCAACGCCGCTCAGTCCCTGTTCAAAATCCCGGATAATCCCTGAAATCGTACTGGTGATAGAGGCCGTGGCCTCCGCCAGGCGTTTTGTCTCGTTCCGGGTGCGAACCTCCGGCACCGGCGATGCCAGATCCCCCTGCGCCAGCAGCTCCAGCCGCTGGGTGCATTTTGCCACGGGGTCGCCAATCCGCTTGGACACCCGCAGGGCAACCACCACAGCCCCCACAATCGTCAGCACGATCAGCACCATGGTAATGAAAATCGCCCGGAAGGTGGAGCCCATAAAATCATTCACAGGCGCGTTGATGGCAAGGCTCCAACCGTCAGTGTCTCCGATGGGCGCGTAAGACAGGAACTTGGTCACGCCGCCGTAGGTATACTGCCCAAAGCCGGCCTCGCCCGTTGTCATCTTCGTCTCCAGTTCAGCCAACGCCGCAAGGGAGGCGTCCGTCTTGGCATCCTCAATGGTGTTTTCCTCATTGATAACATTGTCCATGTTCCGGTGGGCAATGGTGGTGCCATGCTTGTTCAGCATATAGGCGCCCCCGTTTTCGCTGACATGAATTTCGGTCACGATATCATTGAGAAACGTCTCGTTGGGAACGAAATACACCACGCCGACCACAGAAGTTCCGGAAACGCCGCCCTTCCAGATGGGCGCGGCGACAACCACGGTCATGGCCCCGGTCTTATTGCTAATCAGAGGGTCGGAAACCCATGCATTGCCCGCTTTGGCCTGCTGGAAATACTCCCGGTCGGAATAGTCGATCCCGTCGAAAATGCTCTTTCCATCCAGATTCAGCACATTGCCCCGCTGATAGCCGTGCTCTCTCGCCCGCTGGTCGATGATGGCCTGCTTGTCCTCCTTCGTAAGGGAATCGTCGGACAGCCGGGCCACGTAGCCGGTTTCCACGGCCACGTTTTTGATGGACTCCAGCTCTGCCTGCACCTTGTCGGCCGCCACCTCGGATATCTGCTCCATGGTCTGCTCCAAGGTATCTTGCGTGCTCTGGAAAATCAGGAACGAAGTTAGCGTTCCCAGCAGAATGACAGGAATGGCAGCCAGAATGCAGATTGCCCGCATCAGTTCCTTTCGAATTGTGCTCTGCGCCTTTTCCCTCCCGTTAACTTGACCATCGGATTGGTCTTTCTTCTTAATCACCCGTTTCATAAGCATTCTCCTTCTTTAACCCTCTTCTATCTAAGCCGCACGGCGGCCAATTTATACATCTGTCGCCCGTCCCAAAGCAAGCGGCCTGCGCGGAGAATTGCTTTTCTCCCGCACGGCCGGAGACTCTCCGGCATTTGTCCCCGGTGATTCCGCAGGAAGCTTACACGTTGAAGCGGAAATAGATCATGTCCCCGTCCCGGACCACATAGTCCTTGCCCTCGCTGCGCAGAAGGCCCTTCTCTCTGGCCTGATTGACCCCGCCGCAGTTCACCATGTCCTCGTAGGCGATGACCTCCGCACGGATAAAGCCCCGCTCGATGTCGGTATGAATTTTTCCGGCGGCCTGAGGGGCCTTTGTCCCCTTCCTGATGGTCCATGCGCGGCACTCGTCCTTTCCGTAGGTCAAAAAGGAAATCAGGCCCAGCAGTGAATAGGAGCATTTGATGAGTCGGTCCAGCCCGGATTCCTCCACGCCCAGCTCCTCCAGAAACAGCTCCTTCTCCTCGCCCTCCAGCTCCGCGATGTCCTGCTCCAGCCGGGCGCAGATGGGCAGCACCTGACTGCCCTCCCCCTCGGCAAGCGCCTTCACCTGCTGATAATACTTGTTTTCCTCTAGCTTGGTAAAGCCCGTCTCGTCGGTGTTGGCGGCGTAAATCACGGGCTTCAGGCTCAAAAGGTCGGCGGTGGCAATCATCGCCAGCTCGTCCGGCTCGCAGTCATATGTGCGGGCAGGTTTGCCCGCGTCCAGATGCGCCGCCAAAGCCCGGAACACCGCCTCCTCCCGCAGGAATTTCTTATCACCCTTGGCCGCCTTGGCTGCCTTTTCCGCGCGGCGGTTAACCATGTCAAGGTCCGCCATTACCAACTCCAGATCAATGGTCCCGATGTCGCCCAGCGGATCCACCGGCACATTGGTCCCCGCGTCCGCCACCACGTGCATGATGTTTTCGTCGTCAAAGCAGCGGACCACATGGACAATGGCGTCCGTCTCCCGAATGTTGGCCAAAAACTTATTGCCAAGGCCCGCGCCCTGACTTGCGCCCTTCACCAGCCCCGCAATGTCCACAAATTCCACGAGGGCGGGAGTTTTCTTGTCCGGCTCATAAATCCGAGCCAACTCGTCCAGCCGCTCGTCCGGCACGGCCACCACGCCCACATTGGGCTCGATGGTGCAGAAGGGATAGTTGGCGCACTCCGCGCCCGCGTTGGTAATCGCGTTGAACAAAGTGCTCTTGCCCACGTTGGGCAGGCCCACAATTCCGAGCTTCATAGAATTTTAATCTCCTTTGTTTTCAATGGTTTGCGGCATTTTGGGAGTGGCGGCTACACCATCTTTACTCCACGCTGGCAGTTTGATAGGATTCAAATTGTCGAACGCCATTCAATAATGAATCGTCTGTTACATGAACATATCGATCCATAGTCGTTTTAATACTTGCGTGTCCAAGCAGCTTTTGCAGCACTTTGGGCTGCATGCCGCTCTCAATTGCTCTTGTGGCGTATGTGTGTCGGAGGGTGTGCATAGAGAAACGTTTGATACCGGCTTCGTCGCGTTGTGCGACCTTTTCGCAGTCTCCAAAAACCTCTGTTGTTCTTCTATTGTAAGATATTTATTATCCTCCACAGCACGAATCGGTTTTGTATATCTTACACCATTCATTGGGTGTTTTGCAATCAAATCGTTCATTAAAGCAGACTTGAGCATAGCCCCCATCGCAATATAGACCTGACGAATCGTAGAACCTGCGTATTTATCTCCCATCTTATTCAAGACCATTTTGCAGTGCATAGGCTTAATCTCTGCCAACAGCATACTGCCAATAACAGGTTGGATATTATGGATGTACCGCTCTCGATAATTTCTCCGAGTGTTGGGGGCCAAATCTCCCACAATGTTATCAATCCAGTATTCAAACCATGTGTCCAAGATTATATCTGCCGGAGCAAACATATTATCATGTCTATCCGCATACCTTGCGTCTTCCAGCCAGTTACGAGCCTCCGCAAGTACGAAGAAGTATTTTCCTTGGCGCTTACCATGCTTATTTACGAATCTGGCGTAAAATCTACCATCTTCTCTTTGGCCAATGCCTGTTCCGCATTCCTTCCCTTTCAGGCTTTTATCCACTTATTGAACTCCTTTCCCATTAAGAGAAAAAAGGCCAATGCAATATATTAAATTTTAACACAATGGCTTCTATTTCTCAAGAGTAGTCATTCATATAATTAATTTTTTGCGGATAAACTCTTCGAATTTCTTTCATTTCACCAGCTTTTTTTATCCAATATTAAAGAGCAAACGGGCAATTTCGTACTTTTCATTTTCTATATCCACTTTTATTTCTCCTCTCTAGTGCATCCAGAAAGGACAGCCAAACAAAAGGTTGCGTAGCACTGCCAAAAATAAAGCATTCTAACTTTAGACTCATCATCAGCCCATTTCCTGCGCCATTTTTCAGCCGCGTATTTGCAGGCTGCCGCTATGCGGCATATCATCTGTGGGTGAGCTCGGCAAATGCTTTGTGGCACACTGTCCGCAGATCCTGTATAACTTCCGATGAAGATCGATGAAATTATCAAGGTACAAAAAAGGCACATAGGGTCGGCAGCTTGGCCGATTTTCCTATATGCCAATAAACAGGTAGTAATTTTCATGTTTTTGCATGATGTAAAAAATAATGGACGCATTTTTGTGCGTTTCCTTTCCGATGCTCATCAAATTTCCCAGAATTGTAAATACCGTCAAGTTTGTATGTTGTCAGCAGGCGATAAGACTAACTATTAAAAGTCAAGCCCCAAAGCCAGGAGAAACGGTGAATTGGCAAGACGGCAAGAGAAGCGTAACTACAAGGGCGTCCAGAAAGGCGCCCTAAACAAGCGAGAAGGGGAAAAATTAAGCTACATGATAAATCTGCCCGGATTTCTCCATGGCAAAGATCAAACGCACGAGTTTTTTTGCCGCATGAGAGATGGCAACATTATAGTGTTTTCCTTCGGCACGTTTCTTAGCAAGATAGGCAGCAAAAGTAGAATCCCAAAGGCAAGCGTATCTTGCTGCGGTATAAATTGCGAACCGAAGATAGCGCGAACCACGCTTTTCCATGTGAGCATGGCCGCTTATGTACTGGCCAGATTGGTAAATAGACGGTGAAAGGCCAGCATAAGCAAGAATCTTATCTGGAGAATCAAATTGGGAGAAATCGCCAATCTCGGCTAAAATCATGGCTCCCATGCGTGTGCCAATACCAGGGATGGTGATAATGGGAGAATGGATTTCAACCATCATAGCTTCAATCTGCACTTCAATCTCGCCGATCTCCATATCCATCTCTTGAATGAGGCGAATGGTATGTTGCAGTTCCAAGGACTTTGCAGGCATTCTGGAACCAACAGATTGTCTGGCAGCATCACGAATCTCAATGGACTTATCTCTGCCGTAGCGGCCTTTGGAGGCGTCCGCAAGGATGGTTTTTAAGTGCGTCAGGTTGCAGGCGGCAATCTGGTAAGCACCGGGCAGTTCGCTGAGAAGCGCATAAACAGCCGCCCCGTGAAGTGAAGGAACCAATTTTTCGAGTTCTGGGAAGAGAATATTGACCAGCCTGGCGACAGACTGTTTGAGCTTAGCACGTGCCCGGACTTTGTCAAAACGGTATCGCGTGAGCGATTTTAGCTCTTCGTTGTGGTAAGCTGTGTCCGTGTAGGACTTGAGGTTCACATCAGACATGAGCATAGCTGCAATTGTTCGTGCATCCACACGGTCTGTCTTGGTCTTTCTAAGGCTTAGGCTTTTCCGGTAAAGATTGGTGTGCAAGGGGTTAATGACAACGCTGTCCAGGCCATTGTCCAGAAGGAATCCAAGAATGTTGTAGCTGTAGTGTCCGGTAGCCTCAAGCCCTACCTTTATTTTCTCGGATTTTCCGGCACAGGAACGGATCTTCTGCAGTAAGCATTCAAAGCCGGCTTTGTTGTTGGTAATGGTAAACACCTCGGCAAGGACTTCGCCTTCTAAGCTGATGATAAAGCAATCATGCTTGTCCTTTGCAACATCGATTCCAACGAAAACCATTACAATACCTCCGGAGTGAACTATTTGATGCTGAGTCCACAGGACACTTTGCTCTTGTAACCTCGTTCAAAATAAACCGTCTGGCGGTATCTAACTAATTAACAATACTGCAAAGGGCTGTGGTTGGAGCCTTATCGAAACCGTCTACGCGGTAGTAGAATAATACCAATCCACAGCATCCCTTACAGTGTAGCACAAGACCCTGGAGATCGTCTCTAATCACTACTACTCTATAATACGAGGTAGAATAAGTTGCGCAAATTGAAAAAGGGATAAAAAGAGACACAGTTTGCAGTCTTTGATAGAATGAAGTACCCACACACCATTCTGAGAGGAGACAGCAAACCATGTCCGAGAAAATTGTACAGCTAAACGAGGAAGTAATCAAGGGGCAAATCAAGGAATTAGTCCGTGGGAGCGTGGAAGAAACGCTAAACGGCCTGTTGAAAGCTGAGGCAGAGAAGCTGACACAAGCCGCCAAATACGAGCGCAGCGAGGAGCGGCAGGCGTATCGCAGCGGCCATTACCAGCGCAACCTTACCACCACCTCGGGCGATGTGACTTTGCATGTGCCTCGGCTGAAAGGTGTAACCTTTGAGACGGCAATTATTGAGCGCTACCGCCGCCGGGAGAGCAGCGTGGAGGAGGCGCTTATTGAGATGAATCTGGCCGGCGTTTCTGTGCGCCGCGTGGAGGATATCACAGAGGCGCTCTGGGGCAGCAAGGTATCTCCCTCAACCATCAGTGAGCTGAACAAAAAAGCCTACGTCCACATTGAGGACTGGCGCAACCGTCCCTTGCAGGGCGGCAAATACCCGTATGTATATGTAGATGGCATCTATCTGCGCCGAAACTGGGGTGGAGAGTACGAGAATGTGGCCATCCTGGTAGCGATCGCGGTGAACGAGGACGGCTACCGTGAGGTTTTGGGCGCTGCCGAGGGGATGAAGGAGGACAAAGCAAGCTGGATCAGCTTCTTTCAGTGGCTCAAGGGACGCGGACTTGAGGGCGTAAAGCTCGTGGTTGGAGACAAGTGTCTTGGCATGCTGGAGGCAGTGGGCGAAGTCTACCCCGAGGCCAAATACCAGCGCTGCACCGTCCACTTTTACCACAATATCTTCTCTGTTGTTCCGCGTTCCAAGAGGAAACTGGTTGCCAAAATGCTCAAGGCTATCCATGCTCAGGAAAGCAAGGCTGCGGCACTGGCAAAGGCCAAAGATGTGATTGCTGCCTTGAAAGGCTTGAAACTGAAGGAGGCCGCCAAAAAAGTTGAGGACAGTGTGGAAGAAACGCTTACTTACATGGCGTTTCCCTTTGAGCATTGGACGCGTATCCGCACCAATAACGCCATTGA
>DKLF01000125.1:13978-30619 GCA_002455655.1 Oscillibacter sp. UBA6647 | reverse complement strand
TAAAATTATGGGATATTTAGCGCTTTGCGGAGGCCAAAAGTGTCTCCAGCTCCGCCTTTGTAAAGGCCTGTACACTGTCACAGAACCGGCAGGTCAGCTCTGCGCCGCCTTGATCGTCGATCAGGCTGCGCAGCTCCGCAGCGCCCATGGAGATCAAAGCCCGCTCCATCCGCTTTCGAGAACAGGTGCAGCGGTACTCTACGGGCCGCTCCTCCAGAATTTGCAGCTCAAATTCTGGCATCGCTGCCCGCAGCAGGTCCGCAGGCTCGGGATACTTCTCCAGAAGCGCCGTAACGGCACCGGCGGCTATCAGTCCGCTTTCCACCCGGGCAACGGTATCCTCGCCTGCGCCGGGCAGTAATTGGACAAGATAGCCCCCTGCGGCAAGCACACGCTGGTCCCGGTCCACCAGCACGCCCAGACCGCAGGCTGAAGGAATCTGCTCGGATTCCACGAAATAGGCCGCCAGATCCTCGGCGATCTCGCCGCCCATCAGGCCCACGCTGCCTACATACGGCTCCTTCATATTCAAATCACGAATGACAGTGAGGGTTCCCTCGCTGCCAACAGCACCGCCCACATTCAGCTTCCCGTCGGAGCGAAGGGGCAGTTCCACCGCGGGGTTGTCCACAGTGCCCCGGACGTTGCCCTCGTTGTCTGACACGGCCATCACAAGACCCAGCGGGCCGCCGCCACGGAATTGCAGAGACACGCTGGCGCCTTCCTCCTTCAGAGCGTTGCCCATCATGGAGGCCGCCGCCAGAGCGCGGCCCAAGGCTGCGGTGGCCACGGGCAGGGTGCGGTGAATATTTCGTGCCCGCTCGGTCAAGTCCCGGCTGGAGATGGCGGAGGCCTTAATATAGCCGTCCGCCGAGATTGCTCGTACAATTTTGTCGCTCATGCGTTGCTCCTTTTTCGCGTTTGTGATTGCGTTTTGCTGCTTTCCGGCTTGCGGCAGCGGAAAATCACCCGATCCTCGTCCGGGCGAGGGGCGGATTGGCGCAGGTCACCGGTGACGCGGATATCCTCAAAGCCCGCCGCCGCCAGCATAGAGCGCAGCTCGTCCTCCTCCCACGCCCGTTCCCGATGTTCCTCCCACGCGCGGTCCCATGCTCCGTCAGGACGCAGAGAAAACAGGTCTACCCCATAGGTGCAGACCCTGGTTTTTTCAGAAAAAGCTGTGCGCCAGACGCAGAAGGAGTCCTCTGTTTCATCCGTATACATTTCTCCGTCCATCCGCCGCAGCTTGTAAGGCGTGTTTACGTCGAACACAAACAGCCCGCCGGGGCGCAGCCATTTAAACACCCGGCGCAGCGTCTCTCGCATGGCGGCGTCGCCCGTCACGTAGTTCAGCGCGTCCAGAGTGGACACGGCGGCGTCCACCGGTTCGGGAAGACGCAGCCGAGTCATGGACTGGCAAATCAACAGGGGACGCCGCTCCTCAGACAGGGCCTCTGCCTTGCGGGCGGCCTCCGTCAGCATTTCCTCCGACAGGTCCGCTCCGGTCACCCGATAGCCCATAGCCGCCAGAAGACAGGTGACCGTACCGGTGCCGCAGCCAAGGTCCAGCACCGTTTCAACGTGCTGCGGTTCCTTTTGCAGCAGGCGGTGAAGATAGGCCGCCCGCTTCCGGTGGGCTCCATCGGCAATCAGCGCGTCATAGGCCCCGGCCAAGGACTGATAGCGGCTCATTTCTTCTTTTGGCGGTCGAAAATTACCTCGTATCCGCCCGCACCGTAGCTCAGCGACCGGTTTACCCGGCTGATGGTGGCGCTGGACGCTCCGGTGCGCTCCAAAATGTCGTTATAAATCAGCCCCTCATGCAGCAGCGTGGCTACCTCAAAGCGCTGCTCCATGGACCGCAGCTCCGAAACGGTGCACAGGTCCTGAAAGAAGTTGTAGCACTCCTCTTCGTTTTTCAACAGGAGAATTGCCTTATACAGCTCTCCATTTTTTTCTTTTTTTCCAATCTTGACCATGACTGGCTCCTTTCCAAACATAGGCGGCGTTTTGCCGCGATTCTGATTATTCATTTTACTATTTTACAGCATGAAAGTAAAGGGGGGTGCTGATTTTTTAAATTCTTGTCTAAACCCGATTCCAAAGTCTTCTTAGGACTGATGATAAGGGCACCTCCCCAGAGCCAATGGCATACGCTGGAGCATGAATCATTTCGGCCGGCGGGGAGCGTTCGCCGTCTTGAACCTGTGAAGGAGGCTGCCATGCGCGATCAGATAAAGCTGGAACCGTTTGTTGCCCAGCGGGAGTGGACGGTGGACGGAATCCCCGCGCTCACAGCGGAGTTATCCCTCCCTCGGCCCGTGGAAGAGGGAGAGCGGACGGACCGCAGGCTTGCGCGGTACTATCAGCTCTACGCCCGCGCCTACCTGCGCTATTGTGAGCGCTGGCTCTTTCCCCAGTCGGCGGAGGCCTGCCGGTTGGCCATGGAGAACAGCGCACCCATTCCGCAGGACTCCGCGCGACTCACCTACTGTGTCACCTGCAACGGCGGGGGCGTGTTGAGCCTGTACACCGAATCCGTGGAGCGGTGCGGCGGGCGGATGGAACGGAGACGGCACGGGGACACCTGGGACCTGCTCACCGGCGCGCCGATTCCACTCTCTGCCTGCTTTTCTAAAAAATACCCCTGGCGAAAGGTGCTGTTGCGGGAAGCGGAGACGGAAATGGAGCGACGGGAGCGGGCCGGAGCATCCCGGTATCGGGAGGGATGGCGGCGGCTTTTGCGCCGCAGCTTCAATCCGGATCATTTCTATCTCTCCGAGACGGAGCTTTTCTGGTTCTGGCAGACGTTGGCCATGGCCCCTTCCGGAGAGGGTGTCTCGGTTTTTTCCGTGCCCTATGGTGAAAATGATTGTTTTTTTCCCGGATTCCATGATATTATACAGGAGACAAAAGAGGAAACGGCGCGGGGAAAGATTTGAGTTCCCTGCCGGAAGGAGCAAGGATATGGAACATAAAATGGTAATGACCATCGGCCGGGAATTTGGCAGCGGTGGCAGGGAAATTGGCAAGCTGGCGGCCGAAAAGCTGGGGCTGCCTTATTACGACAAGGAGCTGATCGTGCTGGCGGCGGAAAAATCCGGCCTCAGCCCGGAGTATCTGGCGGGGCTTGACGAGCAGTCCGTCAGCAGCTTTTTGTATTCCTTTTCCGGGGCCAACTTCTCCATGGGAATGCGGTCGGGCAGCGTGAATTTGTTGCCTCCGGCGGATCAGTTGTTTTTATCCCAGTCCGAGGTCATTCGGGACATCGCCGCACAGGGCGGCGCGGTGATTGTGGGTCGCTGCGCGGACTATGTACTTCAGGAAAAGGGACCCCATGTAAACGTCTTCGTTCAGGCGCCCATGCGCAGCCGCATCAGGCGGGTGATGGAGCGGCATGGAATGGACCAGAAGGCGGCGGAGGCGCTGATGCTGAAAACCGACAAAAACCGCGCAAACTACTACTTCCACTTCACCGGTGAAAAGTGGGGCGACCGGAAGTGCTTTGATCTGGTGCTCTCCAGCGCCATCGGCATTGAGCCGTCGGTGAACATGATTACGGACTATTATCTTCAAGTGGAGGCAGGCCTTCAAAAATAAACGCTGCAAGGGTCCGGCAAAGAGAGAACCTCCGGGAGCCGGAAAGCCGGGCCTTGGAAAGGCGGAGAAGTTATGGGACGCAGGCTAAAAAGGCGCGGCGCGGCAGGGGGGAGGGCGATAGGGGTATCGCTCCCTGCCGTGCTGCTTTTTTTCTCCGCTCCCGTCGCCCGCGCGGCGGACGAGTCTTTTTTTCAGGCTGCCATCCGGCATCCCCACGCGCTGGTGTTTGCGGGACTTGTTGCGTTGCTGGCGGCGGGGCTTGCTTTTTTGCTGTGGGACAACCATCGGAGACGCTCCATGATCCGGGAGGCGCGGGAGCGGGAAGGGCAGCTTCAAAACATGATGGATTTGGTGCCCGGCGGCATCTGCTCTTTCCGCGTGGATGAAGAGGTATGCTTTGAAACGCTTCATTTCAACACGGGCTTTTACCAGATACTGGGCTATTCCGAGCCGGAGAAGGGCGAAATCGTCAACCCGATGCTGAACGTCCATCCCGACGACCGGGCGGTCCTGCGGAAACAGCTTGCCCTCTGCCGACAGGGCGGGGAAACCATTCGTGCGACCTTCCGCATCCTGCGGCAGGACGGAAACTATTTCTGGATTGCGCTGAAAGCCTCCCCCGCCCCACGGGAGGGCGACGGGCGGACTTATTATGGCGTATTCAGCGACGTGGACGAGCTGAAACGCCTTCAGGAGAATCTGGAGGAAAACGAGCGCATGCTTCAGGCGGCCATGGACCATGCCGACGTGGATTCGTGGATATACGACCCGGCACTCCACACGCTGCGCACCAGCAAACGCGCCTGCGCGCTGTTTGGCGTGCCCAGCGTGCTGGAGAACTATCCCCAGTCCTGGTTTGAGCAGAATATTACGCTTGAGGAGGACATCCCCAGACTGCAAAAGGAGATAGACGCCATTGATCAGGGCGCGCCCTTTGCCTCCTGCGAGGTGCGGGAGCGCACGGTGAGCGGGGACATCCGATGGATTAAGATGACCTCCCTGTACGACGCGGAGGGAAACCGCACGCGGGTGCTTTGCACCGGCGTGGTGTGCACCCAGCTTCACAGGGAGATCGAGCGGTATGAGCGGCAGAACCAGCGCTTGCGGGCGCTTGTGTCCAGTGCGGTGGCTTCGGCGCACCTGAATCTGACGAAAAACACCTGCAAGATGGGGCCTTCCCTATATCCGGAATTTTTGGAGGGGCTGGACGGAACGGCGGATGCACTGTTCAAGGGCATGAAAAAGCGTACCGCCGCACCGGAGCAGTGCGAAGAATTTGCCCGGCGATTCAACCGCGCGGCCCTGCTGGACGCGTATACCCGGGGGACTACTATGCTGACCTTCGAGCGCAACTGCCGGATCGGTGGTGCGTACCGCTGGCTGACCGTGCGGGTGGACATCACGGAAAACCCCGTGACCAACGACGTGGAGGCTAACATCTACTCCTTTGACATCGACGATCAAAAGTCCATGGAGCAGATTATGGATACCGTCATCCGCCGGGAATACCTGATGATTCTGCGCATCGACCTGAATGCGAATACCGCTCGGATTTTTGCATCGCAGGACAAGGACCGTTGCATCCGGGAGGTTCCCGAAGCGGAGGCAGCCCTGCTTGGCGTTGTCCGGGACTCCTTTGCCGGAGAGGACTTGGAAGAGACGCTGAAGCGCCTGCATTTCAGTGAAATCCGGGCCCGGCTCAGCGACAGCGTGGAATACACCGTCTATGCCGACTGCCGCAGCAGCGCCGGAGAAATCCGGCGGGTGCGCTATTCCTTTGTCTGGCTGGATAAGGAGAGCAATATCATCTGCTGCACCATGGCGGACTCCACCGACGCTTTTGTCAAAGAGCGCCGCCGCAGCGAGGCGCTGCGTGCCGCACTGGAGGAGGCCCGCCGTGCCAATCAGGCGAAAAGCGAATTTCTTTCCCGTATGAGCCACGAAATCCGCACGCCCATGAACGCCATTCTGGGGCTGACCCAACTGGCGCGGGAAAATGCGCTGGATTCCGAGGCAATGGGAATGCTGGATAAAATTCAGGTGTCCGGCGAATACCTGCTGGGGCTGATTAACGACGTTCTGGACATGAGCCGGATTGAGTCGGGCCACATCGAGCTGCACCCCGAAACTGTAAACACGGGGGCGCTGCTTGGGGATATCCTTGCGCTGATTTTGCCACGCATGGAGGAAAAGGGCATTCGCTTTCATCTGGACGCAAGCGGCATCACGCCGTATGTGGTGGTAGACCGGCTGCGCATCCAGCAGGTGTACATCAATATCCTGAGCAACGCCGTCAAGTTTTCAAGGCCCGGCTCGGAGATTTTCTGCACGGTACGTCACACTCCCCGCGGAGATGATAAAATTTCCAGCACCATTGTCTTCCGGGATCAGGGCTGCGGCATGAGCCCAGAATTTCTCAGCCGGGTGTTCGAGCCCTTTGAGCAGGAGAACAACGGCTATCAGCATCCCCAGCTTGGAACGGGGTTGGGCCTTGCCATCGTGAAAAATCTGGTGGAGGAAATGGGCGGCACCGTCTCCGCCAAAAGCGAGCTGGGTCGGGGCAGCGAGTTTACCGTGCGAATCACCATGCCCAAAGGGTGTCCGCCGGAGGAGGCGGAGGAAGCGGCTGCCGCTCGCGCCCCCCGGACGATTCTTGCGGGAAAGCGGGTTTTGCTGGTGGAGGACCACCCCGTCAACACGGAGATCGCAAAGCGGATGCTTTCCATGGGGGGAATGCAGGTGGACCACGCGGAAAACGGCCAGGTGGCGCTGGAGCGCTATCTTACCGGGGAAGTGGGCTACTACGATGCGGTTTTGATGGATATTCGCATGCCGGTGATGAACGGAATCGAGGCGACAAAGGCCATCCGCGCCTCAGGGCGGGGCGACGCGCAGAGCATTCCCATTATCGCTATGACTGCCAACGCCTTTGCCCATGACCGGCAGGAAACCCGGGCTGCGGGGATGAACGCCCATCTTTCAAAGCCTGTGCGACGGGAGGAACTGCTGCAAGTGCTGGGGGAATTTATAAAGTAAAACAGGGGGAGCGTGGACGCTCTCTCTGCGCAGGTGCGCGGGCAAGCTGAAAGCGGACGCCGCGACTGCCGAATTGTCGTCCGGCTCTGCGTAGAGATACACGGACAAGCTGAAAGGGCACGGGGAAGTATCTTCCCCGTGCCCTTTCTTTTGCGCCGCCAGTGGGCGGCTGCGTTTTACGTAAATCCGTGATTTCTCAGTCAATCGTGAGCGTATATCCCTCCGGCAGCGCCGCGCCCAGAAGAAGGTTTACACTGTCGGCGGCCTTTTCCCGGCCCTCCTTCAAAAGCCCTTTGTCCAGCGCCCTTTTCTCCATGGCGGCCTTCTGGTCTGATTGGAAGGCAGTGAAATCCTCCACGGTAAAGGGGTTGAAAATAGAGGCTTTTTCGTCGAAAACCTCCACGCTGTTTTCGTCGATCTCGTGGGAGAGAATCTCCGCCTGCGGCAGGCGGATATGTACCTCAGTGCCGGAAATGTCCACCGAGGCCTTACGTAAATTCACCCCTGCCTTAATCTCCCCGTCGTAGGTGAGGATAAATTTCTTAGTGGTGAAGGGCAGTGTCATCCCGTAGAATACGTTTTTGTTTTCAAACTGCGCCATATTCGTATAGGACCAGCTAACGCTTGCCAGCTCACTGATTTCCTCCAGCCGGTTTTCCAGAACCACTGCGTCAAGCTCTGTGATCTCTTCCACCCCGCCGCCGAAGCGCCCGGCAAGAAAGCCCGCGACGCCAACCAAGGCGCACAGAACCGCGCCCAAAAGCACCAGCCGCACCGTTCGTAAGGGGCGAAACCAAAAGCGCCGTTTGCGCCGTGTCCCGGCTGCATGTTCCTGCCGCCCGGACTTGCCCGCTTCCGCGGCCTCCGCCGCAGCGGCTTCCTCTGTTTCGTCAATTTTTATGGGTTCCAGAGTTTCCATGCGCCCGCTCCTCTCGTCATACTAAAAGGCAGCCGCCATACTCCGTCGGAAAAGCTGGTTTTCCACAGGCAACGCGGCTCTGTTTACTCGGCGCGGGGACAGCGCCCCGCCCTTCAGAAAAGGGCGGCTGCACCGGATAAACTGGAAAACAGTATACGCCGCTGCAAAATATTTGGCAAGAGAAGCCCGGAAAATTGCTCGAAAATTGCCGGAACAGACGGAGACCGGGTTAGAGTACAAAGCAATAAATCGCCGCAAAGTGGAACGCTGTCCCGGCAAGAATCAGCAGGTGAAACAGCTCGTGAAAGGTCCACTCTGCCGAGATGTTGGGCTTTTTAATTGCGTAAAACACCGCCCCCACGGAATAGCTCACGCCCCCCAGCGCCACCAGCGTCATGCAGGGCTGGCCCACAGACGAAAAATCCTTGGCAACAAACAGAACTGCCCAGCCCATGACGAGATAAACCGCCGTGGACAAAATCCGAGGCGCATTCAGCCACGCCAGCTTGATGACGATTCCCAAAAGCGCCACCGCCCACAGCGCAACGCAAAACCGCACGCCCGTAGGCTGGGGCAGCAATACCATGGCAAAGGGCGTGTAGCTTCCGGCAATCAGCACGTAGATCATGCTGTGGTCCATCTTGCGCAAAAAGCGCTTTGCCCCGGGTGTTGTGTCGCAGCCGGGATAGTAATGGTAAACCGCGCTGGCAGTGTACAGTGCCAGCGCCGACAGGCAAAATACCATCGCCGCCCACAGAGTTTTGGCGCTCACGCCCAGCGCAACGCCCCGCAGAGCCATCACCACGCAGCCCACAAGGGCGCCAACAGCCCCCAGGGCATGGGTCCCAAAGCTCACGCGGTCCTGCGCCTTTGCCACGAAATCACGCATACAGATCCCACCTCTCAGTCCGTTTTCAGATAAATATAGTTTTGATTATTATATTACATCATGTTAAGAATATTTCAAGTAGTTTTTCAAATTTTTACTCCGTCGTTTTCCACAAAACCGAACCTAAAAATTTTTTAGCCCACCTGCTTGCAAATTATACGTATGTCCGATACAATAGACACAATTAAAAAATGATAGCTGGAACGAAGTGCTCTGCGCACGGGCTGACGCCTATCATTTCTTGTTGTCTTGAGGGGCGTTTCAAACCGATGGTGGTTTGGGGCGCTTTTCTTTTTATAGACCGAGAGAAAATGGGAAGATTGAATGATAATAAAGGAAGACAGGAGGCTTTTCAAATGATTTTATTGGCAAACGGAAAGGTCATTACCCGGGACGCGGAGGGCGTTGGCTACTATCCTGACGGAGGAGTCGTCACCGACGGAGGCAAAATCGTGGCCGTGGGCGGGACCGCGGAGCTGAAAGCCCAGTATCCCCAGGCGGAGTATGTGGACGCGGGCGGCGGCGTCATCATGCCCGGCCTGATTAACGCCCACACCCATATTTATTCCGCGCTGGCCCGGGGACTGAGCATCAATGGCAACAACCCCTCCAATTTCCTGGAGGTGCTGGAGGGGACCTGGTGGGCCATCGACCGCAATCTGGATCTGGAGGCCACAAAAGCCTCCGCGCAGGCGCTGGTCATCGACTGCATCAAGCAGGGCGTCACCACCTTTTTCGATCACCACGCATCCTTCTGCGAGATTCCCGGCTCTCTCATGAGAATCGCGGAGGTCACGAAGGAGATGGGCATGCGGGCATGCCTTTGCTATGAGGTTTCCGACCGGGACGGGGAGGAAAAGGCCATCCAATCCGTGCAGGAGAACAAGGACTTTATCGACTATTGCGAGAAACACCCCGACGATATGCTCAAGGCCCTGTTCGGCGGGCATGCCCTATTCACCATTTCTGACAAGACCTTTGACCGCATGGTGGCCGCCAACAACGGGCGCGTGGGCTTCCATATCCATGTGTCCGAGGGAATGAACGACGTGTACGACAGCCTGCAAAACTATGGCCGCCGTCCCGTTCAGCGGCTTCAGGACCACGAAATTCTGGGGCCGAAGACCCTGCTTGGCCACTGCATCCACGTAAACACCGCGGAAATGGATTTGATTAAGGCCACCGACACCATGTGCGTCAACAATCCCGAGAGCAACATGGGCAATGCCGTGGGCATCTCCCCGATTTTGCAGCTTTGCAAAAAAGGCATTCTGGTGGGCCTTGGCACCGACGCGTATACCAACGACATGCTGGAGTCTATTAAGGTGGCCCTGTGCTCCCAGCGGAGCAACGCGTGCCTGCCCAACGTGGGCTGGTGCGAGGTCACAGACATGCTCTTCCGCAACAACGCGAAAATTGCGGGCCGCTCCTTTGAAACGCCCTTGGGCGTTCTGCGCCCCGGCGCGGCGGCGGACGTGATCGTCATGGACTATAAGCCGTACACCCCCTTCTCCGATGAGAATATCGACGGGCATATGCTCTTCGGCATGACGGGCCGCCAGTGCAAGACCACCATGATCAACGGCAAGGTTTTGATGAAGGACCGGGTTTTGACCGAGATCGACGAGGACGCGGTCAACGCCCGCATTCTGGAAAGCTCCAAGCGTCTTTGGGGTCGGTTGAACCACAGAGAGTATTGAGATGAAGGGACGGGGCGTCCGCCGTGGCGGCGGAACAGCCCGCCCTGTCCTTCAAGGCATGAGGAAAAAATATAACGGAGGTAAACGGAAATGAGCGAATTGATGACCCCCATCCCGTTTCGGGAACTGATGGCATGGACCGTCTCGGAGCACCAGCAGGAGGGTACCGTGTTCGGCGCCCGTCGGCCCTATCTGGCCGGGACGAAGACCCTTCCCATTTTCGGCGAGAAGCTTGAAACTCCCTTTGGCCCGGCGGCAGGCCCCGCCACCCAGCTTGCACAGAACATCATCGCCGGATACTACACCGGAGCCCGGTTCTTCGAGCTGAAAACCGTTCAGAAAATGGACGGCGCGGAGCTGGCGGCCTGCGTCAACAAGCCCTGCATTCTGGCAGAAGACGAGTGCTATAACTGCGAGTGGTCCACAGAGCTGTATGTCTCTCAGGCGTTTGAGGAATACGTAAAGGCTTGGTGCGCCTGCAAGATGATGGCCCGGCTGTACGGGCTGGGCGACCCCGACGGGTTTGTGTTCAACATGTCCGTGGGCTATGACCTTGAGGGCATCAAGGGCAAGAAGATCGACGATTTCCTAAACGGCATGGCCGACGCGTCCGAAACGCCGATTTTTAAAGAGTGCATCGCCGTTTTGCGGCAGATGTTCCCTGCGGAGGAAGACTTTATCGCCTCCATCTCCCCCCGGGTTTCCCGCAGCGTCACCGTTTCCACGCTCCATGGCTGCCCGCCGGACGAGATTGAGCGGATTGCAAGTTACCTGATTGAGGAAAAGCATTTCCACACCTTCGTGAAGTGCAATCCCACCATTTTGGGCTATGAGACGGCCCGTACTGTGCTGGATTTCATGGGCTATGACTATATCTCCTTCGACGAGCACCATTTTCAGGAGGATTTGCAGTATGCCGACGCGGTGCCTATGTTCCACCGGCTGATGGCGCTGGCTGCAAAGCACAGTCTGGAATTCGGCTTGAAGCTGTCCAACACCTTCCCCGTGGACGTGACCCGCAAGGAACTGCCCTCCGAGGAAATGTATATGGCGGGCAAGTCTCTTTTCCCCTTGACTACCATTATGGCGGCCCGTATTGCCAAGGAATTTGGCGGGCGGCTGCGCCTGTCCTATGCGGGCGGCGCGGATTTCTTCAACATCGACAAGCTGTTTGCCTGCGGCATCTGGCCCATCACCATGGCCACCACAGAGTTGAAGCCCGGCGGCTATCAGCGCTTTAAGCAGATTGCCGAGAAGCTTGAAACGCTCCGTTACGAGCCGTTTATCTCCGTGGACGTGGAGGGCATCGAGGCATTGTCGCTGGAGGCGCGGCGGGATAAATACCATGTCAAGCCGGTTAAGCCCCTGCCCCGGCGGAAGCTGTATGAAAAGGTGCCGCTGCTGAGCTGCTTCACCGCCCCCTGCGAGGGCGGCTGTCCCATCCATCAGGACATTCCGGAGTATATTGAGCTGTGCCATCAGGGCCGGTATGCGGACGCATTGCGCCTGATTATCGAGAAAAACCCCCTGCCATTTATCACCGGCACCATCTGCACCCATCACTGTATGGACAAGTGTACCCGGAATTTCTATGAGGACTCCGTGCAGATTCGCGCCACCAAGCTGGTAGCTGCCGAAAAGGGCTATGACGAGGTGATGCGCACGCTCAAGGCCCCCGTTCCCGCCAATAGCGGCGTGAAGGCTGCCATCGTGGGCGGCGGACCCTCCGGATTGTCGGCGGCGTTCTTCCTTGGCCGGGCGGGAATCCCCTGCACCATTTTTGAAAAGGCGGACACCCTTGGCGGCGTGGTGCGTCAGGTCATCCCCGGTTTCCGCATCAGCGACGAGGCCATTCAGAAGGACGTGGATCTGGTTTTGAAAATGGGTGCCGAGGTTCGCTGCGGCGCGCCTGCCCCCTCCGTGACTGAGCTGAAGGCACAGGGCTATACCCACATCTATTTCGCCGTGGGCGCGTGGAAGCCCGGCAATTTGAATATCCCCGGCAACGTGGCTCCCGTCATCGGCTGGATGAAGGACCTGAAGGACGGGAAAGAGGTGTCTCTTGGCCATGTGGTCGTGGTCGGCGGCGGAAACACCGCCATGGACGCGGCCCGGGTTGCCCTTCGGGCGGGAGCCAAGTCCTCCACGCTGGTTTATCGCCGGACGAAGAAATATATGCCCGCCGACGCGGAGGAACTGGACCTTGCCATTGCTGACGGTGTGCGCTTTTTGGAGCTGGTAAGCCCCTTTGAGCAGAAAAACGGGACGCTGCTGTGCAAGCGGATGAAGCTGGGCGAGCCGGACGCCTCTGGCCGGCGCGTGCCGGTGGAGACGGGCGAAACCGTGGAAATCAACTGCGACACGGTGGTTTCCGCCGTGGGTGAGCAGGTGGACACCCAGTTCCTCACAGAGAATGGCATCAAGCTGGATAACATTGGCTGCCCTGCCTTTATTACCAATCTGGAAGGCGTGTTCTGCGGCGGCGACGTGCGCCGCGGTCCTGCCACGGTGGTGGAGTGCATCGCAGACGCGCAGGGCTTTGCCAATCAGGTGTTGAAAACCTTCCGCAATTCCGTGAACTTCCCTGCAAACGCCCAGTCCTCCCGGGAGGAGGCGGTGGCCAAGCGCGGCATCCTGTGTGAATCCGCCAAGTGCGAGGGAGAACGCTGCCTAAGCTGCAACGTGGTGTGTGAAAGCTGCGCCGACGTGTGTCCCAACCGGGCCAATGTCTCCATTGAAATGCCCGACGGGCGGCGGGAGATTCTCCATGTGGACCGTATGTGCAACGAGTGCGGCAACTGCGCCGTGTTCTGCCCCTACGACTCCGCGCCCTACCGCGATAAGTTTACCCTGTTCCACAGCAAGGAGGACTTTGACGAAACGGAGGGCAACTCCGGCTTCCTGCCCCTTGACGGGCGCAAGGTTCTGGTCCGGCTGAACGGAACGGTTTCCGAAGCCGATCTGGACGGGGAGAATACCCTGCCCAAGGATATCGAGTGCGTGATTCTCACGGTGTTCAGCCGATACGGCTATTTGATGGGCTGAGCGCCTCATTGAGAAGCTTTTTCTCCAAAAGGCTGCTCCATACTGTAAGAAGGTCCGCCGAATGCAGATTCGGCGGGCCTTTTTACGGACATAGCCTCAAACTTGCCTCAATTGTTGCAGCAATCAATTGAAAAGCGAAAGCAGCGGCTGGAATGAACATTTTTCCGGGGGCGGGCGAATAATTTTCAACCCGGAGTTTCCTCCTGCGGTGCGGATTTCTCCCACCGCAGGCGCACATAGCCGAAAACGATCCAGATTGCCGCGAGGCACAGCGCCATCGCTGCCATTGCCGGGGATGCTTGCCCGATAATGGAAACGCTATTGTTGGATGCCGTTCTGACCCACGTGTCGCGGTATTCCTGAAGGCGCGGCAGCCAATAGGTGTACCGCAGTAGCCCTGTCATCTGCCAGCATAGCGCCGTCATCCCCCACTGGAGAGGAATCCACCGCCGAAGGCCCCGTTTCAGCAGCGGCAGCGTGAACAGCGCCGCCAGGACCAACAGCAGCAGGGCAAATCGGGGCTTCGCCGCCTCGATTTTTTCCAGAAGGGGCGGCGCGTGAAATAGGAGAGGGACCAATAGGCACAGGCCAGCAGGGGAATCACTGCCGGGATCACCCGTTGCCAGCCGGGCTTTTCCATACGAAGGCGCAGCCTTGCGCAATTGTGCCGCGTGCTCTCTAATTCTCCGCAGATCCGAAGCAGGCATCTCGCCGCTGCCGTCGGTTCTTCCGACGTGCTCCATGTGCGCAGAAAATACCCTGTCGCCGCCGTCAATGCCAGCGTCAGAAGCAAAGCGGCCCTGGTGGCGTACAGCGTATTCATCTGCAAGCCGCGGAAAAGTGTTTCCGGGTGTTCTGCTATCGGGGTGCTTATCGTGACCAGAGAGCGCAATCCAAATATCAGCGCCAGCGTCCGGGTGCACAGCGCTAGATTTACCGCCGCGTTCATGATGAGATTTGCCCCGAAAAACCAGCGGCTGCGATAGGTGTAATATCGCTGAAGATATGCGCCGTAAGCCATGCAGCCCAGATACCCAAGATAGCATATTGCCGTGGGCATAAATAAATCAAGCAGGAAAAACATCGCGCCGCCGCCCAGAGCAAACGCGTAGGACAGTAGATTCTGCCAATCTGTTTGGCTTATCCGGCGCGCCGGGTCATCCCCGTCCAGCAGATCGTCCACAGTGATGCCCAGCGCCCGAGCCAAAGGCACTAAAAGCTCCACGTCCGGGTAGCCGCCCTCCGTCTCCCAACGGGACACAGTTTTATTGCTGACGCCCAGTGTGTCGGCCAGTTCCTGCTGAGTCAGCTTTCGCTCTCGGCGAAAGCGGCGTAGCCGCTCGCTGAAGGATTCGATCAACTTCCTCTCTTTATGAGGGCAGTATATCACCGATCGCCGGGTTTTTCCATCCCGTTCACCGGGAGTTAAGTCCCGCGTTTCGGGAGACTGTTCCACACCGGGTGTGTATGGGGCTTTAACAGGAATAGGAGAAGATACAAGTCCCTTTTGCGGTGCTGAGAGAAAAGCGTCTTAAAAATTAGACGGTGCGGAGAAAAATGAAAATATTCCGAATAATTATTGATGCTTTTAGAATTTTGAAACAGTCTGCGGAATTGAAATGCGTGAAATATCCCGCTAATTTTCTTGAAAATTTGAAAATTAGACGTGTTTTGGATGAGGCGGTGCTATACTGCGGTTAGTTTCAAACGCGATGCTGCGGATTTGTCGCGCAGAGTGCTTGTTTCCGCGGATAAATTTCGGATACCTGATTGATCCTAAAGCATCAATATTTTTTATGGAGGAAATTGATATGTCAAAGCTTGTAGAGTGCATTCCCAATTTCAGCGTCAGTAAGGAAAAAGACGAGCCGGTGTTTCAGGGCCTGGTGGACGTGGCGAACTCCATTCCCGGCTGCACGGTGATGGACGTTCAGTCCGACGGCACCCACAACCGCTGCGTGTTCACTCTGGTGGGCTCTCCCGAGGGCATTGAAGAGGCCGCCTTCCAGCTGTGCAAAAAGGCCACCGAGACGATTGACCTCACCAAGCACGAGGGCGCGCATCCCCGTATGGGTGCCACCGACGTCATTCCCTTTGTCCCCACCATGGATATCTCCGTGGAGGAGTGCGTGGAAATCAGCAAGCATGTGGCCCAGCGCATTTGGGACGAGCTGAAGGTCCCCAGCTTCCTGTATGAGGATTCCGCTTCCTCTCCCGACCGCGTGAATCTGGCGAAAGTCCGTAAGGGCCAGTTCGAGGGAATGCCCGAGAAGCTGCTTTTGCCCGAGTGGGCTCCCGACTACGGCGAGCGCAAGATTCACCCCACCGCAGGCATTATTGCCATCGGCGCGCGGATGCCTCTGGTTGCCTTCAACGTGAATCTGGATACCGACAACGTGGAGGTTGCCAAGGAGATTGCCAAGGCAATCCGCGGCTCCTCCGGCGGCTTCAAGCACTGCAAGGCCATCGGCCTGCTGCTGGAGGACCGGAACATTGCGCAGGTTTCCATGAACATGGTGAACTATGAGGGAACCCCCCTGTACTACACCTACGAGATGATTCGTGCTCTGGCCGACCGGTACGGCGTGCGCATTCTCGGCACCGAGGTGGTGGGCCTGACCCCGGCCAAGGCCCTGATCGACTGCGCCGAGTTCTATCTCAAGATTGAGAATTTCAACTGCCGCAATCAGGTGATGGAATACCACCTGATCGACATGGAATAAGGAGGCGGACATGAAGCTTGTTGACCAGACACTTTCCGGTTTTGTAGACCTGACGGCCTCCAACGCCCCCGCTCCCGGCGGCGGAGCCGCCTCTGCGCTGGAGGGAGCCATGGGCGCGGCGCTGACCGCCATGGTCTGCTCCCTGACTCAGGGAAAGAAGAAGTATGAAGAGTATCAGGAGCTGACCGCCGGTGTCGCCGATCAGGCGCAGGCGCTGAAGGCAAAGTTTGTGGACGTGATTGACCGGGACACCGAGGCGTTCAACGCCGTGTCTGCCGTGTTTGCCATGCCCAAGGACACCGATGAGGAAAAAACCGCCCGCTCCGGCGCGATGCTCACCGCCCTCAAGGGCTGCACGGAGACGCCCTTTGAGATGATGGAGCTGTCTTATGCCGCTCTGGAGCTGACTGACCGGGTGGTGGGCAAGTCCAACGCCAGCGCCGCCAGTGATCTGGGCTGCGCGGCTCTGAGCCTGAAGGCCGCGATTCAGGGCGCGTGGCTGAACGTGCTTATCAACATTGGCGGGATGAAAGATCAGGAATTTGCCGACCGCTACCGCGCACAGGGCGAGGCCCTTTTGGCAAAGGCCCTGCCCTTGGCAGACTCCATTTATGAAAAGGTTCTTAATTCACTTTAAATTATAAAAACCGATGGTTTCAGTCGGAAAGTGTGATATAATGAACGCTACAATTCGGCGCATCTCCCCGGAGGAATATGCCGCCTCCCGCT
>DKLF01000125.1:0-13868 GCA_002455655.1 Oscillibacter sp. UBA6647 | reverse complement strand
TATGCCGCCTCCCGCTGGAGCGGGGGAACCACCACGCAGATTGCCATTGCCCCTGCCGGGGCGGTCTACGCCGAGCGGGACTTCCTGTGGCGCGTTAGCTCCGCAACGGTGGAGCTGGAGACTTCGGATTTCACGCCCCTTCCGGACTACGAACGGTTTCTGTCCACTCTGCGGGGGACCATTCGACTGACCCATGGGGAAGAGGCGCTGGAGCTGAACCCCGGCAGCGTCCATCGGTTCGACGGCGGCGCGCCTACCCGCTCCGAGGGTATCTGCACGGACTTTAATCTGATGCTCCGCAAGGGGCGCTGCGCAGGACAGATGGTTTGTCTGCGGCTGGGCGAGGGCGGCGTGTGCCGCCTGAGCCAAACGGTGGAGGCGACGGCGGAAAAACGTGTTTTTCTGGTCTACTGCGCGGAGGGCGACGGCGAACTTTCGGCGGAGGGAACAGGCGTGCGCTTTGCCGCGGGCGAGGCGGCGCTGGCGGAGAACGCGGAACCGTTACTGCGATGCGCGTCAGCGTCCACATTCCTGATTTGCGAAATTGCCGAGATAGCCTGAGACAAATAATTAAGGAGGAAATGACCCATGGAATTTAAGACTGACATTGAAATTGCCCAGTCCACAGCCATGCTTCCCATCCAAGAGGTGGCCGCGAAGCTGGGTGTTGGGCAGGAGACGCTGGAGCCCTATGGCCATTACAAGGCGAAGCTGGATATTCACGCCCTGAAGGACCTGCCCCGCAAGGCGAAGCTGGTGCTGGTGACGGCCATCAGCCCCACCCCCGCGGGCGAGGGTAAAACCACCACCTCCGTGGGCCTTGCCGACGCGCTGAACCGGCTTGGCAAGAAGACCGTGGTCTGCCTGCGTGAGCCCAGCCTTGGCCCCGTGTTCGGCGTCAAGGGCGGCGCGGCTGGCGGCGGCTATGCCCAGGTGGTGCCCATGGAGGATATCAATCTCCACTTTACCGGAGATTTCCACGCCATCGGTGCGGCCAACAACCTGATGGCGGCGCTGCTGGACAACCACATTCAGCAGGGCAACGTGCTGGATATCGACGTGCGCAGAATCGTTTGGAAGCGTGCGGTGGATATGAACGACCGCCAGCTCCGCCACATCATCTGCGGCCTTGGCGGCAAGGCCAGCGGCGTGCCCCGCGAGGACGGGTTTGAGATTACCGTGGCCTCCGAAATCATGGCCGTGCTGTGCCTGGCCCAGAATCTGGAGGACATGAAGGAAAGACTTGCCAAGATGGTGGTGGCTTATACCCGGGACGAAAAGCCCGTCACGGCCCACGACCTCCACGCCGAGGGCGCTATGGCCGCCCTGCTGAAGGACGCCATTAAGCCCAACCTGGTCCAGACGCTGGAGCACACTCCCGCGCTGATCCACGGCGGACCCTTTGCCAACATTGCCCACGGCTGCAACTCCATTCAGGCCACCCAGACGGCCATGAAGCTCAGCGAGTACACCGTCACCGAGGCGGGCTTTGCCGCCGACCTTGGCGCGGAGAAGTTTTTGGACATCAAGTGCCGCGCAGGCGGGTTCCATCCCGACGCGGTGGTGGTGGTGGCCACCGTCCGTGCTCTGAAGTATCACGGCGGCGTTGCCAAGGCCGATCTGAATAATGAAAATCTGGAAGCTCTGGAAAAGGGCCTGCCCAACCTCCTTCAGCATGTGGAGAACGTGACCAAGGTTTATGGCCTGCCCTGCGTGGTGGCGATCAACGCTTTCCCCACCGATACTGCCGCAGAGCTGAAAATGGTGGAAGACAAGTGCCGCGAGCTTGGCGTCAACGTGGCCCTCAGCGAGGTGTGGGCCAAGGGCGGCGAGGGCGGCGAAGCCCTTGCGCAGGAGGTCATGCACCTGTGCGAGCAGCCCAACAACTTCCAGTTTGTCTATGACGCGGAGGCGGGCATTGAGGAGAAGCTCAACGCCATTGCCACCAAGGTCTATCGCGCCGACGGCGTGGTGCTTGCTCCCGCCGCCAAAAAGCAGATGCAGCAGCTCACCGAGCTGGGCTTTGACAAACTGCCTATCTGCATGGCAAAGACCCAGTTCTCCTTCTCCGACGACGCTGGGAAGCTGGGCGCGCCCCGTGGCTTCAAGATCACCGTGCGGGACCTGAAGGTGAACGCCGGCGCGGGCTTCCTGGTGGCCAAGACCGGCGATATCATGACCATGCCGGGCCTGCCCAAGGTTCCCTCCGCCGACCGCATTGACGTGGACGCACAGGGAAGAATTTCCGGCCTGTTTTAAACCGCATTTCCCGGCGGAGCCAATTGGCTCCGCCGGGGTACGCGCCCTCTTTTTAGAGGCATTTTAAAAGAAGCTTCCCGGTTCGTGCGCGGGAGCGAAAGGGGACAGGATATGCTGAATCCCGCTGAATTTTTAGAAAAGTATACCGAGATTGGTGAAAAAAAGGCTTCGTCCGGTGTAAAAAAGCTGCTGCTGGCAGGAATATTGGCGGGCTTTGCCATTGGAATCGGCAGCGCAGTGACTGCCGCAGCCAGCTATTCCGTTGAAAGTGCATCCATTGCAAAGCTTATCAGCGGGGTTCTGTTTCCGCTGGGGCTGATTATGGTGTTGATGACCGGAGCGGAGCTGTTCACCGGAAACTGCCTGATGCTGATTTCCATTCGGGAACGGCGCATTCGTGTGGGCGGAATGGTCCGAAACCTTGTGCTGGTGTACCTTGGCAACTTTGTCGGGTCGGTACTGCTGGCGTGGGCGCTGCGAACGTTCAGTGGTCCGCATATGGCCGACGGGCTGGTGCTGAAAATGATTTCCACCGCCGCTGCAAAATGCTCGTTTACATTTACCGAAGCATTGGGCCTTGGCATTTTATGCAATATTCTGGTGTGTACGGCCGTGATGATGGCCTTGTGCGCAGAGGATTCTGTGGGCCGTGCTGTGGGCGTGTTTGGCCCTGTCTGCTGCTTTGTGATCTGTGGGTTCGAGCACTGCGTGGCCAATATGTATTACATCCCCGCAGGTTTGTTGGCGCTGACGCTGCCCGGCGCCGGTGCGGTTGTGACAGCGGCCGGTCTGGATATCTCAGCCCTGACCTGGGGAAACTTCCTGCTGGGTAATCTTTTGCCGGTGACTATCGGGAATCTTTTGGGCGGTCTTGCCTTCGCATGGCTGCTTTGGTCGGCACACCATAAAAAGTCCGCGTAAGTCCAATTTTTCGGACGAGGCCCGGACATCACTCCGGAGCTGATGCTCCGCACACCCCGTTTCCAAGCCCTTGAAAATGCGGAGCATTTTCGGGGAAGAGGAGGAGCGGCAAAATGAACGAGCTTTGGCCGAAAGGCCGAAGCGAGGGATATGGAGCCTGCTCCGACGACAGAGTAGGGCCAGCGCGTTAAGTGCCGACGGATGGGAGTCGCCGTTGGACGAAGGGGCCAAGCCCCGCGTTGCTGAACCCGCATCCGCTGCCACAAAGAAGGAAATATTTCCTCCCAAGTGGCAACTGCCGAAACCAAGCGACTGCTTGGTTGGGCCGTTTTTCTCACATAAAGGAGGAATTTAATATGAAAAAGCAAAAGACATCCATGTTGGTGACCCTTGGTATGTTGGTGGCCATCGAAATTGTACTCTCCCGGTTCTGCTCTATTCCCGCGTGGAACTTTAAAATCGGCCTTGGGTTTGTCCCCGTGGTTGTGGCGGCGGTGCTGTACGGCGCCGTACCGGCGGCAGTTGTGGGCGGTCTGGGCGATTTTCTGGGGGCCATTATGTTCCCCATCGGGCCTTATTTCCCCGGATTTACGCTCACTGCCGCACTGACGGGTCTGGTGTGGGGCGTGTTCCTGCACAAGCGGCAGACCATGGCCCGCATCGGCGGCGCCGTGGCGGTGAATCAACTGATACTGAGCCTGCTTTTGAACACGCTGTGGATTTCCGTGCTGTACGGTTCGCCCTACGGTCCCCTGTTCCTCACCCGGACCATCTCCACCGCCGTGATGATTGCGGCACAGGTAGTGACCATCGGCCTGATGACAAAGGTGCTGGGGCACTTCGGAAAGAAGGCCACCGTATGAACCTTTCCCAGGCGCTGGAATTTATCCATGCCACGTCCTGGCAGGGAAGCCGTCTGGGGCTGGAGCGCATTGAAGAACTGATGGAACTGCTGGGCAATCCCCAAAAGCGCCTGAAGTTCATCCATGTGGCGGGGACCAACGGAAAGGGCTCCGTGTGTGCCATGCTTTCAGAGATTTTGACCCGGGCGGGCTATACCACCGGGCTTTACACCTCGCCTCACCTCTTTCGCATCAACGAGCGTATGAAGGTGAACGGAACGGATATCTCCGACGAAGAGCTGACCGATCTTGCCCGGCAGGTGAAGCCGCTGGTGGACGGGATGTCCGACCAGCCCACGGAATTTGAGCGGATTACCGCTATGGCCTTGCTGTATTTTCAGCAGAAGAACTGCGACGTGGTGGTTCTTGAGGTGGGGCTTGGAGGACGGCTGGATTCCACCAATGTTATCGGCGCGCCGGATGCGGCGGTGATTACCCACATTGCGCTGGAGCATACTGATGTGCTGGGAGATACCCTTGCAAAAATTGCAGGGGAGAAGGCGGGCATCATTAAGCCGGGCGCGGAGGTGGTACTCTCCGGGCAGACGGACGAGGTAGAGGCCGTGGTGCGCGGTGTTTGCGGGCAGCAGGGCTGCACCCTGCGGACGACGGATTCCACCGCCCAAACGCTGCTTGCCCATGATCTGGACGGGCAGACCTTTGACTATAGGGACCGAAAGGATCTTCGTCTGCGGTTGATTGGAAACTATCAATATCAAAACGCCGCCGTGGCGCTGGACACCGTGGACGTGCTGCGGGAGCGGCGGGGATACAGCATTCCGGAGTCCGCTGTGCGGGAAGGACTTTTGGCCGTGACTTGGCCGGGCCGGTTTGAAATTCTCCAAAAAAATCCGCTGGTGCTGGTGGACGGGGCTCACAACCCGGACGGGGTGCGGGAACTTTCCGGGTGCCTTGAAGCTTATTTGCCCGGGCGGAAGCTGACGATGCTGATGGGCGTGATGGCGGACAAGGATTACGACGATATGATTCTCACCGTGGCGCCGTTTGCAAAAGAGTTTATTGCCGTGACGCCTGAGAGCGAGCGGGCGCTTTCATCCGAGGCGCTTTGTGCGAGAATTGCGGAGCTTACCGGGCTTCCCGCCCGGAGCGGCGGCGACGTGAAAAGCGGCATGGCCATGGCGATGGACGGGAAGGGACCGGAGGACATCGTCTGTGCCTTTGGCTCGCTGTATCAGGTGGGCGAGGTACGCGCCTTCTTCGGACGGACGGACTGACAAACAGCGGCGCGGAGATACGCGGCGCTTGCGAGTAACTGGGGGCAGGCCGTGGCGGCCTGCCCCTGTTCGCTGTTTTGCCAATACAAATATAGCTGGCGCGGGGCGACGAAACCGTGATATAATATAGCTTGAAGAACAAAGCCTTGAAATGGCTTTTTGAAGGGAAGGGATGGGCCAATGCCGAAAATCGAGGTACAGATGTTTGATATTCCCTGCGTGAAGCTGGACGGGGTGGAGGTTTCCTTCCCCTTCAAGCGGGTAGACGCGCTGTTTTACTACCTGATCTGCCGCAAAAGCGCCACAAGGCAGGAGTTGGTGGAGCTTTTGTGGGAGGATTGCACGGAGGAGGTGGGCTATAAAAACCTTCGCCACACCATTTACACTCTGCGCAAGATTTTGGGGTCCGACTTGATTTTGACCACGCAAAAGACGGAGGTGCGGCTGAACCCGGAGCGGGAATTATCTTCTGACCTGGACCGATGCGGCGAGGGCGAAGCCATAGACAAGGAACGCTTTTTGAGGGGCTTTACCGTGAAAAACGCGCCTAATTTCAACGCATGGGTAGATCAGGTGCGAGAGCAGATGGCCGCCCGAACCCTCAGCGACCTTTCTGACGGAGCGGCCGAGGCCCGAGCCGCGGGCGATCTTGGCAGGGCGGAGCGGTTGAGTCTTGAATATCTCAGCCGGGACGGGCTGGACGAGAAAATGGTCATGTTTCTGATGGAGCTTTATCAGCAGGAGGGGCGGTATTACAAGGCGGCAAACCTTTATCAGCGGCTGAAAGACAAGCTGGCCGAGGAGCTGGGCATCACGCCGCTGCACGAGACAGCCGCGCTGTACTATGAAATTGTAAACCAATGGAACCGTACCACCGAGGACGCGCCCAGCCGCCCCGGGCCGGAGATGACCGCCAGCCGCGCTGCGCTGGTGCGGAAAATGCAGGAGCGGTATCGGCTGTTTCAGGAGGGGTACGAGGTTTCCTCTCTGCTGTTTTACGGCGAGGCTGGCAGCGGCAAAAGCTATCTTCTGCAATCCTTTTTACGAGGTGGGGATTTTTCCGACGCGCTGGTGCTGAAGGGCGGCTGTTCCCAGCGGCAGGCGGGGGTGTATCTGGAACCGTGGAAAAACGTGATGCTTTCCGTGGCGGAGGAGATGGCCCGGCGGAACGTGCAGATTCCCGAAACCACCCGCCGCACCATTGCCCGGGTGTTCCCGGTCTTTTCCGACGGGGAAGAGGCCCGGCGGGAACCCGGCGAGTTCAAGCAGAACCGCTGCGGCGCGCTGGTGACGGACGCGGTGGCATTGCTGCTGTCGCTGGCGGCCCACCGGCGGAAAATTCTGCTGGTGTTTGAGGATTTGCAGTGGATGGATTCGGCCAGTCAGGACCTGCTCAGTCAGGTGGTGCGCAGGCTGGGCGGAACCCAGCTTCTGTTGCTTGCAACAAGCTGGACGCTGAATGTGGACGTGAATTTTATGCTGGACGAGTCGGCGCTGGAGCGGGTATGCATCCCCTGTCTCACTCGGGAAGAGACGGACGAATATCTGGACGCGGTGCTGGGCGGGGATTTGCCTGTTCCCCTGCGGGGCCGCATTTACGAGGCCACGGGCGGCAATCCCCGGCTGCTGGCGGCGGCTGTTGAAAATCTGCGGGGCAAGGAGCCTTCGGAGAACACGCTGCCAGACGAGGGCGGCATTCTTCGCCAGCGGATGGCGGGCCTGAGCACTCAGGCGCTGCACCTTGCAAATGTTTTGGCTCTGTTTGAGGACAAAACTCCCTGCCGCCTGCTCTCTGAAATTACCGGCTATCAGACCGCGCAGCTTTACGCCCTCTCCGTGGAGCTGGAGGAGCACTCCCTCATCGGGGAGCGGCTTGCAGACGGGGAGAGCTATCTGGAGTTTCTCCATCCCCATATGCGGGAGGCGCTGTATCAGGCACAGTCCTATTTCCAGCGTCAGCCCCTGCACTTGAAAATTGCAGAATGCCTGCGGGAAACCGTGCAGGAGGGGGATGCGGCCGGGCTTAGTCGGGCCGCGGCCCACTACCGCGCGGGAGGAGACGGACAGAGGGCCTTTCATTGTGAGGTCGAGGCGCTTTACTGGCGGACGGGGCGGAGCTGCGAAATTCCGCCGCTGGCAACAGTGGATGCGCCTGTTCCGTCTCCGCTGCCAGTGGGAGTCACGGCGGAGGACGAGGTGAAGCGGCTGGAGCAGGAGCTGGAGCGGCTGCGCCGCCAGCTTCCGCCGGAGGAGAAAGAGACGCTGCTGGGGCCGGAACGGCTGCTTTTGTGCGCCAAGGCGCGGACGATGATTTACGCTGGGCAGTATCAGGAGGGGCTGGCCGTCACCGACGACCTGCTCCGGGCTTTGACGCCATGCGCCCCAGAGGACACGGAGCTGCTGCTGTGGGCGCTGCGCCAGAGAATCACCTATCATATCAAGACCGATCAGGCCGCGCCGGAATATATTGTCCGGGGTCTTGAAATTGCGGAGGAATCGGGCCTGAGACGCCAGCGGGCTTGCTATTTGCTGCTGCGGGGCATTGACTTTTGCAAGGAGGGAAGCTATAAAAGCTGCGACTATTTCCTCCGGCAGGCATTGGAGACGATTGACCACCCGGAGCGCTATCCCATGTTTTGCGCCTATGTGGGGGCATGGCAGGGAGAGTGGAAGCGCCGCCAGAAGGATTTCGCCGGGGCCTGCGCGTTTTATCAGGCGGCGGAGGACCGGACCGAGGGATTGGAGCCATGGCCGGGCAGCGGCTTTTTGCTTGCTTGTCATGCCCGATCCGCAATGGCGATGGGAGATCACGAAAAAGCCCGGCTGCTGCTGGACCGGGCAATGGGGGCTTTTGCAAAAACCGGGGAACTTTCTGGCAGGGGACTGACGGAGGCTTACACTGCCTATTACGCCGCGCAGGATGGGAGTTATGCCCGGGCGGTGGAGCTGCTGGCGGCCTCATGGGACTCGGCAAGCCGTCTCAGCTCTTTGGTGGAGCAGGGCATTCGGGACAGCGTGCTGGCCCGGCTGCGCCGGGAGCTGGATCAGAACCATATCTTTGACAACGAGCTGGACCGCTATCTATACCGCCCGCTGGATATTTATTGTCATAGAGGAATGCAGCGGCTTCGGGGCGTGAAGGGTGCGTATGAATTTGACGAGCTGGAAGACTGCCTGAAATACAGTATTCGGCAGGCAAAGCCCCTGACGGTGGAGAACCTTTACAGCAAAAACAAGAACTTTATGACGGAGTGACGCAGGCGCATAAAAGCAGGCCCGGAAAGTCAAAGACTTTCCGGGCCTGCCGATTTTTTATAAAGCGCCCCGCCAAGCGGTAAAGCGTTGCATGGAGCTTATTTCAGGGTATAAGTCGAACACTTAGAACCGGACGACCTCGCCCTGCTTGATGACGGTATCCACCAGATTTGCACCCAGCCGGTAGCAAATGTAGTCCAGATCCGGCGCGTCCCACACCAGCAGGTCGCCCTGTTTTCCGACCTCCACAGAACCAAGCCGGTCGGCCCGACGGACAGCTGCCGCGCCGTTGAGGGTGACGGCGGTGAGGACCTCCTCCGGCGTGAGGCGGTATTTCAGACAGGCAATGTTCATGGCAAGCTGCAAATTGGCGCTGGGGCAGGAGCCGGGGTTGAAGTCCGTGGACACCGCCACGGCGACCCCTGCGTCCAGCATGGCCCGGGCGGGGGCAAAGGTGGCCCCCAGATAGAAGCTGGTGCCGGGAAGCAAGCAGGCAATCACACCGCCCTTGGCGAGGCTTTCAATGCCTGCCTCCGGGCAGACGATGAGATGCTCTGCAGAAATGGCACCGATTTCGCCTGCAAGCTGGGACCCGCCGATGGGATCAATTTCGTCGGCGTGAATTTTGGGAATCAGACCGTGGGCCTTGGCAGCCTCCAGAATCCGGCGGGACTCCTCGGCGGTGAACACGCCCGTTTCGCAGAACACGTCGCAGAATTCGGCAAGCTGCTCCCGGGCGACGGTGGGGATCATCTCCTCGCACAAAAGGCGGAGATACCCTTCCCGGTCCCCTTTGAACTCTTCGGGCACGGCGTGGGCCCCCATAAACGTGGGGACCACCTCCACCTTATGCGTCTCATTCAGGCGGTGAATGACCCGTAACTGCTTATACTCGTCCTCGGGGGTCAGGCCATAGCCGCTTTTGGCCTCGCAGGTGGTGACGCCCATGCGCAGCATGTCGTCCAGCACCTTGGCGGCCTTGTCCGTCAGTTCCTCCTCGGAGGCGGCGCGGGTGGAGCGGACGGTGGAGAGAATGCCGCCGCCCTGAGCCAGGATTTCAAGATAGCTCACGCCGTGGAGCTTCATTCCCAGTTCGTTTTGCCGCCAGCCGCCGAAAATCAGGTGGGTGTGGGCGTCCACAAGACCGGGCGTGACCAGACGGCCCTCCGCGTCCACCACCTCCGCGCCGTCGGAGAGTTCGGCGGGAACTGTGCCCTCGCCCACGGCGGCAATCAGCCCGTCCTTTACAAGAACGTAGGCGTTCTTCAGCATTGTGATTTCTCCCTGCTCCTTGCCCCGCCTTGGGCTGGAACCGGTGGGGGTGGCCAGCAGGCCGATGTTTTTTACCAGCAGATTTGCCATAGGGCAGCCTCCTTTATAAAATGTGGGAAAAGGGGCCTCTTTACAAAGGCCCCTTTTCAGGTTTTGATTAAAAATTACTTCGCGCCCTGAAGAGCCTCGCGGATGAGCGTGTCATCGTTTTCCGCCTCATAGGGCAGAGTGATATGGTCCTGACCGTTGTACATCTCGTTGTACTCCATCACGGTGGACATAGCGTTTTCGTTGCGGGCCCAAGAGCGGCGGGCCACACCCACCATGGTATCCCAGGGCATGGACATCCGCAGAATGGTATCCACCGTCTCGCTGCCGTCCAGCACCATGCCGAAGCCGCCGTTGATGGCCTTGCCGATGCCGGTGCCGCCGCCGTTATGCAGGGCGATGAGACTCATGCCACGGGCGGCGTTGCCTGCGTAGCACTGGGTGGCCATTTCGGCCATGATATTGGAGCCGTCCTTGATGTTGGAAGTCTCCCGGAAGGGGGAGTCGGTTCCGCCGGTGTCGTGGTGGTCACGGCCCAGCATCACGGGGCCGATTTCGCCGTTGCGGACCATCTCGTTGAACTTCAGGGCCAGGTTCATGCGGCCCATGGCATCCTGATAGAGAATGCGGCACTGGGTTCCAACCACCATCTTGTTCTTCTTCGCGTCCCGGACCCAGACATAGTTGTCGTAGTCCTGATAGCGGCGGTTGTGCGCCTGAATATACTCGGCCGCGGCCGCGTCGGTCTTGTCCAGATCCTCGGGCTTGCGGCTCAGGCAGCACCAGCGGAAGGGGCCGTAGCCATAGTCAAACAGGAAGGGCCCCAGAATGTCCTCCACGTAGGACGGGAAAATGAAGCCGTCCAGATCGTTTTCGCCGTTTTTGCAGATGCTCTTCACGCCTGCGTCGTACACGGCCTTGAGGAAGCTGTTGCCATAGTCGAAGAAGTAGGTTCCCCGCTCGTGGAGCTTGCAGACCATTTCATAGTGGTGGCGCAGCGTCTCGTCCACCAGCTTGCAGAAGCCCTCGGGGTCCTTGTCCAGCATCTCGGTGCGCTGCTCGAAGGTCAGGCCCTGGGGGCAATAGCCTCCGTCGTAGGGGACGTGGCAGGAGGTCTGGTCACTGAGCAGGTCCACATGGACGTTCTTCTCATAGAGGAACTCCAGCAGGTCCACCACGTTGCCGTGGTAGGCAATGGCGCAGGGGGTCTTGTCTGCCAGATGCTTTTTGGCAATGGCCAGCGTCTCTTCCAGATTGTCGGACTTCTCGCTGACCCAGCCCTGGGTATAGCGGGTCATGATACGGGACATATCCACCTCGGCAATAATGGAGACAGCGCCGGCAATCTCCGCCGCCTTGCCCTGCGCGCCGCTCATGCCGCCAAGGCCTGCGGTGACGAACAGACGGCCCGCCAGATTCCCGTCGGTAGGAATGCCCAGCTTCAGGCGGCCTGCGTTGAGCAGGGTGTTGAAGGTGCCGTGGACGATACCCTGCGGCCCGATATACATCCAGCCGCCTGCGGTCATCTGTCCATAGTTTGCCACGCCGATGGCGGCGGCGCGGTTGAAGTCCTTCTGGTTGTCGAACATGCCAACCATCAGACCGTTGGAAATAATGCAGCGGGGAGCGCCCTTGTGAGAGTGGAACAGGCCCAGAGGATGGCCGCTCATCACAACAAGGGTCTGCTGGTCGGTCATGACCTCCAGATATTTCTTGATGAGACGGTACTGCATCCAGTTCTGGCAGACCTGACCGGTTTCGCCGTAGGTTACCAGCTCGTAGGGGTACAGGGCCACGTCAAAGTCCAGATTGTTCTCGATCATTACCTGAAAGGCCTTGCCCTCCACGCAGTTGCCCTTGTACTCGTCGATGGGCTTGCCGTGCATGCGGCCCTGAGGACGGAAGCGGTAGCCGTAAACCCGGCCGTGCTCCTCCAGCTCCCGGGCAAATTCCTTTGCCATCTGGGCGTGGTGGTCCGGGTGAATATACCGCAGAGCGTTGCGGATGGCAAGCTCCTTGTCGGCCTGTGTCAGATGAGCTTCCCGGCGGGGTGCGCGGCGGATACCCTCCTCAAAAGAGGGATACTCGGGCAGATCATAGTCCAATTTCACCGTCATAGCTTTGTCAACGTCAAAGGTAGCCATGCTTGTTCCTCCTGAAAATTGAATTCTGCCGACCGGAAATCCTCCGGCCCGGGCAGTCAAGGATTTACTCTTACAATCGCATTCTAACATGCATATTTTAAAAAATCAACAAAAATCATAAAAACCAAATAAAAAATTTAGTAGTTTTCACCAAATTAAAGCAGTATTGCGACAATTCACTGCCAAGGCATCGCATCAGTGGGGAAAAGCGCCATGCGAGCATGGGCTTACGAGTACAATTATAGGCGCTTCGCGTTGAATTCGCGTCAAAAAAAGTGGACGGACAGTGGGAAAAGGGCCGAATGTGAACACAGAAAGGGAATAGTGGTTGCACGGCGTTGTTTTTTTTGCTATTGTACAAGTGTTATGAAAGAATCGGGGGGCGCGGCTGCGTGGCCCCGAAAACCGGGACGGATAAAGGAGTGAAACGCGATGGATCAGATTATGGAGTGCATCCCGAATTTCAGCGAGGGACGGGATTTTGAAAAGGTGGAAAAAATTGCGGGGGCCTTTCGGGCGAAGGAGGCTGTAAAGCTGCTGGATTACAGCACGGATAAGGACCATAACCGCTGCGTGATTACCGCCGTGGGCAGCCCGGAGGCGCTGCGTGACGCGGTGATTGAGGCCATTGGCATCGCCGTGTCGCTGATTGATTTGACAACGCACGACGGGCAGCATCCCCGCATGGGGGCGGCGGATGTGGTGCCCTTTGTCCCCGTGCGGGGCTGCACGCTGGAGGATGCGGACCGCATCGCAAAGGAAACTGCCGCTGCCGTGGCGGACCGGTATGCCCTGCCGGTGTTTCTCTATGAAAAGTCCGCCTCCGCGCCCCACCGGGAGAATCTGGCCGCCATCCGCAAGGGCCAGTTTGAGGGGATGGCGGAGAAAATGAGAAATCCCCTGTGGCGGCCGGACTTCGGCCCGGACACCGTCCATCCCACGGCGGGCGTGACGGCCATCGGTGCGCGGATGCCTCTGGTGGCCTTCAACATCAATTTGGATACGCCCGATTTGCGCATTGCCGACGAAATCGCCCACCGCATCCGCCACATCAACGGCGGTTTCCGGTTTGTGAAGTCCATGGGCGTGCTGCTGGAGGACCGGAACATTGCTCAGGTTTCCATAAATATGACGGATTATACCAAAACCTCCCTCTACCGCGTGTTTGAGACGGTGAAGATGGAGGCCCGGCGCTGGGGCGTGAGCGTGGTGGGCAGCGAGATTATCGGACTGACGCCCATGGCCGCTTTGGTGGACTGCGCGGAATACTACCTGCGCATAGAGAATTTTCGCATGGACCAGATTTTGGAGACGCGGCTGTAAGGGCGCCATAGAGGAAGAAATCAGACGGCTGCCCGCCAAAGCGGGTGGCCGTCATCTATGTTTTTTACGCGTTCTATATGGCCGCTGCGGCGATTTCTCTTCCCTTTCGACAAAAACTGTGCTAAACTGATAAACAATGACTTCTGCGGAAAGGAGACGGTTGTATGGTTTTCCAACAGCGCCTGGAGCAGGCGCAAAAGCAAATATTGACGCAGGCCATGCTGCAATCGCTGCATTGTCTGCAAATGCCGTCTTTGGAGCTGCGGGAATTTTTGCATGAAGCGGCGCTCTCTAATCCCCTTCTGGAGGTGGAGGATGCGCCTCACGACGGGCCTCGTCCGGAGACGATGGAGGCGGCCCCTGAGACGGATTTGCCTATTGAGCGGCGGGAGCAGCTTATTTGGGAGGGCGGCGGCGGACTTTCGGATTTCACCTCCTGCCTGACCCGCCCCCAGACCTTTTCAGAATATCTGGACGCCCAATTGGGCCAGTCTGCGCCGCTGGACGGA
>DKLF01000031.1:1727-25383 GCA_002455655.1 Oscillibacter sp. UBA6647 | reverse complement strand
TGAGAGCAGTGTAAATTTCACCAAATACAAATACCGGCACTTTAACGTATCCGGAGAATGGACAAGCTTTATGAAACGGGAAAACATCAAAATAGCCGTCATCGACGGACAAGGGGGCGGCCTCGGAGGCGCTTTGATCCAGCAGCTCAAAAAGGCAAATCCGGACATTCCACTTCGCGCTTTAGGCACAAATGCCGCCGCCACCGCCACAATGTTCAAAGGCGGCGCGGACGATGGTGCGACTGGCGAGAATGCCATCGTATACAACGCCTCGCGTATGCACATTCTGCTGGGTCCCATAGGGGTTTTGGTTGCAAACGGACTTTTGGGTGAGGTCACGCCGGCCATGGCGGCGGCAATCGGTTCAGCAGATGCGGTGAAGATTCTTTTACCGTCTTTAAAATGCAATATTCGTTTGGCGGCCGGCGCGCAGGAATCCATGCAGACCTATTTAAACGAGGCGGTACGCCTTTGCAACGAAGAGATTGCCCACCTTGTAGCCCAGTAGGATGGGATACCGAGAGATATTCGAAGCTTAAGAAACAATATAGTTTCTATTAATACGGAAACAACTTAACTTACTAAGTTTTAAGACAATGCCAATACCCGTCTGCCCAGCGACGGTGAAAGGATATCCAATGATTCATCTGGTATTTCTCGCGCCATATGAGGAACTGCGCGGAAAAATTGAACAGGTATTTCAAGAGCGTTCTGATCGGGATGAAATCTCGTGCGAGATCATGGCCGATCAGTTTAATAATGATCTGGCTGCGGCCCTACATGGAGACGCCATTATCTCCCGCGGATTTACGGCGCTAAAGCTGAAACGGCTGGGTATCCCCTATGCAGAGCTGAAGACCACAGGCTACGATGTCATTGCCGCCGTGGACAACTTTGGGTGACCGATGCTTATCACGGTCTTCCTTACAGGGATGCGGAATACGCAGTCAAAGGCGCGACGGTGAACGCCGCAAAAATGTGCCGTATTGACCGGCGGACCAGCAGTATCCAGCCCGGCCTTGCCGCTGATTTGATTGCGGTGGACGGCAATCCGCCGGAGAACATTTCGTCTTTGAGCCGGGTTTCTTTTGTGATGAAGCAGGGACGGATTTTTAAAAAGGGAGCTGCCGGGATATTCCCGACAGCTCCAAACTGCGTTATGAAAAGCTTTGTTCTAATCTGTTTCACTCGGAAATCAATTTCAAGAAAATACCTTATACGTAGTTGCAAGCACGGGCAATTGCCATTTCTGTAAAGCCCAGCGCTTCCGCTTTGGTATGATTTCCACAGGACACCTCTTTGACCATTTGATAGAGCTCGTCGCCCAATTCCTCCAGCGTCTTGGTCCCATAAATAAGCGGGGAGGCATCCAAATCCAAGTTGTCTTTCATCTTGGAAAAGGTCAGCTTGTTGCCGGTAATCTTGATGACCGGCACAATGGGATTTCCCGTGGGGCTGCCGCGCCCCGAGGAGAAAACCACCACCTGTGCGCCGCCTGCCACCATCGCTGCAACAGAGGCGGGATCGTTGCCCGGAGTATCCATAATCACCAAGCCCTCTTTTTTCGCAACCTGCTTGGCATAGTCATAGACGGCGCTGACAGGCGCGTGACCGCCTTTGTGAATACAGCCCAGAGACTTTTCTTCCAAAGTCGTGATGCCGCCCGCCTTGTTGCCCGGGGATGGATTTCCTTCTCTTACTTCTTCCCCAATCAACTGCAGCGCTTTTTCATAGCGGTGTACAATTTCCAAAATACGGTCGTGAACCTCGGGCGTTTTGGCGCGCTTTGCCAAAATATGCTCGGCGCCAATGAACTCCGTTGTCTCGCTGAGAATGGAGGTCCCTCCGTCTGCCACCAACAGGTCGCTCAGGCGCCCAATAACGGGATTCGCCGCAAGACCACTGGTGGGATCGGAGCCGCCGCATTCCGTGCCGAGAATCAGCTCGGACATGGGAAACTCCTGCTTTTGAAGCATTGACGCCTCCTGAACCAGCTCCCTTGCGTACCGGACGCCCTGTTCCACGGCCTTAAGCGTTCCGCCAATCTCCTGAATGATGATTTGATGCAGCGGCTTGTTGGTGCGCTCTTCAATGGCCTTGACCACCAAATCCATCTGGCAGTTTTCACAGCCCAAGGATACAACCACGGTTCCGTAGATATTGGGGTTCGCGGCATAACCGGCCATCACATCCATTGTAAGCTGCTGATCGGGAGCAACCTGAGAGCAGCCCTGCTGATTGTTGAAGGTTACGGCTCCGTTAACCTGATTTGCAATAATTCGCGTGGTATCGGATGCACAGACACTGGCGGGTAGAAGCAGCACATGATTGCGGATGCCCACCCGCCCGTCCGGACGCTGATATCCAAAAAAATTCATTTATATCTCCTCTTGTCGGCCGTCGAGATTTTCCCGGTGGCTGGTGACGTTATGAACATGGATATGCTCACCTTTTTTAATATCGCGGGTAGCGATGCCGATATGCTGTGCATACTTGGAAACGGACTTGCCCTCGGGAATGTTCTGGCAGGCCGCCTTATGGTAAATTGTAATATCCTCCAGAGCGGGAAAGCGCAGTGTTTCACCGTTGCAGACATAGATGATATCCTCGCCCTTCTGAATTGCCTCAATAGCGATTACCGCATTGTCTTTGGGATCGATAATCATTGCGTTGTGCATAAATGCACGCCTCCTTTTAGTATGTCTGTGCCGCTAAGTCCATCAGTCCAACGGCGGCGGGAGAGGGATGGTCCGCGATACGCGGGCCTTCCCTCTTTAAAACAGATTGCCCTGTGTGTCAAATATCAGTTCATAGGGCTCGGAGAGAATTTCAATATTCGGGTTGGCCTTGGCCAGTGGCAGCAGGCCCTCGGAAATCTCGATATACTCAATGTGGGCTGTATTGTGAATGCGGATCATCTTCATGTTGTTCTGATCTTCGGCATCAGGGCAGCAGCAAAGCGCCAACTGCAATGCCTCACGGTCATTGTCCATAATCATGGGAATCTTCATCAAATGCAAAAACGTATTGGTAACACCGGTTGGATACGTCATCTCCAGCTTCATCTTGTCGTAAAGCCGCCGGGTCGTCACTTCGGCCAGCCCGATGCCCTGCGCATTGCCGTGGGTTTCGTCCGTAAGGTCAAGAACAACCACCTTTTCCGCATCGATTCCCCCCGAACAGTATTTGGGCTGGACAAAGCGCCCTGTTACATTGGGGTCCATACCGTCTCCGCTGATATTTTTGCCGATCTGGTCCACAACCAGTACGTCGCATTTATCAAAAAGCAGACGGGCAATGGTCTTATAGGAGAGCTCCTTGAGCTTAGGCTCCTCATCGATAATCTCCTGAGGGGTTAGCGCCTTAACAAGATAGGTATCATCATAAGCGTTTTCGATTACTGCAATTCCACCTACAATCGGTGCGTTTTTCAGAATCGTAAGGCCGTATTCCTCTACCAACTCGTGCATAATCGCCGGACTTTGGCTGTGCAGATCATGGGCGCCCTTCTGCTTACCAAGGCCGATGGCCATCATTTTCATCAGGCCGCTTTCATACTTGCCGCGGAAAGACGTGTGGGGCTTAATTCGGTTTAAGAGAAGAATCCCATCGGCCTCCGCCGCGTTTTTGTCAATCTGAACAGACTGATGCCGTTTTTCGGAAATACCGATCTGAACGGTATCCATGCAGCTTTTCACCGGGCAGCCCATCGTTTGCTCTGTGATACCATAGTCGGCAAGAATTTGGCTCTGACCTTCCGCGGTAGCTCCTCCGTGGCTTCCCATGGCCACCACAATAAAGGGTTCCGCGCCCCGGGACTTTACAAAATCCACAATGGCTTTGGTCATAATCGCATAGTGGTTAATGCCGCGGCTTCCGCAGGTAATGGCAATCTTCATTCCGGGTTGTATTTTCTCCGCAATCACCTCTCTGGAAAGCTCGGAGGTAACCGTTGCCGCAATTTTTTCCTCTGGAATATTGGTGGAATCGTAAAGCTCCCGTACCCGCACCATTTTGGGAATGGGAACATCTTTTATCAGGTTGGTAATTGTTTTCATATACTGTCCTCCTACGAAAAGGTTTCAGAAAAGCGCATGCCCAACTAGGATTGATTTGGGACAGAGCGCTTTTAAAAGGCGGTCCCCGCCTTCCGCTCAGAGCTTCTTTTTCACCATCCACAGCATTGTTGCAAAGCAGGCGCCTCCACCGATCAAATTGGAAATTGGCTCCGACCAGAACACCCCGGATACCCCCATATAGCGAGGGAGCAGCCAGATCAGCGGAATCACCAGTACAACCTTGCGGAACAAGGAGAAGAAAATGGCATACTTGGCTTTTCCCAGCGCGGTGAAGGTGGCCTGTCCTGAAAACTGAAGTGCCATTAGACAAAAGCCCCAAAAATAGATGTGCAGCATATCCACACCGACTTCCAACAGCTTTGGATCATCTGTAAACAGCAGGATCGCCGCCTGCGGGAACAAAAACAACACGCCCCAGACCACCGCGGTATACACAATGCACACGCCCGTTGTGAAGGCAATCCCCTTTTTTACCCGGTCAAGTTTTTGGGCCCCATAATTATAGCCAAGAACTGGCTGTGACCCGGCTGTGATACCATGCACGGGCATGATCACCATCTCCCGCACGGAGGTGATCACCGTCATGGCACCCACAAACACATCGCCGCCCAGATTCATCAGCGCGCGGTTATAAGCGAATTGCGTGATTCCATTTGTAAACGCCATCACAAAATTTGCAAAGCCCATCTGCACGGTCTGCAACAGCACGGCAGGCTGCCAGCGAATATGTTTCTTGCGCAGCAAGAGCAGCGCTCTCCGCCCCGTCAAAAAATGCAGTACCCAAACCGCAGAGACCAGCTGAGCCACAACCGTGGCAATGGCAGCGCCCCTCACGCCCAAATCAAGCGCAAAGATCAACAGCGGGTCGAGAATCACATTGATCACCGCGCCTGCGGCAATAGAAACCATTCCCACCTTTCCAAAGCCTTGGCAATTGATAAAATTATTCATCCCCAGCCCGATGACAGACGCCGCTGTTCCCCAAATATACACAGAGAAATATTCCTTTGCGTATGGAAAGGTTTCGGAACTGGCGCCGAAAAGCCGCAGCAGCGGGTCTTGAAATACAACGCCTATAAAGGTCAGAACCAACGCGGTAATGACCAGCATAAAAAACGAAGATCCGATAATTCGCTCTGCCGCCTCGTCATCCTTTCGCCCACGCGCAATCGAACAAAGAGGCGCTCCGCCCATGCCGAAGAGATTTGTAAACGCAGTAATGATATTTATGATTGGAAAAACAATACCGACGCCGGTCAGACTCAAGGATTGTCCTCCGCCGATACGTCCGATAAAAAAACGGTCTGTTATGTTGTAAAGGACATTCATCAACTGTGCAATGATCATTGGAACAGCCATGACGGCGATATTCTTTGCCATACTCCCTTGACTGAAATCATGATCGCGCTGCAAATAGTTACCTTCTTTCTCTAGATAGAGTTTACCGCCTTGCCCCGTGGCAGGCTCACTTTTCGGAATCAGCGGATTTGTTTTTCTCTTCCTGCCGCTTGATCATCCGCCAAAGTGTGGTCCGGCTGACGCCCAATTCCCGGGCAAGCTCCTTCTTTTTCACAGGGACCGGCAAATACAGCGAAGGCGGCGTTGGAGCCGCAGGGACGGCAGACGGCGCCTGCCCGGAAGTCTCCAAGCCCCCCGCCCTCTGCCCATCAGCAAAAAGCAAATTCAGTTCTTCCAGCGTGTCCGTGCTGATCGCCTGAGCGTCATTGAGTACCACCAGCCTCTCACAGACATTCCTGAGTTCACGTACGTTGCCCGGCCAGGAATACTGGCGCAGAATCTCCTGCACGCGCAATGTCAGCCGAGGCGGAATCTTACCCTGCTCGGCGGCAAAAATGCAAAGCTGATGCTCCATTAGCGGCAGAATATCGTCCGGCCGCTCCCTCAGCGGTGGAATATAAATTTCCAGAGCGTTCAGACGAAACAGAAGGTCACTCCGAAACTTGCCCTGCGCGATCTGCTCTTGAATATTGACATTGGTTGCAGCGATCACCCGCACGTCGATCGGGATGACCGCGGTACTGCCAATTCTTCGGATTTCCCGCTCCTGAAGCACCCGCAGCAGCTTCGCCTGCAAAGCAACCGGAATTTCACCGATCTCGTCTAAAAAAATAGTTCCGTGATGGGCCTGCTCGAAAAGGCCCGTTTTTCCCATGCGGGAAGCGCCGGAAAAAGAACCAGGCTCATAGCCAAACAGTTCGCTTTCCAGCAGACTTTCCGGAAGTGTAGCGCAATTGATGGCCACGAAGGGTTGATCAGCCCGATTACTGGCCGTATGAATGCTGTGCGCAAATAGTTCCTTGCCAGTTCCGGTTTCTCCAGTAATCAGCACATTCGAGCTGGCTGTGCTGAACTTTTTGGCGATTTCAACGCGTTTGCGCATGGCGGGACTGAAGGCAATTAAATCACGAAACGAGTATTTCGCGGTCAGGCCCTTGAACGTGAGGTCCTTGCGTAGCTGGCGTTCTTCCTGCATGATCTTGGACGCGGCACTGGTGGTGATCAGCGTGCCCACGCCGGAGGCTTCTCCACAGATCAGCTTGTATTTCACATAGTATTTCTGCCCATTCAGGTTCAAAATGCCCTCGTCCCCGTCCCGGCACGGATTGCTGGAGGAGCCGATAAAGGTCAGTTGGGAATTGATTTCGCTGACTAACCGCCCCTGCCAGCCAGACGCAAAATCCAAGTGATAAAGCTGATATGCCTTTGTATTCGCTTCCAGAATACAGCCGGTTTCATCCACTGCAAGCACCGCGTCTTCACTGTTGTCCAGAATCATACGGATGATATTGCTTTTCGTTCGCTCGGTATTGATGCTGCGGGCCGCTTTCATCGCCTCTGACACAGCGCGGTCCAGCGTTTCGGGCTGAATATGGATATAGGTACACGGGATTCCGCGTTCCCGACAGATATTGCTGACAGTTCCGCCGCTGACAATGGCGTCCACGCCATCCCGCTGGCAGGCATCCACAGCCGCATACGCGCTGTCTTCATCCAGAACATCGTATAGGCGCACGTCCGCCCGACACAGTTCATTTAAGCCGGGCAATATCGTCCTGAGCTCGCCGCGTTTCAGGCATAACCCGATGACGGAAGGGTGAAAGCTGTCCCGACAGATCAGCAGAGCCTCCAGAATATCCGTCCCGTCGAAATCCAGACAGGTCACATGCTTTCCCGAATAGATCTCGCAAATTTTGCGATAGGTGATGCCCCGCGCCACGATTACATCATAGCCTCCCAGTTGATTGAGAATCTCCGGAGTGCCGAAACGATGAACCACATCAATATGCAATTCACTGCTGCGGATCTTTTCCACCTTTGCTTCCATCTGCTCAATTAAATCCGGGGACGGCACAAAAATGATAATTCTGACCATACGACACCCTCCCTCCCACAGCAATTGCCACAGTCATTTGATTAAGCGGACCTGCAAAAAGCAGACCCGCTTAATCATACTATAAATTGAAAGTTAGCTCAAGCCGTTATCTGCCATATAAACGGTTTCGTAAGCTGTGACATACCGAGTTGCCTCGTCAGTGTTCATGTACTGATCAATCAGCTGATTGGTCTTCAAATACTCATTCTGCCATGCCTCAGTCTTGGACACCTGTCCCAGAGCGTCGGACCAATAGGCAACAGCTTCGTCGCTCATAGCGGCGGGAGCCGCAACACCACGCCATACGGGAACTTCCACGTTCTCGTAGTCACCGATTTCGGACAGGGTGGGAGCATCCGCCAGGTTACCGGCGTAACGCTCTTCAGCCAGAGCCAAAACGGGATCCAGATCACCGGATTCCACATACTGGGAAGCTGCTGCGGGCTTGGAGATCACGAAGTCCACATTGCCGCCCAATGCCGCAGTGATCGCGTCAGAGGTGGAGTCATAAGTGATGTAACCCATCTGCTGTTCGGTGAGGCCCACTTCCTTGATCAGCTTGTTATAGGTCTCAATATCATCGCCCTTGGAACCGCCGATGACCACAAAAGTGCCGTTCTTGGCAGCTTCAATGGCAGCGGCAAAATCCGACTGGTCCCCGCCGTTTTTGGCATAGTCAGTCTTGGAGTCAGAAGCAGGGCAGGAGAACAGAAGCTGCTTGTCAACTGCCATGATGGCAAGGATGCGGAAGTTGCTGGAACGGTTATTCGTGTTTTTAACCATGGGCGTCAGATCGCCGGAGTTGAAGGTCAGCAGGGTGTAATCTGCATCGTTCGTCATGGTCGCAACCTTATTGCGGCCAACCTCGCCCGAGCCGTCTGTCTCGTTGGAGACGATGATGGTCTGTCCGTTGGCCAGATTTTCGTTGGTCATGATCTCCCCAATCTTTCTGGTGAAGATGTCGGAGCCGCCGCCAGAGGAGGAAGTGCATACCCAGGTGACGCTTTTTGTGGGAACGAAGCCCTCGGGCTGGGCGCTGCCGGAACCAGCGGAACCGGAAGATGCAGATGAAGAGTCGCCACAGGCGGCCAGCGACATCAGCATCAGGGATGCAAGAGCGAATGCAAGAACCTTTTTCATGATAGTTTCTCCTTATGTTAATTTTTCTGGGGTAACAGGGTAATATCGAAGATCAGGCGTGAGCCTGAGACTTCTTTGCTTTAAGCTTGCGCAGGATATTTTTCGCCATAGGAGTCAAAACCAGCACCAGGAAAACTGCAAGCAGCACCAGCTTCAGGGGAGAGTCCGCAAATACTTTTAGCCCACCCTGAGACGCGATGAACGCCTTACGCATGTTCTTCTCCAGCATGGGAGCCAACACGAAAGCCAACAGCATGGGCGCGGTGGGGAATCCGTTCTTTTCCAGAAGATATCCAACGATACCGGAAATGAACATGACAATCACGCCAAACATGGAATTGGAGGTGGAATATGCGCCCACAATGCACACGCAGGTGATAATGGGGATCATATACTTCACGGGAACGCTCAAAATTTTGATCAGGAACGGAATGACTAAAATTGCCACCAGCAGAGTAAAGAGGTTCGCCAGATACAAAGAGGAAATCAAGCCCCAGCAAAATTCGGGGTTGGTATCAAACAGCAGCGGGCCGGGATTCAGGCCCCACATCATCAGTCCGCCCAGCAGCACCGCGCCGGTGCCAGAGCCGGGAATGCCCAGAGCCAGCAGCGGGGCGAACGCACCGGCGGCAGCCGCATTGTTGGCAGCCTCAGAAGCGGCAATGCCCTCAATTGCGCCGGTACCCATGGGCTGCTCGCTCTTGAACTTCTTTTGCATGGCATAGCCGACCATGGACCCAGTGGTAGCGCCGGAGCCGGGCAAGACGCCGATGAAGGTTCCCATGATGCCGGACCGCAGCGCCGGAGGAAGCAGACGCTTCAGGTCATGCTTTGTGAGCATACTGTCTTTAATGGACAGCTTCACCGCGCGCTCCTGGCTGCCGCGCTTGGCGTCGTCGGCTTCCCGCTCGTTGATCAGCTTAATGACTTGGGCAAATCCCACGCAGCCGATGACAAACGAGGTGAAAGGAATCCCCCCCAGCAGATACATGCTGCCAAAGTTATAGCGGGGCGCTCCAGACAGTGTATCCATGCCCATGCTGGCAATCAGAATGCCGAACATTGTAATGATGATGCCCTTCATGGGATTTTCACCGATCAGCCAGCTTATGGAAGTCATAGCGATGAGCAATACCAAAGTCATCTCCGCATAGCCGAACTTCAGGCCCAGATTGGCAAGCCCGGAGGCGGTGCAGGTCAGAATCAGAATACCGATGGTACCGCCGATGAAGCTGGAGAGGTTGGCCGCTACCAGCGCGGGGCCGGGGCGGCCGTTCTTGGCCATGGGATAGCCGTCCAGCGCAGTGGTAATCGCCGGAGAATCTCCGGGGATGTTCAATAGAATGGCACTGAAAGAGCCGCCGTACATATTGGAATAATACAGAGCGCCCAGCATGATAATGGCGGTGGTGGGATTAAACTTATAGGTCAGCGGCAGCAGCAGCGCAACGCCAGCCAGCGAACCGATCCCCGGCATGGCGCCCACGATGAGGCCAAGAATAGCACCCAGCATGCACACTCCGATATTTTCGGGAGTCATCAGTGTGTGGAAGCCCGACAGTAACGATGTAAAATTCTCCATAATCAGGTCTCCTTACAGAATATACTGGAACAAGCCCATCGGGAAGCGGACCTGCAGCCATGAGACAAATACGCCCAGAATAATCGCCGCCAGAAAGAGTTCAATAATGGCCACAGTTTTCCAGGAGGCGTGCTCAACAAACTTCAGCCAGATGAACAGATAGATCAAGCAGCTGGCGATCAGACCCACTACATAGGTTCCAATGATAATACCGGCTCCGCCAAGAATGACCATCAGCTCATTTTTGTTGTACCGCGTGGAGGACTGATTCTTGCTGTTTGCTATTTGAATGATCGAAGCAATACTCGATACCAGCAAAATCACTGCAATGATGACCGGGAAAAAGCCGGGCATAGGCTGATTGTTCCAAAATCCATACTGTTTAATGCCGAGAAAAATAAATACAGCGGCAAAAACAGCAGTGACAATTGGAACCAAAGTCTGTGTATTAAACTTTTTCTTTTCCACAATTCCTTGCTCCTTCAATTATTTTGTGCGTTTGGCCAACGCCATTTTAGAAGCCGCCTTAACCGCTCTTTCAAAAGAGGTGGTGGTGGCGCTTCCGGTCCCCACTTTGTCAAAGGCAGTGCCGTGTGCGCAGGTGGCAACGGGATAGGGCTGACCGCCCGCAACGGTGATGCAACGCTCAAATCCGACGAGTTTCAGTGCGATCTGTCCCTGATCATGAAACAGCGTCACCACAACATCGAATTCCCCGTGATTCAGCGCACGGATAAACAGCGTATCCGCAGAGTAGGGACCAGTGACATCCCAACCGGTCTCGGCAACGACCTTTTCCACTGTGGGTGCCAGTATATCCACTTCTTCGCGGCCACACAAACCAAATTCACCGCAGTGAGGATTCAATGCGGCAACCGCTATGCGAGGCCGAATACCAAAGCTCTCACCGGTGATCTCGCCCAACGTAATGGCTTCACGCAGAGTTTCTTCCGTCAGATTTTCGCTGACCTCTTTCAGCGGGATGTGACTGGTAACACGAACGGTCATCAGATCGTCCATCATATTGATCTCGCCAAAGGGACTTGTCACACCAAATTTGTCTGCCAGATAAGTGTGCTCACTCTCCACATGCATTCCGGCCATCTTCATAGCGCCTTTGTGGAATGGTCCAAACACAAACCCCTCAATTTTTCCGGCTTTACACAATTCGATTGCAGTATCCATCTGATCGAGATCGCTTTTTCCGCAATATTGAACGGCTTCGCCATAAGGAACCAGCGAGGGGTCTTGGTTCTTCAAATCCAAAACAGGGTAGCCGCGCTCCCAGTCACACTCGCTCAAATCATTGATCTGGTAGTAAGGAACGTCACCGCCGATCACCTGCAAACCACGTTCAAACATGCGCAGATCACCGATCATTACAGGGCGGCAATAGGCTTTATATGTGTCCTGCACAGCCAACTTTGCAACCAGCTCCGGGCCTACTCCGGCAGAGTTTCCGAGCAGGACCCCGAGGATGGGTCTATTGTTCATAATAATACCTCCGTCAAATCAATCGCTGTTTTCGTCGGGCCGACATAGCGGCTCTGGCGTAAACACTGTTTCGTTTTTATGTAGCAAAAGGTGTACCAGCAATTTGTTCCGTCTGGACAACATTTCAAAAATATGTCTAATTTGTGAATTACATAGATTTTTAGTTAAATTTTTAGCAATTATGTAGATTGCATTTTGCTTATCCCCTGTTTCTATCCAGCACAGCCTGTCCTTATTGCAAAAACTAACGGCAGCGCAATCTTGGGTGAAACAAATTTGAACCAAAATGTTCCTATTGCGTTTCATTAAGTTTCATTTTGTAAGGGTGCGAAACACGAAAACCACTTTGACATCGCATATTCTTTTAGCAAGCGCGTAGCAGGGCTAAATACGTGTTTCTTAAACGCAAACACACTCCAAGCAAGTGTTATCGGAATAATTAGCACAGGTAGTATATCATTTCAATGAATAGATAAGAGCTGATAGATAACGGATACCAATCCGTCAGCAATAAAAGGGCCTGAGGATACACGTAAAAAACGTGTGTCCTCAGGCTTGTCGCAATTAAATTGGGGTAAAAATAGATCGCAAGTCATATCCAAGACGCCGCGTACCCATGCAGGTCGGGCTTCCACTGCCTATCAATGTCCGGCTATCCGTGGGCATATCATGGTTTGGCGGTCGGCTGGGATGAACGAAGCCAGTCGAAAACGTGGGACTTCCAGACTGTTATCCATGGCACGGTGCCAGGTTTACTGCTCTGCCAAAAGCTTGTTCAACTCCGACATGAAAGTATCAATATCCTTAAACTGGCGATAGACAGAGGCAAAGCGGACATAGGCCACCTGATCCAGCTTACGAAGCTTTTCCATCACCAGCTCGCCGATGTGCTCCGTGGTGATTTCCCGGTCCAGTCCGTTTTGCAGCTCCTGCTCCACCTCATCGGCAATGCGCTCCAGCTCTGCCAACGGCACGGGCCGCTTTTCGCAGGCGCGGATCATGCCGCCCAGAACCTTGCTGCGGTCAAAGCTCTGGCGGCTGCCGTCCTTTTTCACCGCCACCATGGGCAGGCTTTCCACCGTCTCATAGGTGGTAAACCGGTTATTGCACGACAGGCACTCCCGCCTGCGGCGGATGCTGGCCCCGTCGTCGGTGGGGCGGGAATCCACAACCTTGCTCTCTGCGAACCCGCAATAGGGGCATTTCATCGGGCGTTCTCCTTCCTCCCGGCGGGGCCTGTACATTCCGGCCCGGGGCCGGAAGCAAAACTGGCAGGCCGCGCCGCAAATAATTCATTAAAGTACAGTATACCACAACGCAAAGCGTTGTGGTATACGTCAATTGTTATTTATAAAAATTTTTTGCAAGGCATCCTTTGAATCAACGGCTCAGGGCATAATCGGCCGCTCCTGCGAATCGAAGGCATAGACGATATGCAGCGTTCCCTCAATCCGGCAGATTTTTGCAAAGCAGAACAGCGGAGTCAGCGGAAAGGGCTTTGCCGGATCATAGGGGATTGCCACCAGCAGCCGCTTCTCCCCCTGCTGGGTCAGCACACCGGGAACGCCTTGCAGCATATGGGAAAGCCACTGGGATTTCAGCAGCCGCTCCGGCGCGGGAACCCGTTCCCATGCCCGCTCTCCCTCCCGCCGCGCATCGCACCGCAGAAGCTTTCCAAGGTCCCCCGTCTCCCGGCGACTCAGCCTGCGGCGGATAGAATAGGCCCCCCCTTCCGGCGCAAGAACCCCCAAAAGCATTTCGCCCTGTTCCCCCACAAGATATGCCCGCAAAAATGCCGGGCCGGGAATGCGGCACGCGGCGCGGTAGTCGGCGTACATTCCGGCTTCGGTCACGCTCAGCTCCCCGGCGGCTCTGCCGTCCAGATACAGCGGATACTTGTCCATGGCGGCTTCCTCTCCCTTCGGGCGGCGCGGGACCGGCCCACGAAGGGCACAAAAAAACCGCCGCCTGCGCTATCCTATGCGCGGGCGACGGGCTTTTATGTATGCTTGTTTTTTTATGCGTTCGCCTCTGCCGTCAGCTTACGGAGTACGTCCCCCGCACCAGCAGCTTCACCCCGTCGGACCCGGCTTTTACCGTCCGACCTTCCACGGTTGCCATGTACAGATGGTTTTTCACCAGCGCGCCGCCGTTTTCAAGAACCTCAGCGGTGGTTTCATCCACAAGGCCCGGAGAGGATGCCGCACCGCAAGAAGCCGTTCCCGCCCGGAGCAGCACTTCCGCGCCCACAGAGAGGTTCAAACTCCCCCCTTTGGACAAGTCCACCACGGTAAAGCTTGTCCCGGCGCTTCCTGTTCCCTTTCCCTGCACTTGTGAAAGAATTTTGGGCAAAAACGTCTCGTTTAGATAGCTCAGCGTCACCAGCGGGTCCCCCTGGGACCCTGCCTCCGCCGCCGCGGAAAATGTAATCATCGCCGCCATGGAGGCCATCATCAGCGCCCCGGCCCGCAGGTACCATCTGTTTTTCTTTTGTTTCATCAAGCCCTCCCGTCACAGGCGGCGCCAGGGAAAAGAATACCGTTATGTATTCTTTTCTCCGGCATTCCGCCAGCTTGAAGTTAAAATACCCGCCTAGACCAGTTGGTCATGCTGCAGGCCGAAGCTCACCGCAATTGCGGTGTCAATCTTTTCCATCACCTGTTCATCCACATGGCCCATGTGTTCTCTCAGCCGCCGCTTATCCAGTGTCCGCACCTGCTCCAGCAGAACCACGGAATCTTTGGAAAGGCCCCGGCTATCCGACATGGGAAGGTCTATGTGGGTAGGCAGACGGGCTTTTCCCGTCTGAGAGGTAATCGCCGCTGCGATGACGGTGGGACTGTATCTGTTGCCGGTGTCGTTCTGAATAATCAGCACAGGCCGGACGCCTCCCTGCTCGCTACCCACCACCGGGCTAAGGTCGGCGTAATAAATGTCGCCGCGTTTCACAACACTCGTATCCACAAAGTTCACACTCCGCCGAAAATAGTACCCGCCGCTGAAAATACTTTTTCAGCGTGGCCACTATCATTCTCCCACGCAGCCGGAAAATTTATACGCCGTTTTTCCGGTTCGACCGGCCCCGGTTTATTCTATGCGGCCGGGCGGGCCGGGGTGCGCTTTGGAGCGGTGGAACGGGGCTTCGCGGATGCCTGAATCTGCAAGGCCGCTCAGAGCAAAAGCTGCAAATGGCGGTCGGTCATCTCTCCGTTTTCGAGATAGACGCGGGGCACCCGCTTGGAAACGTCGCATGTCAGCTCATAAGTAATGGTACCCGCAGCCTCCGCCATTTTTTCCACAGGGTTGTTGGGGCCGAAGACCTCCACCTCGTCGCCGGTATGCACATCCGGCAAATCCGTCAGATCCACCATGCACATATCCATGCACACGCGGCCCCGGATTCTGGCGGGGCCCTTGGGCGTCAGCATCTCCCACCTGTTGGAAAGGCAGCGCTGAAGCCCGTCGGCATAGCCAATGGGCAGCACGCCGATGCGCTGCTCCCCGGCGGTAAAATACGTCCTGCCGTAGCTGACGGAGGTTTCCGGAGCGTAGTCCTTCACGGGACCGACGGTGGTTTTCAGCGTCATCACCGGCTTCAGGCCCAGCGTGCGGCTCATCGGCTCCGTCCCAAAGAGAATCACGCCCGGGCGGCACATATCCCACGCATACTCGGGGTAAAACGCCACGCCGCCGGAGTTGCAGCAGTGGTGGATGGAAAATTGCATCCCGGCGCGGCTCTCCACCTCGTTCACCATATGCGAAAAACGGTCATACTGCGCACGCGTAAAGGCCCGGCTCTCCTCCTTGTCCGGCTCGTCGGACACGCAGAAGTGCATAAAGACCCCTTCCCAGACGAGGTTTGGCAGCTTCAGCGCCTCCAAAATTTCTTCAAGGCTCTTCTCAAAATAAGCCTCGTCGCACCGGAAGCCCAACCGGCCCATTCCGGTGTCCAGCTTCAAATGGACCGTCAGGGTTTTGCCGCAGGCGGCGGCCGCAGCGGAATAAGCCCTTGCCATTTCAAGGGAGGGAACGTCCTGCGTCACACGGCTGTCGATGAGCGCCTCCGTCATATCGGCGGGGGTGTATCCCAGCAGAAGGATGGGCAGCGTAAGTCGGTTGTGGCGCAGCTCCTGCGCCTCTTCCAGATTGGATACGCCCAGATATTCCGCGCCAAGCCGTTCCAGCTTTTTTGCCACCCACACGGCCCCGTGGCCATAGGCGTCCGCCTTCACCACGCCCAGATACTTCGACTTGGGCCCCATCCTTTCCCGAATGGTGCGGTAGTTGTGCGCCAGCGCATCCAGGTCGATTTCCGCCCAGGTCCTTTTCAGGAATTTTTCCATACGCTCACCTTCAAATTTTCATTTGTCGGGGTCATTTGCCGCAGTTATTCTCCGGCCCCTCCGTTATCCTCCAGTATAGCACCGAATTGAAAGTCCGTAAACTCCGCCTGCAAAATTATTTTTTCATCCACGGAGATTTCTCCCCGGACAGGGACATGATCCTCCGCCCGCAGCCACAGGGTGGAGACAATTTTGCCCCCCTCCGCCCCGGTCTGCTCCAGCGCAAGGCGCAAACAGGAATCCTCGCCCCAGTCCTCTTCATTTTCCTCCAGCAGCCAGCCCCCCCGCAGGGCGCTCATCAGCCGGGGCAGGCAGGACGCGGGACTGAGCTCCTCCCCGCTTAAGGGGCCTGCCGGGAGGCAGTCGTCCTCATAGAGCAGCGTCAGCCCGTCGCCGTCCATGCGGGCCTTCACCCCCGCCGCCGTCTCCGGACCCAGCACTTCCACGGTGGACGTCTCCGGGGCGTAGTCGCACCGCAGGGTAAAGGCGCTCACCTCGTCGCCGTAAAATGCAGTGACCTCCGCGGTCATCTGGGCGCTTTCCATCTCCTGATAGGGCGCCCGCGCGGCCTGAGCCGTCTGCTTTTCTCCCCCGCCGCAAGCACACAGCAGCAGGCAGAGCGTTATCATCGGTACACAAGCCGTCGGTTTGCGCACCCGGATATCCCTCCTTAATGTTGTTCCGTTAAAACCGTTTGAAATGCGCTGGGAATCGCCTCCGCCGTGTCCCGGGGCGTCATGCCGTATTCCGTCAGCCACCCGGCGGCGAGATCCCCGGCAAGCCCATGGAGATAAACCCCGCAGGCTGCCGCCCGCAAAGGCGTTGCCCCCTGCGCCAAAAGCGAGGCGATCATTCCGGTGAGCACGTCCCCGCTGCCGCCTTTGGCAAGACCGGAATTTCCGGTGGGATTTTGAAGCACCGTGCCCTCAGGCGTTGCGATAAGCGTGCGGTGGCCCTTGCGCACCAGAATGCAGCCGTGGGCCTTGGCAAAGTCCCGGGCGGCTTCCGCCCGATCCACCGTCAGGTCCCCGCCCAAACGGGCAAATTCCCCGTCGTGGGGCGTGAGAATCGTGACGCGGCCCCGCCGCGCGTCCAGACTATCCATATGCCCGGAAAGAACGTTTATGCCGTCGGCGTCCAGCACCACGGGCTTTTCCGTTTCCAGCAGGCCCAGAACCAGCTTCTGCGTGTCTGTTGAGCGGCCAAGGCCAGGGCCGAGGGCCAGCACGCCGCACTCTTCCAGCTTTTCCCGCAGGGGTCTGATGGCTTTTTCACTAAGCATCCCGTTTTTGTCCGGCGCGGGAAAGGGCATGGAGGAGACGCACCTGCCCGCCTCCGTCTGCCAGATACACTCCGGCACGCCCAGATATACCAATCCGCAGCCACAGCGCTCGGCCCCCAGCGCCGCAAGATAGGGTGCGCCGGTGTATCCCACCGCGCCGCCCACGATGAGCAGCTTTCCAAAGTCACCCTTATGGCCGTCGGTTTTCCGGGGCGGCAGCGCCTCCCGGACAAATTCCATGGTAAGCTCCTGCGTTTTCATGGCGTTCTTCCTTTCCGGGCTCAGCGCCCAACCCTTGTCTCCCTCTTTATACTCCCACGGCGGGAGATACATTTCCGTTGATCTTAATTATAGTGTCCCCCTGCCGAATTGCAAGGGGTTTGGGCTGACCGAAAAATTTCAGCGGCTCTTTTTCAAATGCCTGCAACTTTTCCGCCTTCTCCAGCGTCTTTTAATGGAAGTGTCTTACTCAATTGAACAAGACAGGAGGATCTCTTGATGAGAAAACGCACCTTGACGCTGATTTTATTCGCCGCGCTGGCCCTGTCCGTGTCCGCCTGCGGCAAACCCGCCGGAGGAACTTCCTCGGCATCCTCTATTCATGAGGAAGCCGCTCCGTCCGAGTTGACGGAGGCAGACGTACTGGCGGCCTATGAAAAGGCGGCGGAGGTTTACGATTGGTTTGATCTATGCTCCCTCCCCACCTCGGGTGACCCGGTAGCGGAGGACGGCAATCCCTACGACCCCAAGCAGGCGGGGCTTTCCTACCGTGCGGTGGCACACAAAAGTCTGAAAACCTACGCCGATTTGGACGTATGCGTGCGCAGTTGCTTCACCCAAGAGCTGGCGGACAAACTGATGGGCAGCGGCACGGGCTATCGGGACATCGACGGACGGCTCTATTCCGCCGACGCGGCCAGAGGCAGCAATCTATACCTGTTGGGAAAGGCCGCACGCGCGGAGCAGACAGACGAGAACCACTGGGCCGTGACCGTGACGTTTTATGCCGACAGCTATGAATGGGAGGTTCCCCTTGCCACGGTAGGATACTCACAGAAGACTTTGGATTACATCAAAACGCCAGACGGCTGGCGCTTTTCCACCTTCTGCCCCTCCGACGCGCTGGACGAGACGGCGAAGACGGTGTTCCACTTCTCCTATGGAGATCCGTCCACGATGGAACAGGAAAACATGGCGGACTGGCCGGCCCTCAAGTTGGCCTGCTGGCTGCTCCACGCCGACGGGGCGTTTTCCGAAGGGGCAAGCGACCACTTTGCCCTCCGGCTTTTAAACCATCCGGACGAATGGTTTGCAGCTCTGTCCGCATTCCCGGACAGTCCGTGGGAATATCGGGATTCCGTAATCACCCATCCCGCCTGGAGCATCTACGGCTGGCATCCGGCGCAGGAAGATGAGCGGCTCGAGGCGCTTTTAAACGCCTATCAGCCCAAAAACAGCGCGGAGACCGCCCTGCTGAATGCCCTGAAAACCGCATGGATGCAGGCAACCCAGCTTGGTCAGGATGACGCGGACGCGGCGTTTTGTCTGGTGGCGGAGGAGCAGTGCCTTACGCTTGGCAAGAAGGACGGGGCATACCCGTGGCTCTACAAGGATTTTGCGGAGAAGCCCACATCCGTGGGAACCGGCGACAACGGGGAAAAGGTCTATGCATTTTCCTACGGCGGCGTGGATGTGAAATATGTCACATATTCCGACGAAGGCGGTGAAACAAGCCTTGTCAGCCGCATGGAAACCGCCTCACCGGCTGTGAAAACATGGTGGGGCGTGTCCGTGGGGGATAAAGAAGACGACATTTTGGCCGTATACCCGGACGCGAAATATACCGACAGAATCCGCGCGGAGGACGGCGACGGCGCATGGGTCTGGCCCGGCGACGAAGAAATGCTGGGAAGCCACATCACATTTTATATGAAAGACGGCGCAGTATCCGAAATTTTGATGGAAAACCTTTCAGACTGATAAACTCCCCCGTTTGGCGAAAAATACGCCGGGCGGGGGATTTTCCTCTTGCATTTCCTTGGATTTCATGCTATAAGTGGTAGTTGAAAACAGCGTTGAACGGGAAAATAACGATTCTCCGCCGCCAAGAGAGGGCTGGTCACCGGCTGCAAGCCGGCCCGCGGCGCGTCGTTTGGTTCGCCCGGGAGCCGCCATGGAGACATGGCCGGAGACCCACCGTTACAGGGGTTCAAGCGCGCGCGGCACTCCGCGCGAATTTGGGTGGTACCGCGGAAGCTGAGCCTTTCGTCCCAATCTGGGGACGAGGGGCGTTTTTTTATGCCGTCCGCCCCTGAACTACGTGATTTCTGCAATAGAAAGGGTAAAGGAGCATCAAGTATGAAGGAACAACTGGAAGCCATCCGCAAAGCCGCGCTGGAAGCCGTGTCCAGTCCGCAGGCCGCTGCGGACTTAGAATCGCTGCGGGTGAAATATCTGGGCAAAAAGGGTGAGCTGACGGCTCTGCTGAAGCAGATGGGCGGTCTGTCCGCCGAGCTGCGCCCGGTGATGGGCCAGCTTGCCAACGAGGTACGAGCCGAGCTGGAGACTGCCATCGAGAATCAGGCAGGCCTTTTGGAGCGCAAGGCCATGGAAGCCCGCCTTGAAAACGAGGCTCTGGACGTGACAATTCCCGGCAAAAAGCTTCGCATGGGCCACAAGCACCCCATGTACAGCGTGCTGGACGAAATCAAAGACATCTTCATCGCCCTTGGCTTTGAAATTCTGGACGGGCCGGAGGTGGAGCTGGCGGACTATAACTTCACCAAGCTGAACACCCCCGCCGACCATCCCGCACGGGAGTGGTCCGACACGTTCTATCTCACAGAGGATTCCAATGTCCTGCTGCGCACCCAGACTTCCAACATGCAGATTCGCGCCATGGAATCCCGGGAGCTGCCCATCCGGGTGCTGTCCCCCGGGCGGGTGTACCGCAAGGACGAGGTGGACGCTACCCATTCCCCCATGTTCCATCAGATTGAGGGCATTGTGGTGGACAAAGGCGTCACGATGGGTGATTTGAAGGGCACCCTGAACGCCGTCATCCGCAGGATTTACGGCGAGAACACCGTCACCCGCTTCCGTCCCCACCACTTCCCCTTTACGGAGCCGAGCTGCGAAATGGACATTCAGTGCCACAAGTGCGGCGGCGTGGGCTGCCCCACCTGCAAGGGCGAGGGCTGGATCGAGGTGCTGGGCGCCGGGATGGTCCATCCCAAGGTTCTGCAAAACTGCGGCATCGACCCAGAGGTTTATTCGGGCTTTGCCTTCGGCATGGGATTGGAACGGCTGGCCCTCGGCCAGTATAAAATCAGCGATATGCGCCTGATTTTTGAAAACGACGTGCGGTTCCTGGAACAATTCTGATAAGGGGAGAGGGATACGATGTTACTGTCCAGAAAATGGCTGAATGAATTTGTGGAGGTGGACGCCTCCGACCGGGAATTCGCCGAGGCGATGACCCTCTCCGGCTCCAAGCAGGAGGTCACGACCGACCTTGGTGCGGGAATCAAAAACGTGGTCGTGGGCAAAATTACGGAGATGAAGCGCCACCCGGACTCCGACCACATGTGGGTTTTGCAGGTGGACACAGGAAATGAAGCGGTCCAGATTGTCACTGGCGCGTGGAACATCCATGTGGGCGATCTTGTCCCCGTGGCAAAGGACGGGGCGCTGCTCCCCGGCGGCGTAAAAATCGAGAGCGGCAAGCTTCGGGGCGTGGAGTCTCAGGGAATGCTGTGTTCTTTAAAAGAGCTGAACCTCACCGCCGAGCACGATTATCCTTACGCTGCGATTAAAGCCGCGGCGATTTTGGGGGACTATACCCCTCTGAAAGGACAGGAGCCTTCCATCCCGGCGGATATTCAGCCGGGGCATAAGCTTTTCGGGGCCGTCTGCGCGGCGAAGGTCTTGGAATGCGCCGTCCAGCCGGACGGCCTGTATCACACCGTTTTGGACCTTGGCGGCAGCACCGCCATGCTGGACGACGACTGCCAGAACCTCCACGAGGGGGATATGGTAGCTTACGATGCAAAGGCGGAAAAAATTTGTACGCCCGACGACCTTCACGCCCAGCCATCCGAGTTCCCCCACTGCATCACCGACGGCATCTGGATTCTCCGGGAGGAGAATGTGCAGCTCGGCGACGACGTGGCAACCCTCATCGGCTGCGACGACCATGTGGTGGAGTTTGAAATCACGCCCAACCGGCCCGATTGCCTGAGCATCATCGGCCTTGCGCGGGAGGCCGCCGCCACCTTCCGGAAGCCCTTAAAGCTTCACACTCCGGAGATCAAGGGCTGCGGCGGCAGCATCGCGGAGCTGGCGGACATCGACATCGAGGATGGCGACCTGTGCCCCCGGTACACGGCCCGGATGGTGAAAAACGTAAAAATCAAGCCGTCCCCTGCATGGATGCGGGAGCGGCTGCGCAACTCCGGCGTGCGGCCCATCAACAACATCGTGGACATCACCAACTATGTCATGCTGGAATATGGCCAGCCCATGCACGCCTTCGACTTCTCCTGCGTGGAGGGCGGAAGAATTATTGTCCGCACCGCCCGCGAGGGGGAGACGATCCAGACGCTGGACGGAAACGTCCGGAAGCTGACCCCCAGCATGCTGTGCATCTGCGACGAGGAAAAGCCCGTGTGCGTGGCAGGCGTGATGGGCGGCGCCAACAGCGAAATTGTGGGCGACACCGCACAGGTCCTGTTCGAGTCCGCAAACTTCAACGGCGCGTCCGTCCGCCGCACCGCCGTGGCGCTGAATATGCGGTCTGAGGCCTCCGCCCGCTATGAAAAGGGTTTGGACGCCATGAACACCATGAAGGCGGTGCAGCGTGCCTGCGAACTGGTGGAGCTGCTGGGCGCTGGCGAAGTGGTGGACGGCGTAATGGACGTAATTGCCAGAGATTCCGCCCCCACCGTTTTGACACTGGAGCCGGAGCGGATCAACGCTTTGCTTGGCACCGACGTGGCCGAAAGCGAAATGCGGACCATTCTGGAGACGCTGGACTTTGAACTGAACGGCGACGAAGTCACCGTTCCCTCCTGGCGCAGCGACGTGGAGGGCATGGCGGACTTGGCTGAGGAAGTGGCCCGGTTCCACGGGTACAACAACATCCCCGTCACCCTGTCCGGCGGCGCGTCCGCCCATGGCGGCGGCTACACCCCCGTCCAGTTAACGGAACGAAGCGTCGGCGCACTGTGCCGGTCCTTGGGGTACGATGAAATCATCACCTACTCCTTCATCAGCCCCTCCTATTACGACAAAATCAAGCTCCCCGCGGACTCTCCTCTGCGCAGCTCCTTGAAAATACTGAATCCTCTGGGAGAGGACACCTCCATCATGCGCACCACCACGCTGCCCTCCATGCTGGAAATTCTGACCCGGAACTACAACTTCCGCAACAAGGCCGCATATCTCTACGAACTGGGCCGCACCTATTTCCCCAAGAAAACCGGCCCGGATGCAAGCGGCGTGGCGGAGGAGCCGAAGATTCTATCCCTTGGGGCATTTGGCCCTGAGGTGGACTTTTTCTCCGTGAAGGGCGCGGTGGAAACCGTGCTGGAGGGCCTGCGCATTGACGGCGCGGTATTCGAGGCCGAAACCGGCAATCCCTCCTACCATCCCGGCCGCTGCGCCAAGGTCCTGCTGAACGGGGAAATTCTTGGCATTTTGGGCCAGATTCACCCGGATGTTGCAGTGAATTACGGCGTGGACTGCGAGCTGTACGCCGCCGAGCTGCGATTTGACGCGCTCTATGCCGCCATGGGGGCCCAGCCTGTGTATAAGTCTCTGCCCCGCTTCCCTGCCGTGGCGCGGGACATCGCCGTGGTGTGCGGCAAGTCCGTCACCGTGGGCGCGCTGGAGGAGTGCATCCGCAGAGGCTCCAAGGGCCTTTTGAAGGAGATTTCTCTGTTTGACGTGTACACCGGAGTGGGAATCGCCCCGGGCAAAAAGAGCGTGGCCTTTAACCTTGCCTTCCGGGCAGAGGACCGCAGTCTCACCGCCGCCGAGGCGGACGCGGAGGTGACCGGAATTCTGGCCCTGCTGAAGAGCGAGTTGGACGCGGCGCTGCGCTGAGACGAGGCCGCAAAATCTCCATCAAAGTTCTTCTTTGCTCTTTACAGCCCGGAAAAAGTCGAGTATAATAAAACACGTATAAGGGGAAAGGTGGTGTCTTCATGGACGATTTCACCAGAAAATTTAATCTTGCGATGGAAAAGGACGAGGAGATCCGCCAGGTCCTGTCAACGGTCTATCAGGCATTGGAGGAAAAGGGCTATAACCCCATCAATCAGATTGTGGGCTATATTCTCT
>DKLF01000031.1:0-1553 GCA_002455655.1 Oscillibacter sp. UBA6647 | reverse complement strand
TCTCCGAGGACCCCACCTATATCACCAACCACAATAACGCCCGGACGCTGATCCGCAAAATTGACAGGGACGAACTGCTTCAGGTTCTGGTTCGGAAATACTTGGGGCAGTGAGCACTCGACACCGAAAAATCAAAGGCGTTCCCGGAAAGTGAGACTTTCCGGGAACGCTTTTTTTCATTCATCCTCATTTCATTCCCTGATCCCGTTCACACAGCTCCTGCGCCCGTCTGAGAACCCGCACCATAATTGCCCGGGCCGCCGTCGCATTTCCTTCATCCAGAAGCTCCACGGCGTCCGCCAATGGGCCGCACAGAATACAGAAATCCAATTCGTCGTCCGTCATAAAATCATCTTCTCCCACTTGATATGTTGCCTACCAGAATACCGTATTTTCTCTGTCGAAATCCCGAATTCTTTGCCGAAGTGCTATATTTCAGCGGCCGGGCCGCACATAATTTCGCATTCTCCGGCGTATACTGCTTTAATGAACACATGTGGAAAGGATGACACCTATGGAAGAGAAGCACTATCCGTTTGTCTTGCCTCCGCTGCCCTATCCTTACGACGCGCTGGAGCCGGAGCTTGACGCCAAGCTTCTGTGTTTTCACCACGACAAGCATTTTGCGGCCTACGTGGACAATCTGAACAAGCTGCTGGAACCCTACCCCGCCTATCAGGACTGGTCCCTGATAGAGCTTTGCGAACATTGGATGGATCTGCCTGCGCAGATTCGTCAGGGTGTACGCAACAACGCCGGCGGCGTATTCAACCACGACATCTATTTCCGCACGCTCCACGCCCTGCCCCCCTCGTCCCCCCAGCCGCCGCTAGGAGACGCCATCCGTCTTGTTTTCGGCAGCACCGACGGCCTCAGAATTGCTCTGAAAAGCACCGCGCTCTCCGTCTTCGGCTCCGGCTGGACCTGCCTGTGCGCCGATGCAAACGGAATCCTATCTCTTCAGAACGTGGCCAATCAGGACACCGTCCTGCCCCTTGTGCCCCTATTGTGCTGCGATGTGTGGGAACACGCGTACTACCTGCAATACCAAAATCGCCGTGCCGACTATCTGGACGCATGGTGGCGAATCATTGACTGGCCCCTTCTTTCCGAACAGTACGCACAGATTGTGCAAAATCGCCCGTCTATGGCGTAAAATAACATAATTTTCTCATATATCCAATATTACAATACTTTTATATTTTCATTTTGTCAAGTTGAATTTTACAATGATATTGTAATTTTGGATTCAGGAGGAACTCCCGATGTTGTGCGACGAAATTCACCGGCTGAGGCTGGCAAGCGGAATCACCCAAGCGCGTCTGGCCGAAAGGCTGGGCGTTTCCAAGCAGAGCGTCTCCAACTGGGAAAACAACAACATTCAGCCCTCCGTGGAGCTGCTTGAGCGACTGGCAGATTTTTTTGCCGTCTCTACCGATGCGCTTCTGGGGCGGCAGCCTGATGCGGTCATTGATGTCTCCGGCCTCACCGACGCGCAGATTGCCCACATCCGTCAGTTGATTCAGGACCTCCGCGATGCCAGAAGACGTGTT
>DKLF01000012.1:8303-16776 GCA_002455655.1 Oscillibacter sp. UBA6647 | reverse complement strand
GGCCAAGGCCGCGCAAAGGGTCTGTTTTTTATTACCCTTCCGCGGAGGAACCCGCTCCCCAAGTCTTTTAAACAGTTGGGGACCGAAGTGCGTCCCTTACGCCGGAAGCCGCTCTCCAGCACAAAGCAGCGTACGTTACTCCTGAATCCCCGGCAGCTTGGGAATGTAGGAAAATCCGTGGGCCAGGTCCTCGTCGGTAGGGATATAATCGGTCATGCTCCCGTCGTGATAGGACATATACGCCGCCATGTCAAAATACCCCGTGCCGGTGAGCCCGAAGACGATGGTTTTGGCCTCCCCCGCTTCCTTGCACCGGATCGCCTCGTCAATGGCAACCCGGATGGCGTGGGCGGACTCCGGCGCAGGCAGCGTGCCCTCCACCTTTGCAAACAGCTTGGCGGCCTCAAAGACCTTGGTCTGCGTGACGGAGCGGGCTTCATCCAAAAATCCGTCATGATAGAGCTGGGAGAGAATGGGGCTCATGCCGTGGTAACGCAGCCCGCCCGCGTGGTTGGGCGCCGGGATAAAACCGCAGCCCAGCGTATACATCTTGGCCAGCGGCGTGACCTTTCCCGTGTCGCAAAAATCATAGGCAAACCGACCTCTTGTCAGGGAGGGACAGGAGGCTGGCTCCACCGCGATAAAATGCGGGGCCCGTTTCCCGGTCAGCTTATCCGCCATGAAGGGGGCCATCAGTCCGCCGAGGTTGGAGCCGCCGCCCGCGCAGCCGATGAGAATATCGGGGTATTCGTCCAGCTTCTCAAGGGCCGCCTTTGTCTCCAACCCGATAATGGACTGGTGCAGCAGCACCTGATTCAAAACACTGCCCAGCACATAGCGGTAGCCCTCGGTGGTGGTGGCCTTTTCCACCGCCTCGGAAATAGCGGTTCCAAGGCTTCCGGAGGTGCCGGGAAATTCCTCCAGCATCCGGCGGCCCACCTCTGTGGTGTCAGAAGGCGAAGAGATGACCGACGCGTCATAGGTTTCCATCACAGCCTTGCGATAGGGCTTCTGCTCCGCAGATCCCTTGACCATGAAGACCTTCAAGTCCAGCCCAAAATAGCCGCAGGCCATGGACAGGGCGGTGCCCCACTGTCCCGCGCCCGTCTCGGTGGTGACGCCCCTGAGACCCTGCTCCTTGGCGTAATACGCCTGTGCGATGGCGGAGTTCAGCTTGTGGCTTCCGCTGGTGTTGCCACCCTCGTACTTGTAGTAGATTTTGGCCGGAGTGTCCAGCGCCTTTTCAAGACGGTAGGCCCGCATCAGCGGAGAGGGGCGGTACATCTTGTAAAAGTCACGGACCACCTCGGGGATGTCGATGAAGCGGTCGGTGGCGTTCAGCTCCTGCCCGACAAGCTTCTCGCAGAAGATGGGCGTCATATCCGCCGGGGTCACGGGCTTCAGCGTGCCCGGGTGCAGAATGGGGCGGTGGTCGGTCTTCATGTCCGCGCGCACATTGTACCACTGCTTGGGAAGCTCCTGTTCGGTCAAATAGGTTTTGTACGGGACTTTGCGTTCCATAGTGTTTCCTTCCTTTCTGAAGCATTCGGCCGGATCCCCGGCCAAATTAAAAATAAAAAAAGCCCTTGTCCCTGCAAATACTTGCAGGGACAAGAGCGATTTCACTCCTGTGGTGCCACCCGGCTTGGCGCGGTAACCGCGCCCACTTTTCAGCACACTGTCATGTGCCGGCCTTTTTTAACGAGGCGCCCTCCCCGTCTCCCCTACTAAGCTTCCGCCGTTCGGTTTGCCCTTGCCGGTCCATTCGCCAAATCTGCCCGCGCCGCATTTCCACCGTCAGCGGCTCTCTATATCGGGCTCGGATATGGGTACTCACTCCGGCGCTTCAGTTTGTTTTGATTAAAACGTAGTATACGCGCGGCCAACGCATTTGTCAACCGCTTTTTCAGGTTCTTTTAAAACGGGCCGCCACGGCCAGCGTCAGCAGCATCAGCACAATGCCCACGGGCAGCGCCAGCCACGGGGCAATTCCCGCTGCTGCAAAGGTGCCTGCCACGATATAGGTCACGCAGCTCACCACCGCCGCAGTAACGGCGTAAGGAAGTTGAGTAGACACATGGCTCACATGGTCGCACTTGGCTCCCGCCGAAGCCATGATGGTGGTGTCGGAAATGGGAGAGCAATGGTCCCCGCACACCGCGCCCGCCATACAGGCGGAGACGCAGATGATGCTCAGGGGATTGCCGCCTTCCAGCGGAAACACGCTCAGCACAATGGGAATCAGAATCCCGAAGGTGCCCCAGGAGGTACCCGTGGCAAAGGCTAGCAGGCAGCCAATCACAAACACAATGGCGGGCAGCAGAAGCTGGAAGCTCTGGGCGGAATTCTGCACCACGGCGGCCACAAACTCCCGTGCACCCAGAGAATCGGTCATGGCCTTCAGGCTCCAAGCAAAGGTGAGAATCAGGATGGCCGGGACCATGGCCTTAAAGCCCTCCGGGATGCAGTCCATCATTTCCTTAAAGCTCATCCGGCGGCGCAAAAAGTAAAATCCAATTGTAAACGCCAGACCGAAGGCGCTGCCCAGCAGCAGTCCCACGGACGCGTCGGACCCGGAGAAGGCGTCCACAAAGCTGGCTCCGGAGAAGAAGCCGCCGGAATAAATCATCCCCGTGACGCAGCAGATCACCAGCACCACAATCGGCGCCACCAAGTCCGCCACCGTGCCGCTGTCTGATACGCTGCTCTCGCTCTCAGTGGCGTAGGGGTTTTTCCCAGAAAACAGATCACCCTTGTCGGCATTGGCCTCGTGGACGGCCATGGGGCCGAAATCCGCTTTCATCACCACCAGTCCGATCATCATGATGATGGTCAGCAAGGCGTAGTAGTTATAGGGGATGGCGCGGATAAACAGCGCAAGGCCGGACCCGTCGTCCACAAAGGCGCTGACGGCAGCGGCCCATGAGGAAATGGGCGCAATGATGCAAACCGGCGCGGCGGTTGCGTCAATCAGATAGGCCAGCTTCGCCCGGGAGACGTGATGGCTGTCCGTCACGGGAAGCATCACGCTGCCCACGGTGAGACAGTTAAAATAATCGTCAACGAAAATCAAAATGCCCAGTGCGATGGTGGCAAGCTGTGCGCCCGCCCGGGTTTTAATGTTCTTCTGGGCCCAGCGGCCAAAGGCCGCAGAGCCGCCGGAGCGGTTTAACAAGCTCACCATCGCGCCCAAAATCACCAGAAATGCAATGATTCCCACATTATACCCGTCCGAAAGCACGGAGACGATTCCGTCCTGAAACACATGGGTAACCGTTCCCTCAAAGGAAAAGCCGGACCACAGCAGCCCGCCGGTGAGAATCCCCAGAAACAACGAGGAATAAACCTCCTTGGTGACAAGCGCCAGAGCGATGGCCACCACCGGAGGCAGCAGGGACCAGATTGTCTCGTAAAACACAGGGGCCGCGCCGGTCCCCTCCCCGGCAGCCAAAACCGGAACGGTCAGCAGAGCCAAAAACGCGGCGGCAAAAAGCACCGCCTTTCGGCAGGGTTTGTTCTTCATGGAAGCTCCTCCAAAAAAATAAAGTCATGACCAAGCGTCATGACTCCATACCTCAAACCCGTACGAATCACGACAGCGCTCCGCCCCGCAGGGCGACAGTCCGGCGGATATTTTCCGACGAACCGGCTCCGTCCCCATCAGGCCACGGGGAGCAAAACCTCGGCGGCAGTCCCTTTCCCGTCTCCCCTCGGCCTGCTTGGGAAACGCTACTTTTGACTGTCGCACCTCTATCATGCAATACGTCTGATTATAGCAAAGCTTCTATAAAAGTCAACCATTTGTGACAAAAATCCGCCAATTACCCTAATTTTCCGTCGATTACCCCGGCAGCGCTTCCATGCGTGATTCCCCGTATACAGGAATGCCCTCCGCCTTTAAAAGTGCCGCCGTCACGCCGTCCCCAGCGGTCAGTCCGCCGGAAAAACTTCCGTCGTGAATCACGCCGCAGCCGCAGGAGGGGCTGCGCTCCTTCAACAGCGCCGCTTCGCAGCCAAACAGCCGCGCCAGCTCCAGCGCAGCCTGTGCTCCTCTTTCAAATTCCGCCGTCACGTCGGCGCCCTCCCGGGTGAAAACGCACCCTTCCCGACATTCGGCGGGTGGGCGGGGCGTGGGCAGACCGCCCAACTGCTCCGGGCAGACGGGGACGCACTCGTGCCGCGCCAGCAGCGCGCCAATCCCCGCAAGGCGCTTAGTCCCCCCGTCATACCGGCAGGGCAGGCCAAGCAGGCACGCGGAAACCAGCAGCTTCATTTCTTCTCCGCCTGTTCCTGCCTGCGGGCCTCAATTTCCCGCCGCTCCCGCTGAAGCTCTGTGAACAGGGCGATACCGTCCCACTCCTGATTCCACTTGGTCAGCACCGCCTTATAGCACCCTGCTCCCACGCCCGATTGACGCAGGGCCACCAAAAGCCCGTCCAACTGCTGCTCCAAGTCGCAGAAGACCATCATGCGGCCCCCCAGCTTTCCGGAGAACACGCCCTCCCTGGCGGGCCGGGTTTCCCGCCCTGCCAGCGCCCCAACAGGGGTGCGCCACCCGTCCCGGAAGACTGGCTTTACCTCTGCTCCAAAGGGACCCGCCGCGGCCTTAATGACCAGAATATCGTTCAGCTCCTCAAAGCCGTACAGCAAAATCGTACCCATGACAACGCTCCTTCCAATTTCCAATCCCGCCGGAAACGTCCGGCGATTGTTTTCAAGACGTGCCAGCCCCGCTTCCCTGTGAAAGCTTCATAGGCTTGCCGTCCAGCGCGGCCTCCGTCAGCGTCTGCCCCTCATAGCGCAGCTTCAACGAGAAAAAAGGCGCGTCGGACTCCAACAAATCAAGAAAAATGTTGTCCCCGCTCCACAGCGACAGCCTGCGCAAATCCTTTTTCCCAATCCATTGCAGGTCTCCCTCGTCGCAGACAGTTTGCTCTCCCATCCATGCGTCGGCGGTGAACAGGTGCATGTACTCCCCTTCCCATTCGTCGGAGAGGAAGGTCACAAGGCCCCGATAGCGCCAGCGAGTCAGGGTCAGCCCCGTCTCCTCTTTTGTCTCCCGCAAAAGGCACTCCTCCGGGCTTTCCCCTTCCAGAAACTTTCCGCCCACGCCAATCCACTTGTCGTGGTTCAGGTCATTTTTCTTTTTCACCCGGTGGAGCATCAGATATTCGTCCCCCCGCTCCAGATAGCACAGCGTGGTGTTTAACACAAAATCCCCCCACAGTCGTTTTTCTTCATTATACCCCATTCCCTGCAAATGGCAAGACGAAACCGCCGGTCCCGGCAAAACGCGCCCAATCGGCGCGCCCTTACCGGGACCGGCGGAAACCATTTAAAATTCGCGCCGCACTCAGGCGTTTTTGCGGTAAAGGAAGTTGCCCACCAGCATAAACACCGCGTAAACCACCAGATAATAAAACACCTTGATTCCATAGCCGGCAAAAGCGGCATACACCATAAAGCCGCAGCCGCCCAGCCCCAGAGCCGGCATGACAAAGCGCTTGAACGCGCCCAGCGTCCGCTCCTTGCGCATAAACTGGATAAACATGGCGATATACATACCATACAGCGTGATAATCGGCAGCTCGGAGGAGTCGAAGGAGAACGGCCCGAACCAGCCCGCCGTCAGGTTTGCCCCGTAAAAATACAGCAGCCAGAACGCAGCAAACAGCAGCGAGAGAATCGCGGAGTTGTTGGGCATGTTGGTCACCGGGTCCACCTGCCGGAACATCTCGGGCTTGGGACCCTGTCCCCGGGCGGCCAGCGCGTAGAAGCAGCGGCAGTTGGCCAGCATCAGGCCATTCAGCGTTCCAAGGCAGGAAATCACAATCAGCACGAACACCACCGTACCCGCAGCTTCGCCAAACACCCGCTGATAGGCCATCTTTGCAGCGGCCTGTCCGCTGGCCATCAGTTCTTCCGTGGTCACCGCGCCGTTGAGGCCGATGTAATACAGGATATAGGTAATCACCACCACGAAGGACCCCAGAACCAGCGCCCGGGGAAGATTTCTCTTGGCATCCTTCAATTCCGCGTTGATGGAGGTGGCCAGCACCCAGCCCTCATACGCAAACGCCACCGCCACAGTTGCTTTCATCAATCCCTCGCCGGAGGAAACAGTGGCTGCGGAAACGGTGGCAAAGTTCTGGGCCATCTGCCCGTTGACAAGACCCACGATGACGCCCACCACGCCCATCAGCAGCAGAGGGACCATTTTTATGACAGTGGTGGAAACCTGAAACTTTCCCGCGATGCGGGGAGAGAGCGCGTTCAGTGCATAGTCCGCGCACAGGAAGAAGCAGGCCAGCACCAGACAGGACCCGCCGGTGATGTCCCAGCCCACCAGCACGGAAAAATACCGGGCGGAAACCCACGCCAGCACGCTGGTGAGAGCCGGGGTATAGATGGTACCCATAAACCAGCCCATCAGATAGGCATACCGCTTTCCCACCGTCGCCTCGGCATAGTCCACCACGCCGTTGACCTTTTCATACCGGGTGGCCATCGTTGCAAACACATACGAGCACACAATCATAATTGCGCCCACAATCAGCCACGCCAGAATTCCCAGCGGCATGTTGCCGCCGGTCTGCACCAGCACCGCCTCCGCCTTAAAGAACACGCCGGAGCCGATGACGATTCCCACCACCATGCAGATGGCCGTGGGCAGGCCGTACTTTTTTTCTAATCCGTTTTCCATGTTTTCCTCCGTCTATTCGCTTTAAAGTGTTGAATTTGAACAATTTAACTTATTTAGCATAGCAGACTATTGTATATTTCGCAAGATGCTTTTTTTATTTACCATCTTTTTTAAAATTCGTTTCTCCGCCATTCTTTTACATAGTCCCCCAAAAAAGGCAAAAGTCAAGACCCCGGGAAATTCACTCCCCGGGGCCCTGCCCAGCGCCGCCCACAGGCGGCGGGCTATGTTAAAAAAATGCGGGCTGAAATTTGCCGTCTAAAGTCTGTCCAACAAAGCCTTCCCGGCTTTTTAGTTCATCTGGCGGCGGCGGCTCAGATTCTGTGTGCCGTCCTGCATGTTGTTCAGCTCATCCAGACTTTTGCCTGTGCCAAGGGCCACGCAGGAGATGGCGTCCTCCGCCACCATGGTGTGGATGCCCGTCCGGGCGGCCACCAGCTTGTCAAACCCGGAAACCAGACTGCCACCGCCGGTCATGACGATACCGTTGGTGGAAATGTCCGCCACCAGCTCGGGGGGCGTGCGCTCCAAAACGGAGTGGATGGCCTCCATAATGCGCTCCACCGGCTCTTCAAAGGCGTCCATCATCTCCGTTGAGCTGACAGTGATGACCTTGGGCAGGCCCGTCAGCAGACACCGGCCCTTCACGTCCAGCGTCTCCTCCTCGTCCTTGGGGAAAACGCAGCCGATTTTGATTTTCATGTCCTCGGCGGTCCGCTCGCCCACCAGCAGGTTGTGCTTGCGGCGCATATACTTCACCACAGCTTCGTTGAGCTGATCGCCCGCAACCTTGATGGACGCGGACTCCACAATGCCGCTGAGGGAAATTACCGCGATGTCGGCGGTGCCGCCGCCAATGTCCACCACCATATGCCCGTCGGGCTTGGCAATGTCGATGCCAGCGCCGATGGCGGCCGCCACCGGCTCCTCAATGAGATAAACCTTCCGCGCGCCCGCCTGAATGCCCGCGTCGATCACGGCGCGCTCCTCAACCTCTGTGATGCCGGAGGGAATACAGATAATCACTCTGGGCTTAAAAAAAGAGAAGCCCGCCACCTTCCGAATGAACTCGCGGAGCATCCGCTCCGTCATGTCATAGTCGGAGATCACTCCCTCGCGCAGAGGGCGGATGGCGATGATGTTGCCGGGGGTGCGGCCCAGCATGGCCTGCGCGTCCGACCCAACCTGAAGCAACTTCCCCGTATTTTTATCCAGCGCCACCACGCTGGGCTCATTCAGCACGATTCCCTTGCCCTTGACGTATACCAAAACCGAAGCGGTACCGAGATCGATACCGATATCCCTTGCCATGGCCATGCCTCCACCTCATGCACTTTCCGCAGTATTCTCTGCCGTTCTTTTGAAAATTATGAGAAGCGGCTTTCGCCGCACACAATCATACGGGTACATTATATCGGCGAAGATGGCAGATTGCAAGTACATTCTGTAAATTATGAAAATTTCCAGCCCTTTTTCGCCTGATTTCCCGACGACCCTTTTTCAGGCCGGGTAAGGGCCGCCGTTACGCAGACAACGCTCTCCGCACCGGCGTCCTTCAGTGTGCGGATGCACTCTCCCAGCGTCGCGCCGGTGGTGCAGATGTCGTCGACAAGCAAAATCCGCCGCCCCGCCGTCTGCGCGGGGGATGGGGCGGCATACATCCCCAGCACATTGGCCCGCCGGGCATCGGAATCCGTCAGGCCCGACTGGGCCGGATTGTCCCCGGTTTTCTCCAAAAGCCGCTCCGGGCTGATCTCCCACGCCCGGCAG
>DKLF01000012.1:0-8182 GCA_002455655.1 Oscillibacter sp. UBA6647 | reverse complement strand
TAACGCCCGGCAGGCTGCCTCCGCTAACAGCCGGGCCTGATCGTAGCCCCGCTCCCGCAGCCGTTTCGGCCCCACCGGAACCCACGTCACGATGTCGAACTCCCCCGAAAACCGCTCCGCCGCGCAGCGGGCGATCAGCGTGCCCAGCGGCCCGGCCAGATGGGATTCCCCGTGAAACTTCAGACGCAGCAGGCTCTCTCTCACCGCGCCCTCATAAAAAAGTGGCGCGGCGCAGACAAGACCACCCGCGCTCTTGTGCAGTCCCGTCGCTTCCGCCGTCCATGGCAGGGCTTTTTCGCAGGCTTCGCAGACCCCCGTGCGGTTCACAACGCGGCGGCAAAAGGGGCATTTGGGCGGAAACAGCAGGTCCAGCACCGCGCCCAGCACGTTCATCTCACCCTCCGTCCCCGAGGATACGGAGTGGGCTCGTCCGTCAGCCCCACCAGATAGTCCAGACTGACGGCATAGTACTCCGCCAGACGGACCGCCAGCCGCAGCGGCAATTCCCGCTCTCCCCGCTCATATTTGGAATAGAGCGATTGATCGCATAAGAGGTATTCTGCAAGAACGCCTTGCGATAAGTCCCTATCTTCTCTTAAATCCCGGATTTTTAATTTCATTTTTATCACCAATGCGATTTTATAGTAGGACATATGGTACTTTTCTATTTTGGACTATTTGTCCTATTTTTTGCATTGCTCGGTGAAATATCTCTCCATTGTGCTGTTGCGTTCAATAAAACAACCTAGGAGCGACGCGTGAACCTCGCGTCGCTCCTACAGCAAAGTAAACCGCTCACCCGATCACATACCCCGCCGCCAGCAGCGCAAGCCCACCGGCGATACCCGCCTGAATCGCCTTACCTACAATGCAGTTGCGGGTGGAAAGGCCACTGTCCGCCAGCACAGCCAAGGTCTGGCACAGCACCGACACGCCCCCCCAGCCCGCCAAAAGCGACGCCAGAACAAACCCGGCCCGGTTGGCGGTGAGCCGGGGAATAACGGAAAACAGCTCCACAAAGCCCACCGCCGCCGCACCCGCAAGACCGGGCAAGCCCCGCAGAGGTCGGGCCAGCACATAAAACACCACGACAAAGGCGCAGATACCCAAAATAGAGTCCAGCGCCCGGCGCACCGACTGTACCAATGCCTGAGAAAACGGCACGGCACGGGCCGTGATCCGCCGCCGCGACCCACGCCTTTGCCCGGCCCCCCGGCGAAACAAAACGCCTGTCAAAAGCGCGGAGAGAATATGAATCAGCCACAGCCACACCCCCGTGCGGACGCTGCCAAATACTCCCACGCCCAAAACACTGATGAGAAATGCCGGATTTGCCGTGTTGCAAAAGGCCAGCAGCCGCTCCGCCTCATCGGTGCGCAGCAGCCCCTCCCGGTACAGCTCCGCCGTGGTTCTGGCCCCAATGGGATAGCCCCCCACAAGACCCAGCAGCAACGCCGCCGCCCCTGCCCCGTCCACCCGGAACAAAGGCCACATCAGAAATTCCAGCCGGGGCGCCAGCACCTCGCCCACCCCAAGCATCACCAGCAAGGAGGTGGCGGCGAGAAAGAGGAATTGGGAGGGAATTACCGTCCCGGCGCACAGGGAAAGCGCCTCGCTCACACTTTGGCGAACTCCCTCCGCGTCCGCCAGCAGCGCCGCCAGCCCCAGCGCTGCCATGAGACACAAGACCGCCCTCTTTTTCAACCCACCGCCCCCTCGGGACACACTATGCACCACAAAGTTCGGTCATGCCTGCCATCGTATGGAAAAAGGCTTGCCCTCCGGCAAGTTTTCTTCATCTCGCTCATAGAGTTGAGCGAGGTGAGACGATGGAAAAGCGCAAGCGGCGGGACACGCCGCTGACGGAGCTGGCGGAGCTGTTTGACCTTCCCGGCGACGTAGTGGCGGGACTGTGCCATTTGGAAATGATTGGAGACCGGCGGCTGTTTGTGGAACACCACAGCGGCATTTTGGCTTACAGTGACCAGAGCATCGACATAAACACCCCCTGCGGTATCCTGCGCGTCTCCGGCAAGTGCCTGACGCTGGAGGCCCTGACGGGGGAGGAACTGCGCATCGGCGGAGCGATAGAGCGGGTGGAATGGGTGAAAACAGATGCTTGACGAACTGGTAAACCGCCTGCGGGGGCAGGTGCGGCTGCGGGTGAAAAGCTCCTTCCCGGAGCGGATTTTGAATCTCGCCGCACAGCGAAGACTGGAGCTGTGGGACGTGCGCTGGGAAAGCCCGGACGCATTTCTCTGCGTGCTCTCCCGGCGGGATTTCCGGGTTTTGCGGCTGCTGGTTCGGAACCTTGACTGCACGCTTCACGTACAAAAGCGGGAGGGCGCGCCCTTTTTCATGGGGAAGTTCCGCCGTCGGCAAGCGCTGGCGGCGGGGCTGGTCCTCTGCGCTCTGGGGCTGTTTTTCAGCAGCTTTTTCATCTGGGAGATTACAGTGGACGGCGCTGTGACAGTGCCGGAGGAAGAAATTCTGCGAGCGCTGGAAGAAAACGGCGTGGGCTTCGGCACCTTCGGCTTTTCCATAGACGGAGAAGACTTACGAAACCACATCCTCCTGGAACTCCCGGACCTGAGCTGGCTGACGGTCAACGTCTCCGGCTGCCGGGCTTATGTGCAGGTACGGGAGCGGGTTGCCGCGCCGGAGCCGGTAGACCGCCGCGCCCCCTGCAACGTGACGGCCCGGCGGGACGGTCTTGTGCTGGAGGTTCACGCCTTTTTGGGGAAAAAGTGCGTCAGCGTCGGCGACACCGTGGAAAAGGACCAGCTTTTAATCTCCGGCATTGAGGATTTGGACACCTTTGGCGCCCGGATTACCACGGCGGCAGGCTCCATCACTGCCAGAACATGGTATCGGCTGGAAGCAAATTTCCCCCTGACAATATCGAAAAACAGCGCCGCTGGGAAGGAGGAGACGCGCCGGTCCCTGATTCTCGGAACCCAGCGGATAAAATTCTATGGAAACAGTAGCTATTTTGGGGCATTCTATGATAAAATGGTCACACGGCAGCGGGTATCCCTGTTCGGTCTGTCCCTGCCCGTGACGGTGGAGACGGAGACTTACCGCCCCTTCAAGCCCACGGTTCAAACCCGCTCAGCTCAGGAGACAGAGGCTGCGGGAGGAGCGGCGCTCACCGCGTATCTCGCCTCTTTGATGGGGCAGGACGGCGAAATCCGCTCCACGCTCGTTTCCTCCCGACAAACGGGCGATGTACTGCGCGTCACACTGACGGCGGAGTGCGTGGAAGAAATCGGCCGCACCGTGCCGCTGGAAGCGGCATCGGAATAACCGGCCCTCCGATGGCTTAAAGCCGCTTTTCGGTTCACCTTTTTGCGTTTTTCTTCTTATTGGCGCCCCTTTACAGAGTTTTCCTTGGAGCACTTTGGGGAATACTTTCCTTTCAAGGCGATTTCCTTTACAATTTAGTTTACCGCCGTCCGGGGGACGGTCGGCTTCCCCTGCGGGAAACCATCATTCAGATTCGGGCGGCGGGAACGCGCCGCCGCCCGGCAAACGGGAGTGGTCATATTTGGAACAGCGAATCAGCATCGAGCGGCTGGAGCAGGCGGTGAACATTTTCGGCTCCTTTGACGAAAACATCCGTCTGGTGGAACAGGAATTTTCAGTGGCCGTGGTGAATCGGGACGGGGAACTGCGGGTAGACGGCGAGCCGGAGAACGTTCTGCTGGCCGTCAAGGCCGTGCAGGGGCTTTTGACCCTGTCCTCCCGGGGCGAGGCCATCGGAGAGCAAAACGTGCGGTACGTCATCTCTCTGGTCCGCTCCGGCAAGGAGGGGCAGATTGCAGAGCTGACCGGCGATGTGCTGTGCATCACCGCCAAGGGCCGCCCCGTGAAGCCCAAGACCATCGGCCAGAAGCAGTATCTTAAATCGGTGCTGAAAAACACCATAACCGTAGGCGTTGGCCCGGCGGGCACAGGGAAGACCTACCTGGCGGTGGCCGCCGCCGTGGCGGCGTTCCGGGACAAGCAGGTCAACCGCATCATCCTCACCCGCCCCGCTGTGGAGGCCGGGGAGCGGCTGGGCTTTTTGCCCGGCGATTTGCAGAGCAAGGTGGACCCCTACCTCCGCCCGTTGTACGACGCGCTGTTTGATATGCTGGGCGCGGAGACATACCAGAAATATCTGGAGCGGGGAAACATCGAGGTGGCCCCCCTTGCCTATATGCGGGGCCGGACGTTGGACGACAGCTTCATTATTCTGGACGAGGCCCAGAATACCAGCCGGGAGCAAATGAAGATGTTTCTGACCCGTCTGGGCTTTGGTTCCAAAATCGTCATCACCGGTGACGTGACCCAGATTGACCTGCCCTCCGACAAGGTTTCTGGCTTGAAGGAAGCCATCCGGGTGTTGCAGGGCGTGGAGGGCATCGGCATCTGCCAGCTCACCAACGCGGACGTGGTTCGTCACGTCATGGTCCAACGGATTGTGGAAGCCTATGAACGGGACGAGCTGGCCCGGCTGAAAAGCGCCGGGAGAAAGGCGAAACGGTTATGAGAAAAAGCCATTATATCCCCGTCACCGCCGACGTGCCGGGCGCTTCCAACGAGAAAACCTGCGCCCTTGTTCGCAAGGCAATTAAAACCGCCCTCCGAATGGAGGGCGTGACCCTGCCCTGCGAGGTGGACGTGCTCCTCACCGGGGACACGGGCATTCGCAAAATCAATATGGAACAGAGGAAGGTCCCCAGCCCCACGGATGTTCTGAGCTTTCCCGAATTTGACTTTACACCCGGCGAGCCGCCTACAACTGAAACCGCCGGGGACCTTCTGGATTTTACCGGCCTGCTCCCTCTGGGAGACATGGTGATCTCTATGGAGCGGGCGGCGGCGCAGGCCAAGGAATACGGACATTCAAACCGGCGGGAACTTGCGTATCTCGCGGTTCATTCCACGCTGCATTTGCTGGGCTATGACCATCTGGACGAGGGGCCGATGAAGGTTCAGATGCGGGCGCGGGAGGAAGAGATTATGAAGGAGCTGGGTCTGGAAAGGTAGGCGGATTCCGTGGTTGGGAATTTTATCGGTCTTTGGATCGTATACCTTCTGTTTACCATTCTTGCTTTTTTTGGCATAGGTGCGATGGGTGTTGCGGATGAAACACTTTGGAACTTGGTATCTCAAGCAGCCTTTTTCGCTTTTATGACCTGCATTTACATCAAGCTGACCGAGCTTCACGCCAAGCAGAAGGACATCGAAAAAAAACTGGACACGCTGCTTTCCCAGCAAAATTCCCCTGCGTCGGACAACCCGGGGACAAGCCTCCCTGACGCGCCGCAGGACTGACCGCCGGACCCACTTTTGCATACACTGTCCTGAGGTGATAGTATGGAACTCATTCAGGATGGCGTTCTCGCATTTCTGTCCGCGGTGGGGATAACGACCTGCGTCTGGCTGGTCGTCGGGGCGTTCCTTCCCGGCAGGTGCCGCAATCCGGAGGTGCGGCTGCTTCTCCCTCTGCAAGGCGACGCCCCCACGCTGGAAGCCGACCTGCGGGAGCTGCTGCGCACCCGGCACACTCTGCCCTCGGCAAAAATTATGCTGGTGGACTGCGGGATAACCGAGGATGCACGGCAGACGGCGGAATACTTCTGCCACCTGCGCCGCAACGTGGAGCTGGTGGAGGCAAAGGATTTGCACTTTTTCTGAGCCGCCGCAATCACACTGGAGAAAAGGAAGACGAAACGGCATGGACGAACTCTGCTGCCTGGACGGCACGGTACATAGCCTCATTTTTCAAAATGCCGACAACGGCTATACCGTCCTGCGGCTTGTGACGGAGGAGGGGGAACTTTACACGGTGGTGGGCTGCATTCCCTGCGTGGCCCCCGGCGAACACCTGACGGTGAACGGCGTGTGGGAAACTCACCCCCAGCACGGAGAGCAGCTCAAGGCGCTGGAGTTGGAACGCCGCCTTCCCGAAGAGGTTGACGAGATTCTTAACTACCTCTCCTCCGGGATCTGTAAGGGCGTTGGCCCTGCCACCGCCCGGGCCATCGTGGACCGGTTTGGAGAAGAAACGCTGGACATATTGGAGCGGGACCCGGGACGACTTACCTGTCTGCGGGGCATCACCGAAAAGAAGGCCCGGGAAATCGGCGAGAGCTTCCGTTTGCAAATGGGCCTGCGGCGGCTGATGGCGTTTCTGGCGCAGTACGGCCTCTCTCCCGCCCTTGCCATTTTGCTGCGCAAGCTCCATGGAGACGGGGCGCTGGAGGCCGTGCGGTCCAATCCCTACATTCTCTCCTCCGACGAGTGCGGCGTGCCTTTCTCCGCCACGGATGAAATCGCCATGAGCCTTGGCATTGCCGCTGACAGCGACGCGCGGCTTCAGGCTGCGGTGATTTTTGAGCTGAACCACAACGAGGGCAACGGCCACGTCTTTCTCCCCCGCAGCAAGCTGACCGCCGCCACGTCCCAGCTTTTAAACTGCGAAGCCGACCTTGCGGAAAAGGCAGTGGACGATCTCCGCGCCAGAGGCGCGGTGGTGCAGGAGCAGGTGGCAAACGTTTCCGCCTGCTACCTCCGCCGCCTGTGGGAGGCGGAGGTAGGCTCCTGCGCCCGTCTTCTGGCGCTTCTGTCTGCCGACGCGGACCGTGGCCGGAACCCGGACAAGGTGATTGCAGAAATCGAACAGGCCCAGGGAATTACCTATGCCCAGCAACAGCGGCAGGCCGTGGCTTTGGCGGCGCAGACGGGCGTCCTCATCCTCACCGGCGGACCGGGCACGGGAAAAACCACCGCCGTGCGGGGCATCGTGTCCCTGTTTCAGCGGATGGGGCTGGATGTGCTGCTGGCGGCGCCTACCGGCCGCGCCGCCCAGCGGATGGGCGAGCTGTCCGGCGGACTGGAGGCCCAGACCATCCATCGGCTGCTTGGAGTGACATGGAACGAAACCACCCGGGAGGCCGCCTTTGCCAAGTGCGAAAAGGAGCCGTTGGAAGCGGACGCGGTGATTTTGGACGAGATGAGCATGGTGGATGTGTCCCTCTTCGCGGCACTGCTGCGGGCGCTGCGCCCCGGTACCCGGCTGGTGCTGGTGGGAGACGCGGACCAGCTTCCCTCCGTGGGGGCGGGGAACGTGTTCTCCGACCTCATTCGCAGCAAGCGGGTGGAGACGGTGTTTCTGCGAGAGGTTTTCCGTCAGGCGGAGCAGTCCGCCATCATCCGCAACGCCCACGCGGTGAATTTGGGGCAGCCGCCCCGGTTTGTCAACGACCAAAACGACTTTTTCTTCATGGTGCGCCGCAGCCCGGACCGGGCGGTGAGCACCGTGGTGGAGCTGTGCAAATCCCGCCTGCCGGAGAAGATGGGGGTCCCTTCGGACCAGATTCAGGTCCTCTCCCCCACCCGCAAGGGCGAGTGCGGCACGGAAAACCTGAACCGCCTGCTTCAGGCGGCGCTGAATCCCCCCGCGCCGGACAAGCGCCAGCGCCAGTGGGGGGAGCGTGTCTTCCGGGAAGGGGACCGCATCATGCAGACCCGGAACGACTACGACGTGATCTGGCAAAAAACCGACGGCAGCATGGGCACCGGCATTTTCAACGGCGACGTGGGCCGCGTGGCCCAGATCGACCCCGGCGGCGAGTGGCTTCGAGTGGTGTTTGACGACCGGGTGTGTACCTATGCCGCCGACCAGTTATCGGAGCTGGATTTGGCCTATGCCCAGACCGTCCACAAGGCGCAGGGCAGCGAATACCGGGCGGTGATTCTGGCGGCAATGCCCGCCGCCCCGGCGCTGATGGTACGGGGCGTGCTGTACACGGCCCTCACCCGGGCGCGGGAGCTTTTGATTGTGGTGGGAGACGACTCCGCCGTGGCCGCCATGGCGGAAAATGACCGCCGTCAGCGGCGCTACTCCGGTTTGAAATGGCGGCTGTGCGGCGGGGACTGCCCGGCGAACTGACCCGTTCATCCAGATATGGCAACCTGTCCGACAGAGGTGCAAAAGCTCCTCGTCCTGCATTTCCCGCGCCTCGCAGAGTTTCGCCCCCGGGACGGCGAAATAAGTTGAAATTTATTTTTCCCGGCGGCGTGTACTTCGGGAAAACCCCTCTCGCGAAACGAACGCCTCACCGCCAGCCAAAGGCTGGCGGTGAGGCGTTGTAACGCATTTCAGCCGAAAAGCCCGCTATGCGGGCTTTTC
>DKLF01000076.1:31543-31972 GCA_002455655.1 Oscillibacter sp. UBA6647 | reverse complement strand
AAGCCGGGAGCCTCCGTTTTAAATTAGAGAAGATGGCCTTCTGCGGAGCGCGCTTTTTGGTAAGCCCGAGCCGCGGGAAACCGAACCTTACTCGGCGTACAGGGACTTCAGCTTCACCAGCTTGTCATAGCGTGCCTTGGCGGCGTCCTCGCTTCTGGCGAACAGGCTGTCGGCACGGTCCGGGAACTCGCGGGTCAAGCGGGAATACCGGGCCTCGCTCATCAGGAAGTCCTGATAGCCGCCTGCGGGCTCCTTGGAGTCCAGCGTAAATTTCGCGCCTTCGGCGGCGGGGTTGAACCGGAACAGATTCCAGTAGCCGCATTCCACGGCCTTCTTCATCTCCACCTGGCAGTTGGTCATGCCGCCCTTGATGGAGTGCATCTCGCAGGGGGAATAGCCGATGATGAGGGACGGGCCGGGATAGGCCTC
>DKLF01000076.1:8081-31413 GCA_002455655.1 Oscillibacter sp. UBA6647 | reverse complement strand
GCCGGGATAGGCCTCGGCCTCCTGAATGGCCTTGAGGGTCTGGGCGGGGTTAGCGCCCATGGCCACCTGCGCCACGTACACATAGCCATAGCTCATGGCGATCTCGGCCAGAGACTTCTTCTTGACTTCCTTGCCGGCGGCGGCGAACTGAGCAACCTGACCGATGCTGGAAGCCTTGGAAGCCTGACCGCCGGTGTTGGAATAAACCTCGGTATCGAAGACGAAGACGTTCACGTCGTTGCCGGAGGCCAAAACGTGGTCCAAACCGCCGAAGCCGATGTCATAGGCCCAGCCGTCACCGCCGAAGATCCAGGTGGATTTCTTGGCGAGATACTCGCTCTGGGCCAAAATTTCGGAGGCCAGCGTGCAGGCTTCGCAGTTGCACTGGGTCTTGCCCGCAGCCTTCAGCCCCTTCATGTGCTCCAGCATTTCAACCTGCTGCGCACCGAACTTCTCCTTGGCAACAGGGCTGCTCATAAATTCAACAGCCTCATCAACACCCAGAATACCGCACTTCAAAGCGGCGATATACTTCTCGGACGCCTCGGCACTGGCGGCGCTGTCGTCCATGGCATCGAGCCACGCCTGTGCTGCTTCTTTCACAAAGGGCTGGGCGTATTCCACGGCGATGAGGGCCTGTGTCTTTTCCTTCAGGCTGTTGCGAATGGCGTTCTGGCCCAGATACATGCCAAGGCCGAACTCCGCATTGTCCTCAAACAGGGAGTTTGCCCACGCGGGGCCGTGGCCCTCCTTGTTCACGCAGTAAGGAGAGGTGGCTGCGGGACCGCCCCAGATGGAGGAGCAGCCGGTGGCGTTGGCAATATACATCCGGTCGCCGTACAACTGGGTGACCAGACGGGCATAGCTGGTTTCGGCGCAGCCGGCGCAGGAGCCGGAGAATTCCAGCAGAGGCTGGCGGAACTGGCTGCCCTTGACGGTGTTGTCCTGCATGTCCTTCTTGATGGAAACCTCGGAGACGCAGTAGTTAAAGACCTCCTGCTGGGGAGCCTCCTGCTCCTGAGGAACCATGCTCAGCGCACCGGCGGGGCACTGCTTCACGCAAACGCCGCAGCCCATGCAGTCCAGCGGGGAGATGGAAATGGCAAACTTGTAAACGCCCTTGCCCTTGCCCACCTTTACGTCGGCCATCTTCATGGCGGCGGGAGCGGCAGCGGCCTCTTCCTCCGTCAGAGCGAAGGAGCGAATCGTGGCATGGGGGCAGACATAGGAGCACTGGTTGCACTGGATGCACTTCACCTGATCCCAGGTGGGAACGCTGACGGCGACGCCGCGCTTCTCGTAAGCGGCTGCGCCCAGCTCAAACTGGCCGTCCACATGGGGCAGGAAGGCGGAGACGGGCAGGCTGTCGCCGTCCATCTTGCCCACGGGCCACAGGATATCCTCCACCTGCTTGACAAGCGCGGGCGCGCCCTCGGCCCGTCTGGCTTCGGTGGCCTTTGCTGCGTCCTTCCAGTCGGCGGGGACGTTAAACTTCTTGTAGGCGGTGGCGCCCATGTCGATGGCCTTGTGGTTCATATCCACCACGTCCTGACCCTTCTTCAGGTAGGAGTGGGTGGCGGCGTCCTTCATATAGCCCATGGCTTCGTCTCCGGGCAGAACCTTTGCCAGAGAGAAGAAGGCGGACTGAAGAATGGTGTTGGTGCGCTTGCCCATGCCGATTTTGGCGGCCAGGTCAATGGCGTCAATGGTATAGACCTGAATGTTGTTCTCGGCGATATAGCGCTTGGAAGCGGCGTCCAGCTTCTCGGCCAGCTCCTCATCGCTCCACTGGCAGTTGATGAAGAAGGTGCCGCCGGGCTTCACGTCCCGCACGATGGGGAAGCCCTTGGTGATATAGGCGGGAACATGGCAGGCCACAAAGTCGGCCTTGTTGATATAATAGGGGCTGCGGATGGCCTTGTCGCCGAAGCGCAGGTGGCTGATGGTCACGCCGCCGGTCTTCTTGGAGTCGTACTGGAAGTAGGCCTGAATATATTTGTCGGTATGATCGCCGATAATTTTGATGGAGTTTTTGTTGGCGCCCACGGTACCGTCGCCGCCAAGGCCCCAGAACTTGCACTCAATGGTGCCCGCGGCGGCGGTGGAGGGCACGTCCTTCTCAGGCAGGCTGAGATTGGTAACGTCGTCCACGATGCCGATGGTAAACTGGCGGCGGGGCTGGGCCTTTTGCAGCTCTTCATACACGGCGAAGACGCTGCGGGGCGGGGTGTCCTTGCTGCCAAGGCCGTACCGGCCGCCGATGATCTCAGCCTCGCGCCCGGCGTTTGCAAAGGCGGTGACCACGTCCATATACAGGGGCTCGCCCTGGGAGCCGGGCTCTTTGGTGCGGTCCAGCACGGCAATTTTCTTCGCCGTGGCAGGGATGGCGGCCAGCATTTTCTCGGGGGCGAAGGGACGGTACAGCCGCACCTTCAAAAGACCCACCTTCTCGCCGTGCGCATTGAGATAGTCAATGACCTCCTCGGTCACGTCGCAGATAGAGCCCATGGCAATAATCACGCGGTCGGCGTCAGCCGCGCCATAGTAGTTGAAGAGCTGATAATCGGTGCCCAGCTTCTCGTTGATTTTGCCCATGTATTTTTCAACCACGGCGGGCAGCGCGTCATAATATTGGTTGCAGGCCTCGCGATGCTGGAAGAAGATATCTCCGTTCTCGTGAGAGCCGCGGGTGGTGGGGCGCTCGGGGTTCAGTGCGTGCTTACGGAACGCATCCACAGAGCCCATGTTGCACATTTCCTTCAGGTCTTCGTAATCCCACACGGCAACCTTCTGCACCTCGTGAGAGGTACGGAAGCCGTCGAAGAAGTTCACAAAGGGAACGCGGCCCTCAATCGAGGCCAGATGGGCCACGGGGCTGAGATCCATGACCTCCTGCACGTTGCCCTCGCACAGCAGGGCAAAGCCGCTGGCCCGGCAGGCCATCACGTCGGAATGGTCGCCGAAGATGTTCAGTGCGTGAGTGGAAACCGTTCGGGCGGAGACATGAAACACAGCGGGCAGCAGTTCGCCTGCCATCTTATACATGTTGGGGATCATCAGCAGCAAGCCCTGAGAGGCGGTGTAGGTGGTGGTCAGGGCGCCGGCAGTCAGGGAGCCGTGGACGGTGCCGGAGGCGCCCGCCTCGGACTGCATCTCCACCACCTTAACCTTGGTGCCGAAGATGTTTTTCTGCCCAGCGGCGGACCACTGGTCCACCAAGTCTGCCATGGGGGACGACGGGGTAATCGGATAGATTCCCGCCACCTCGGTAAACGCGTAGCTGACATAAGCAGCGGCGTTATTACCGTCCATGGACTTAAATTTTCTTGCCATAAGCTTACCTCCTAATTGTTGCCGCCCGCAAGCGGCGGCATTTTAACGAAGCCACGAATCCGCTTTCCCGAACGATATCCGTGCAAAGTCATTATAGCACCGTGATTTTGCCATGTAAACATTTGCCTTGTGATTCTTTGAACAAATTCTGGTTTTTCTGCGGAAAGTCCAAAAGAACTCGCAATTTTTGAACACTTTTTTCGCGGGAGGGTTTCCATGTCCGTCGTTTTGTGGTAAAATATTTCTACTTTTGTACAGAGCTTCTACCTGTCTACCTTTTTGCCGCTTGTCATACCTCGCCCGCCGGCGTAGTCTGCCGGGGCGGGCGTTTGATACTGCGTTACCGTTAATTGATTTAGGAGGTGGACCCATGGTCGTGTCCATCCGCTCGCTGGGACTGAACGGAATTTCGGGCTACGAGGTGAGCGCGGAGTGCTTTCTCTCCGGGGGTCTGCCCGCATTCGACATTGTGGGCCTACCGGACGCCGCCGTGCGGGAGGCCCGGGAGCGGGTCCGGGCGGCGGTGAAAAACTGCGGGGTGAAATTTCCCGTCAGCCGCATCACGGTAAATCTGGCTCCCGCCAATCGAAAAAAGGCGGGAACCGTATACGATTTGCCTATTTTCATTGGCATTCTGGCCGCAGCGGAGGAGTTGAAACGGCTTCCGTCCGACGCGGCGTTTCTGGGGGAGTTGTCTCTCACCGGGGCGGTGCGGGGAGTCAGCGGCGTGCTGCCCATGGCCATGGCCGCGCGGGACGCGGGGGTGAAGCAGCTCTTTGTCCCGGCGGAAAATGCCGCCGAGGCCACCCTTGCCGGGGGGCTGACGGTTTACGGCGTGGCGGATGTGGCCGCGCTGGTGGCCCATCTTCGCGGCGAAGCGCCCCTCGCTCCCGCGGAGCCGTGGCTCCCGGAGGAGGAGATGGAGGCCCTGCCGGATTTGCGGGACGTGATGGGGCAGGAAAATGTGAAGCGGGCGCTGGAGATTGCCGCTGCCGGGGGGCATAATCTGCTTTTGATCGGCTCTCCCGGTTCGGGAAAGTCCATGCTGGCAAAGCGCCTGCCCTCTATCCTGCCGGACATGACCCGGGACGAGGCTTTAGCCGTCTCCGGCATCTGGTCCGTGGCGGGGCTGACGGACCCGGGCAGGCCGCTTTTGTCCCGCCGACCTTTCCGGGCGCCCCACCATACCTCCTCCGCCGTGGCACTCAGCGGGGGCGGTCCGGCTCTGCGGCCGGGGGAGATGTCTCTGGCCCATAACGGCGTTTTATTTTTAGACGAGCTTCCGGAATTTCACCGGGATGTGCTGGAGGCCATGCGCCAGCCTTTAGAGGACGGGGAAGTCACCGTGGCCCGGGCGGGGGGAACGCTGCGCCTGCCCGCGGGATTCCAGTTGATCTGTGCCATGAACCCCTGCCGCTGCGGCTGGAAGGGGCACCCGACCGGGAAGTGTACCTGCTCCCGGCGGGACGTAGAGCGGTATGTGGAGAAAATCTCCGGCCCTCTGCTGGACCGCATTGATTTGCACATCAACGTGCCGTCGGTTGAATACGAGGCCCTTCGGCGCAAAACCGCGCCGGAGGATTCCGCCGCTGTGCGGAAGCGGGTTCTGGCGGCGCGGGCAGTCCAGCTTGCCCGCTATTCGGGGACGAATGTGACCTGCAACGCCCAGCTTCCGCCCTCCATGCTGGCCGCTTTCTGCGGACTGGACGCAGCGGGAGATAAGCTGATGAAGTCTGCTTTCGAGCGGATGGGCCTTACTGCCCGGTCCCACGACCGGGTGCTGCGGGTGGCCCGCACCATTGCGGATTTGGAAGGATCGGAATGCATCGAAGCGTCCCATCTGGCCGAGGCCGTGCAATACCGCAACACGGAGATTTTAAGAGGTTGAGCGTCCTTTCGGCAGGGCCGGACTGCCGCCGCCGGAATAAAGCCCTGTTATCTTGAGACAGGCTGGGTCCTGTCAAGCCGCGCACTACGGTGAAAAGTGCCTTTTATCAGGGCTTTGCCCCAATATTTCAATTCAACCAATCGGAGGGTTCTATGACAAACCAAGACACGCGGGAAATTTTCCTGCTGAAGCTGGGCGAGGTGGTCCTGAAGGGGCTGAACCGCCATACCTTTGAGGACAAGCTGGTAGGCAACGTCAGCCGCCGTCTGCGCCACTGCGGCAGTTTCAACGTAACTCTGCGCCAGAGCACCATTTATGTGGAGCCCAGGAGTGAGGACTGCGACATGGCGGAAGCGCTGACCGCCTGCCGTCAGGTGTTCGGCGTGGTGAATGTGGCCCGGGCCGTTCCCTGTGAAAAGGACGTGGACGCCATCTTTGAAACGGCGGCGGCATATTTGAAGGATGAATTTGCGGCGGCGAGGACCTTTAAGGTGGAGTCCAAGCGGGCGGACAAGCTGTTCCGCCTGAATTCCATTCAGATTTCTCAGGCCGTGGGCGGCCTTCTGGGGGAGCGGTTTCCCAATGTGGCTGTGGATGTCCACAAGCCGGATCTGACGGTGCATGTGGAGATTCGGGAAAAGGCGGCGTATGTCCACGCGCCCGCCGCCCCCGGCGCGGGGGGGCTGCCCATCGGCATGGGAGGCACCGCGGTGAGTCTTTTATCCGGCGGAATCGACTCGCCGGTGTCCTCGTGGATGATGGCCCGCCGGGGCGTGCAGTTGGAGATGGTCCACTTTGTCTCTCCGCCCTATACCTCCCAGCAGGCGCAGGACAAGGTGCTGGAGCTTGCAAGGCTTCTGACGGCGTGGTGCGGGCGGCTGACGGTGCATATCGTTCCCTTCACCAAAATTCAGGAGGAAATCCGCAAGCACTGCCCCGAGGAGTATTTCACCCTCATTATGCGCCGGTTTATGATGCGCCTTTCGGAAAAAGTCGCCCGGAGCGTTCACGCCGGGGCGCTGATTACCGGCGAGTCTTTGGGTCAGGTGGCAAGCCAGACCCTGCCCGCCCTTGGGGTGACGGAGGATGTGACTACGCTGCCCGTCCTGCGGCCCCTCATCGGCATGGATAAGGTGGAGATTATCCGCCTTTCCCGGTTCATCGGCTGCTATGAAACCTCGATTCTTCCTTATGAGGACTGTTGCACCGTGTTCACTCCCCGCCATCCCAGCACCCGGCCCAATTTAGAGGACGTTCGGGCGGCGGAAGCGCCGCTGGACATCGAGGGACTGATGAGCGAGGCCATGGCGGGCCGGGAAAGAATCCGTGTGAAACCTTGAAATGCGCAAAAGCGAATTTGATTTCCGCCGTGGGGTCTTTTGCGGCGGGGGCGATCTGTCTGACGCTGGCATGGCGAAACGGCTTTAAGACGCTCTATCCCGTGGTCGCCGGGCTGAGCGTTCCTGCAGGAGTAAGCAAGCTGCTTGACTATTTTAAAGCGCGGCACACAGACGAAAAATCCAAAAAGAAGGGCTGTGAGTGATGATGCTTTCCGCTGAAATTCTGGCCGTGGGAACGGAGCTGCTTCTTGGCAGCATCGCAAATACCAATGCCCAAATGCTTTCACGGAGTCTGTCGGCCCTTGGCGTCAACGTGTTCTGGCACACCGTGGTGGGGGACAACCCCGGGCGGCTGGAAGAGGCGCTGGACATCGCCCGGAAACGGGCGGACGTCCTCATCACCGTGGGCGGTCTGGGGCCGACCTACGACGACCTCACCAAGGAGATTGTCTGCCGGACCTTTGGGCGCAGGCTGACGTTTCGTGCGGATATTGCCGAGGAGCTTCGCGGGCTTTACGAAACCGTGTTCCGCGTTCCCATGCCGGAAAACAATCTGCGTCAGGCGGAGCTTCCGGAGGGCTGCACGGTGTTTGACAACCCCGTGGGTACCGCCCCCGGCTGCGCCTTTTACGAGGACGGCGTCCATGTGCTGATGCTGCCCGGACCGCCCGAGGAGTGCGAAGCCATGCTTCACCGCCATGTGGAGCCGTATCTGCGGGGCCTGTCCGATGAAATCATCCTTTCTCACGATATCGTTTGCTTCGGTATAGGAGAGTCCGCCGTGGACCAACTTTTGCGGGAGAAAATGTCCCAGATGAAAAACCCCAGCCTTGCCACCTATGCAAAGCCCGCCGAAATGTGCCTGCGGGTGACGGCCAAGGCCAAAACCTGTGATGAGGCGGAGGCGATGCTTACCCCCGTGGTGGACGAGGTGAAGAAAACCCTTGGGGACGTGGTTTACGGCGTGGACGTCTCCTCGCTGGAGGAGGCTTGCAAGAAGCTTTTGCAGGAACGGAAACTGAGCCTTGCAACGGCGGAGTCCTGCACCGGGGGTTTACTTGCCCAGCGGATGACGGAGCTGCCGGGGGTATCCGCCGTATACCGGGGCGGGGTGGTATCCTATTGGACGTCCGTAAAAGCGGACGTGCTGGGCGTGCCGTGGGCGCTGCTGGACGAATTCGGCGCGGTGTCCGAGCCTGTGGCCCGGGCGATGGCAGAGGGTGTTTGTGCCGTCACCGGCGCGGAGATCGGGATTTCCGTCACCGGTGTGGCGGGTCCGGACGCGGACGAGCGGGGCAACCCCGTGGGCCTTGTTTATCTGGGGCTGCGCACGCCGGAGGGGACCTTTTGCCGAAAGCTCACGCTGGGGCGGCGGAAGCGGGTGCGCATCCGCGCGCTGGCGGCGAACACCGGGTTGGATATGGTGCGGCGGTATCTCGCGGGCCTTCCGCTGGAACCGGCGCGGGAGAAATAAGGGAATAAAAAATAAGCGGACGCGGGGAATTTTCCCGCGTCCGCTTTGCGCTGCTGTTTACCCCAGCGCCACGTCCAGCACCATCATGATGAGAAAGCCCACCACAAAGCCGCAGGTACCGGCGCGGCTGTGGGCCTGGGGGACCAGTTCCTCCACCACCACATACAGCATTGCCCCCGCCGCAAAGCTTAAAAGCCACGGCATCAGGGGACGAATTCCCGCCGCCACCAGCACCACCGCCACGCCGAACAGTGGCTCCACAATGCCGGAAAGCGCGCCGCCCACAAAGGAGCGCAGGCGGCTCCAGCCCTGCTGGCGCAGGGGCAGGGAGATGGCCGCGCCCTCCGGGAAATTCTGTATGCCGATACCCATGGCCAGGGCCGCTGCGCCCGCAAAGCTCTCTCCCTGCGCCGCCAGCGCGAAGGCCAGACCTACCGCCATTCCCTCCGGAATGTTGTGCAGGGTGATCGCGGTGGTCAGCAGAACGGTTTGCTTCCAGCCGGGGTCCGCAATTTCCCTCTCCCGCCGGAGCCGGGGAAGCAGCGCGTCCTGCGCTGCCAGAAAGATCACACCCAGCAGCATTCCCCCCGCTGCCGGGACCCAGCCGGGAATGCGCCATGCCTCTGCCTGGTCAATGGCCGGAAGCAGCAGGCTCCACACCGACGCGGCGGTCATTACGCCCGCGGCAAAGCCCAGCAGTACCCGCTGAATTTTGTCATTTGGTATGTCACGAAAGAAGAAGACTGTGGCGGCGCCCAGCGAGGTCATGGCAAAGGTAAACCCCGTTCCCGCCGCCGCCCACAAAAGCGGCTGAATCATGTAATGGTACCCACCTTTCAAGACGCCTGCCCGCTGCCGGAAGTCCGAAGCCGGATTGCGCGCAAATTGCCCCGCTTTTCCGCTAAGCGGGACACCGCCCATATGCACCAGTATAAGCGGGATGAAGGTGGGAGGTGACGGGGCTTGCAATCCGAGAAAAACTGTGCTATTGTGAAGCTGTTCTCTTATGTTGAGGCAGAAAACTGAAAAGGCTCATATAATTTCGCTGGAAACGGTGCGAAAGTTTCTACGGAGCCGCCGAAAGGCTCTGCTATGGGTGTCCGCTGCACTGGAGTGCAGACGGGCGCTTTTTTCGTTCTGTCGGACTTTTGGAAAGGAAGCGATTTTATGACATCCATTGTAAAAGGCATCCTTGTCTCTGCTCCATCCCTTGGCAAGCTGGAGGTTCACATCCCCGGCTGTCTTGTTTTGGAGGACGGCGTGATTACCGGCGTGTTCGACGAGCTGCCGGAGCGGTACGCCGGCGCGTCCGTGGAGGATTTCGGGGACTGCCTGATTACCCAATCCTTTACGGACCTCCATCTCCACGGACCTCAGTACCCCATGCTGGGCACCGGCATGGATTTGCCGCTGCTGGAGTGGCTGAATGCCTATACCTTTCCCACGGAGGCCCGCTTTGCCGATGAACAGTATGCCCGGAAGCAGTATCGCGCGCTGGCACTGGAGCTGATCCGAAACGGAACCACCCGGGTGTGTATGTTTTCCTCCCTCCACCGGAAAGCCACGCTGATTTTGATGGAGGAACTGGAAGCGGCCGGAGTTACCGGCTATGTGGGCAAGGTGAATATGGACCGCAACGGGGGCGAGAGCTTGCAGGAAACCACGGAGGAATCTATGAGGGAAACCCTTGGCTGGCTGGACGAGTGCGGACAATTTGCCCATATAAAGCCTATCCTTACACCTCGGTTTACCCCCTCCTGCACCGACGAGCTGATGGCTTTTCTGGGGAAGCTGGCGGCGGAGCGGAACCTGCCCGTACAGTCTCACCTGTCGGAGAATCAGGCGGAGCAGGCGTGGGTGTGCAAATTGCACCCGGACTGCGGGCAATACTGGCAGACCTATGCCAAATACGGCCTTTGGAACCAGCGCACCGTGATGGCCCACTGCGTCTTTTCCGATGAGCGGGAGCGGCGGGCTATGCGGGAAGCGGGCGTTACTGCCGTCCACTGCGCGGACTCCAATCTGAACCTTTGTTCCGGCGTGGCGCCCGTTCGGGCGCTTTTGAACGAGGGCGTTAAGGTGGCGCTGGGCAGCGACATCGCGGGAGGGGACACGGTCTCCATGTTCGATGTGACCGCCTCCACTATCCGGGCCTCCAAGGCCCGCCGCATTCTGGACGACTGGAAGACAGATGCACTCTCCGTGGCGGAGGGCTGGTATCTGGCCACCTCCGCAGGCGCGGCGTTTTTTGGCGGCGCGCCTGGGTTTGCAGTGGGGGAGCCGCTCCACGCCATGGTGCTGGACGACGGGGCCCTGCCCCCGCTGCCCACGGCGGAGGAACGGCTGGCCCGGGCCGTCTGCCGCAGGCAGGAAGGGGCCGTGCGGGCGGTTTGGAGCGCGGGGCGCAGAGTTTTGTAAAAGCGTCGGGCAATACCGGAAACTATGGATTTCATGTCCGAAGGAGTGTATCCAGTGAACTGTAAAAAATTTTGTTCCTTACTTGTATCCCTGTTGCTTTTGGCAGCGCTTTCGGCCTGTTCCAAAACCGGGGCAGAGGGGACGACACCTGCTATGCCCGCAGCATCTCTGGCGGCTTCTGCGTCCGCAACATCTGCCATTGCGTCCTCTAACAGCGGAGAGATATTTCTTTACGGTGAGGAGCATGGCATCAAAAAAATAATAGACAAAGAATTTGAATTTTGGCAGGATTATTATGATACGCAAGGCATGCGGCATTTGTTTATAGAAATTCCTTATTATACCGCGGAGTTTTTAAACAGCTGGATGCAGGAGGACGATGACACAATTTTAAATGCGATTTACGACGATTGGGACGGAACCAGTGCCCACAATCCAAATGTGAAAGCACTTTATCAAAAAATAAAAAAGGAGTGCCCCGAAACGATATTTCATGGGACGGATGTGGGTCATCAGAGCGAAACCACAGGGGAGAGATATTTACAGACGCTTGCGGAATCCGGACAAAAATATTCGGAGCAATATCGGCTTGCGCAAGAGGCCGTCCGGCAGGGTGAAATTTATTATGAGAAATACGACGAGGTATACCGCGAAAATACCATGGTGGAGAATTTTATACGCGAGTTTGACCTGCTGAACGGCGAAAATATTATGGGGATTTATGGAAGTGCTCACACTGGGATAGAGGCCATGGAATTTTGCACGGGTGCTGTCCCATGTATGGCGAATCAGCTTTCCGTCCGCTATGGCGCGGCTCTGCATTCTGAGGACCTTTCTTGGCTTGCAAAGGACAGCGACCGCTGAGAGTGGAAACGGTGACGGTTGAGGGAAAAGCGTATCGGGCGTCGTACTTTGGCGAAGAAGATATGACGGGACTTCTGAAGGGCGTTCGGTCAAGAGCATTTTGGCGGCTTGAAACCGCCTATGAGGATTTTAAGGCCCAGCTCAAGACCGGGGATGTGCTGCCTTATGACAACTTTCCCATGCTGGTGGAGGCAGGGCGGGTCTTTATCATTGACTATACGAAAACCGACGGCTAAGTCACGCGCCAATACTATCGTTCGGACGGATACGAGTGGAAAGGGAGACTTTCCACCGAGGAGTTCTCTGTGAACTGATTGGATGGATAGGTCTGTGTTCTGAAATGAAAGGCTGCGCTTTGGTACGATTTTTAAGTCGTACCAAAGCGCAGCCTTTTATGTAATTTCAGGAAATGTTTTCTGAGTGGTGCTGACAATCTCAGAAAAAAAGCCGGATAACGCCGCCGGTAGCCAGTGTAACCAACACCCCCGCAATCAGGACTCCCACCGCGATGGCGGGGAGAGCAAAGCGCATTCGGATGTCCAGAAGGGAAGCCACCAGCGCCCCGGTCCAGGCCCCGGTGCCGGGCAGGGGAATCGCCACCAGAATGATCAGGCCCGCCAGACGGTACTTTTTCACAACGCGCCCTTTCAGGTGCGCGCGGCGCTCCAGTGCGTCAATTTTGGGCCCCCACCACGCACCCTTGCGCAGCCAGGCAAACACCCGGCGAATCAGCAGCATAATTACCGGCACGGGCAAGATGTTTCCCACTGATGCCAGCCAAAAGGATTCCCACAGGGGCAGACCCGCAGCCGCGCCGTAGGGGATAGCCCCCCGCAGCTCCACGATGGGGGTCATCCCCATAATAAAGGTGATCAGCGCGGGAACTGTTGTCTCTGAAATTGCCATAAATCCGCTCCTTCCAATGAAACCGGGACAGCGGAGCGGGAAGAATCCCGCTCCGCTTTTTATTTGATACCGGTTACTGTAAATTGAGGCGCTTTTTCAGCGTAACCGCGGTGACGGCGTAGAAAATTCCGCCGGAAACCAACTCCATACAGATGAGAACGGCCATGAGCTGATGGAAACTGTTCATTCCGCCGATGTTGAAAAGACCGGTAAAAAAGTCCGTGTTTACAAACAGCCCGCTGACAAGCTGTGTGACAAACTGGAATGCGAAAAAGAACAGCACACTCCACGCCGATTTGTGATTGGCGAAGCTGTGGCCCACAGCGATGGCCGCGTAAAATTCAAGGCACAGCACCGCACAGGTAAGAAGCGCCAGCACGATCACCTCTGCCGCCATCATTGGCAGGTTCAGCCCAAATTCCGAAACCAGCTCCTGCACGCCCTCGAAAACCCGACGGAAGAAGGCGGAGCTGAAAATGTCACGCATCAAATCCAGATCGAAGACGCACACCAGAATTGCGAAAGCCTCCACAAGAGTCGTTGCGATAAACCACACGGAGGAGACGATGATCTTGGACCAGACAAGCTGGTGGCCGGAGACGGGCAGGGTAAACATCACGTATCCCTCGTCGCCCATCAGATTTGCGCGAAAGCGCTCTACCATCAGTACGATGGAGATAATCACCAGTGCCGCCATACCGATGCCGAAGGCAAACAGCAGAAGCCCTCCCATCAGATTGGGGAAAAAGCCCGAGGCATTCAGAAGAAATTGCAGCGACAGGTTCGCCGTCAGCGCCAAAACCAGAATGATAAGAAACAGCGGCCCCATTACCCGGGCCGTGGCCCGAAATTCGTGTTTGATCAGTTTTCTCAGCATTTAAATACCTCCCGAAACAGCGCATCCACGCTCATACCCTTCTCCTCCCGAATCTGATCCACGGAGGACTGAAGAACGACCTGCCCCTGATTGATAAAGATAACCTCGTCCAGCACCTGCTCCACATCCGCAATCAGATGCGTGGAGATGATCACCGCGGCCTCGGGATCATAGTTTCCGATAATGGTGTTGAGAATGTAGTCCCGGGTGGCCGGGTCCACGCCGCCGATAGGCTCATCCAGAAGATACAGCTTTGCCGCCCGGCTCATCACCATGATGAGCTGCACCTTTTCCCGGGTGCCCTTGCTCATCTGGCGGATGGTCTGGTCCATGCGGATGTTCAGGTGTGCCAGCATTTCCTCCGCCCGCTCCCGGCGGAAATCCGCGTAAAAGTCCTGATAAAAGTCCAGTAGCTTCCGGGTGCTCATCCACAGGGGGATGCAGGTGCGCTCCGGGAGATAAGAGACAATGGCGTGGGTCGACGTACCGGGAGCCACTCCGTCCACCAGCACTGCGCCGGAGTCGGGCGTCAGCAGGCCGTTTGCCAGCTTGATCAGGGTGGTTTTGCCGCTTCCGTTGGGACCCAAGAGTCCCACAATGTGGCCCGGCTCCACCGTCAAGCTCAGGTGGTCCAGAGCCGATGCGCGGCCGTAGCTCTTCGTAAGCTCAATGCATTCAAAAATCGCCATGCGTTAAACCCTCCCCCGTGTTTTCCCGACGCACCAGCGTCAAAATTTCTTCCTTATTAAATCCCAATCGGGTCATTGCCGTCAAAAAATTCTGAATCTGGCGGTCTGCCAGCTTTCGCTTTGCCGATTCGATCATCGCTGTGTCCTCCGTTACAAATCTGCCTGCGGTCCGCTGGCTGTATACCAGTCCGTCCCGCTCCAGTTCCGTCAAAGCCCGCTGCATGGTGTTGGGATTCACCCCGGCCTCCACGGCCAGGTCCCGCACCGATGCAAGTCGCTCTCCCGGCGGAAACGCGCCGGATACGATGCCCACCTTGATCTGCTCAATCAATTGAGAGTAGATGGGTGCGTCACTTGAAAAATGCCACTTCATACCGCACCTCCTGTTCTATTGTTCTAGGCAAGTAATACAATAACACAGATTTGCCGTTTGTCAAGATCTTTTTAAAAAAATATGAAACCCGTGAAGGGCCGTGTAAAGCGGCCCTTCAAAAACCCATTCCTTTCGTGAGGCAGCCGCTTCCTGCGGAAAATTTTGCGGGCAAGGCAAGCGCACAAAAAAATTTTACACAAAAGCAAAAAGGACATAGGGTTTGTATCGCCGCCGTCAGGAATAGCGCTCCTCCAACGCGGCAATTACCTCCGCCAGTGCATCGTCCCTGGCATCGCAGACAAGCCGCGCCCCACAGCGGGCCACCTCGGGCACGCAGTTGGCGGGGGCGAATCCCTGAGAGGCCCACGCCAGCATAGTCAGGTCGTTGCGCTCGTCGCCCACTGCGTATACATGCTCCGGCGCAATGCCGAGATGCGCCGCAAGGCGGCAGAGCATCCCGCCCTTGTCTGCGCCCTTTGCGGTAAGCTCCAAGAGGGTTTTTCCGGAGTAAATCAGCTCGTATTCCGCGGCCCAGTTCCGGCTGCGGATAAATTCCTCGGCCTGCACAAGGTCCCAGTGCTCCGCTTCAAACAAAAGCTTGCTCAAAGGCAGGGGTGCTTCCGTCAGGCGGGGAAGCGCCCGCACCCGCACGCCGGTGAGATGTTCATGGGCGCGGATAATATGGTTCACCTGCACCGCGTGAATGACGCTGTCTAAGTGATATGCTTCCACCCCCACCCGGGGAAATGCGTCCAGTACCTCCTGCCCTCTCTCGCGGCTCTGCTCGGGTAGAAGTGCCGTCTCCAAATATTCGCCCTTTTTAAAGTCGTAAATCGCCGCCCCGTTGCACACCACACTGGGCGCGTTCATAGGGACCAGCGGGGCCAGCCGCTCAAAAGCGGGCAGCGCCCGGCCGGTGGCCACGGTAAAGCGCCCGCCTTGGGCCATAAAAGACTCCAGCGCCGCCCGGTTTCCTTCCGACAAAGGCGGGACGGGCCGGCCAGAGCGCAGAGCCTCCTCGGTATAAATTAAAGTGTTGTCAAAGTCGCTGGCTAGCAATACGCCGTCAAACTTTCCCATGCCGTTCCTCCCAATTTTATAAAGGCGGGAAGAGGAATTTTCCCTCTCCCCGCCGTTCGTTTTTAAGTGTTTATTCTCCGGAGACGCCCCCGCCTTGGCCTTGGCCGCCTCCTCCGCCCCCTCTGCGGCGGCCGCCCCTGTGATGAGGGCGGCGGACAGCCTGCCCGCCTTCGCTTTTTTCCGCGCGGGGCTTTTCCCCGGCGGGCCGGTCGCCCTTGGGAGGCTGCGGCTTTGCCGGTGCCTTGGGCTTGACGGGATGGGGCTGCTGGTTTTTTTCGGGCGCGGCGCCCTGCACCGCAGGTTTTTTCACGGTGGAGCCGCTCTTTCCGCCGCGATGGCGACGGCGGGAAGAACTCCGGCGCTCGCCGTCCTGCGGAGGAGTAATACGCTCCCTGCTGGGCAGGTCTTCCAGCTTTCCCATGGACATCAGAGGCTCGGAGGAAACAAATTGCAGAATGTCCTCTTCCTCCCGTTCTTCCACGTAGCGCTCGGGCCGCTCACGGGGGATCTCAATGCCCTCCCGGCTGCCCTTGCCGTTGCGCAGGACCCGGATTTCACAGTTGTGGTAAGTCTTCTGCGGCTCCGGCGCGGAGTCAAGGCTCACCTTCACGGTTTCACGTAGAAGATTCACGCTGCGCACGTTGCCGGGGCCGTCCGGCGTCTGCACAAAGGACTCGGCCTTCGGCATCCGCTTCATGGCGTCTTCATAGGCGTTCTGTTCGTATTTCAGGCAGCACATCAACCGCCCGCAGGTGCCGGAAATTTTAGCGGGGTTCAGGCTGAGGTTCTGCGTTTTAGCCATTTTAATGGAAACAGGTAAAAACGAGTCCAGAAACTGGGAACAGCAAAAGGGCCGTCCGCAGATGCCAAGGCCGCCGATCATCTTTGCCTCGTCCCGCACGCCAATCTGCCGCAGCTCGATCCGCGCCCGGAACACCCCGGCCAAATCCCGCACCAGCTCCCGAAAATCCACTCGCCCGTCGGCGGTAAAGTAAAAGATGATTTTGGTCCCCTCAAAGCTGAAGGAGACGTTTACCAGTTTCATGTCCAGCCCGTGATCCTGAATTTTTTTCTCGCAGACGTCAAAGGCCTCGCTTTCCCGTTTGCGGTTGTATTCCACGGTGTGCCGGTCGTTCTCGGTGGCCATGCGGACCACATTGCTTAAGGGGCGGACGATGGCGGAATCCTCCACCTCGTGGTTCCCCTCCGTACAGGTGGCAAACTCCGGTCCCTGCGCCGTTTCCACGACCACCTGATCGCCCATTTTAATTTGCCGGTCCCCCGGGGCAAAATAATAATTTTTACAGCCGCCACGAAAGCGGACGCTGATTACTTCGGTCAAAGGATACCCTCCAATTCGACGGCCAGGGCGCCCAGCACGTGGTTGACCCCCACGTTGTACGCGCACTCCCGGCAATATGACTGCAACAATTCTATTGTGTGCATAATTTGCTGTTTTGTCAAGTTTTTTGAAAGGAACCGGGCTGCTTTTTCACTCTTTCCCAGCACTTCCTGTCCATAGAAGATCAAAAGCGCATCTGCAAACAGGCCGTGTGCCTGCTCCAAAAGGGTTTGAAGAGCCTCCCGGTCTGTCTTTTTTCGCTCCAGCTCCACCAAAAGCTCCGTCACCGCGCCTCGCTTTTTTTCGCCCACGGCACGGCAAAGGGCCTCCACCTCGGCGGACAGCTCCGTCGCGTCGCCGCCCTCCGCTTCCGGGTGAAGCCTGATTTCCACGCAGCGGGAGCGCAGGGTTTGCAGCACCGCCGCCGGGTTTTCCGCGCAGAAGAGGAACGCTGCATAGGGCGGGCCCTCCTCCACGATTTTCAGCAGGACATTTTGATCCTGCTCCGTCAAAAGGGCGCAGTCTTCAAAAATATAAACCTTCCGCGCCCCCTCGTTGGGGCGGATATACGCGTCCGACCGGACGGCGCGCACCGCGTCCACGGAGAGGTTTTTATGCTCTTCGTCCCGCACGGCGGTTACGTCCGGGTGAATGCCGCCCAGAACCTTGCGGCAGGCGGGGCACACGCCGCAGGGCGGCTCCTTTTCTGCCGTGCATTCCATCGCCGCGGCGGCAAAGAGGGCCGCGCCCGCCCGGTCGCCCGGGCCGGTGAACAGCAGCGCATGGGCCAAAGCACCCCTTTGCGCAGCGGCGCGAATGCGGGCCGCTGCCGGTGTGTTTTTCAATTTTTCCAGCTCCGCCATGGGAACCTCCCTTTTCGAGGACTCCGCCTTCGGCGGGCGCAAACGGGCAGACCGTCCACTTTACTAATATTGTAACACGGTTTCGCGGAAAATGGAATTCTGAATTTTAATAACGCGAGAAGTAAAACAAAATTTTTGCAGGCTGGATAAAAAACGATGCAAAAGCGCGGGATATTCAAAACAAAGTCGCCGCCGCGACACAGATGTAACAGGCTCTTTGCGGGGCTATCTGTCTGCATTTTTCGCGCTGCGCTGCCGCCGTACAAGCAGATTCCACAGGGAAATTCGCACCTGTCTGCCCTACACAGGAACATAAAGCGAGGATGAGAACCGATTCATATCGGTTCTCATCCTCGTTTTTTCGTATTCAGGCTACTTTTTCTGTATTCTCTCTATATATTGCGGGCTTCCCGCCCAAGTGTGTGGCGTAGCGCTGTTTACAGAATGTTTTCGCGGCCCAGCAGCTCAAGAATGCGGGCGTCATCTTCTACCGTGGCGTTGGGCATGGGGAATGTACCAGCGCTATTTGTGCAGATTCCGCGCAGACGGGCCGTCTCCTTGATGACAGGCAGGAAAGGACTGCGGATGGCGTACAGATCCATCAGGCGGTCAATGCTCTGCTGCCCTGCTGCGATGCCGTCCAGATTGTTTTCCCGGAAGGCGCGCACCCACGCGGTGCATACCTCGGGCACCACATTGCTCAGCGCGCCGATGCAGCCGTTGCCCCCGGAAAGAACGTTGTGGGCAAAGTTATCGTCAAAACCGGAATAAACCTCAAAAGAGGGAATCAGAGGCTTGATCAGTTTGATCAATTCCCGGGTATGGTCCATTCCGGAGATAGTATCCTTAAAGCCCACGATGTTGGGGTGCATCTGGGCCAACTGAAGCACCGTTGCGGGCGGAATGGTGTAGCCCGTGTTATCGGGGAAATTATAGATATAGATCGGGCCGTGAATTTCTCTGGCCAGTCGGTCGTAATACTGAAGCAGGGCTTCAGCTCCGAAATGAAAATAGTATGGCGGGAGAATCATCACCGCGTCGGCGCCCGCGTCCAGACACTCGTTAGAAAAGTCGATAATCTGCTGCGCCACCATGCTGGACGTGCCAATAATCAGTTTCACACGATGGTTAATGCGCTCAATGGCAAACTTCGCCATAATGCTGCGCTGTTCCATGGGCATTGCGAAAAATTCGCTGGAACTCCCCTCCACCAAAATGCCGTCGATGCCCTTTTCGATCAGATTCTCAAAGAGTTTTCCCTGACTTTCCAGATCCAGAGTACCGTCTTCGTGAAATAATGTGATGGCCGGCGCGAGATAAGCTGCTTGCATAATTAATTCCTTTCAGATTCCCGGTTTATTCCAGACCTGCGCCCTTCATAGCGGAGATAGCGTGGTCTGTGTAAAGCTTATAGAAGCCCTTGCGCTTCTCACGGGGCAGAATGCCCGCCTTGGAGCGCTCTTCCAAAACCTTTGTGGCCTGCTCAATGGAGCAGGGGACGCCGTGGATACCGGTGACGTTCATGGTTCTCTCCATAATATCGTAGGAGATNNGGCTGCCGGCGGCCCCATCGCTTTTATCGAAGAGGGCGACATTATCTCCTACGATATTATGGAGCAGGGGACGCCGTGGATACCGGTGACGTTCATGGTTCTCTCCATAATATCGTAGGAGATAATGTCGCCCTCTTCGATAAAAGCGATGGGGCCGCCGGCAGCCGCCTCGGGGCTGACGTGGCCAATGGCCGCGCCGCGGGTAGCACCGGAGAAGCGTCCGTCGGTAATCAGGGCGACCTTGCCGTTGAGACGTTCATCGCACACGATGCCCTCGGTGGTCATGAGCATTTCGGGCATGCCGCAGCCACGGGGTCCCTCGTACCGGATGACGATAATATCGCCGGGGTTAATTTGGCCTTTGACCACAGCGGCATAGGCGTCCTCTTCGTGGTTGAACACACGGGCGTTGCCGGTGACTTTCCACTGCTCCTCCACGCAGGCGGAGTATTTGACCACGCTGCCTTCCGGGGCAATATTGCCCTTGAGGATGGCGACGCTGCCCTTTTCGGGGGCCTTATCCACCGGGAAAATCACCTGATCACGGGTCAGGCCGTAATTTTCCAGATATCCGAGGTTGCGGTTGAACCAGTTGTCCCGCTCCAGATCCTCCAGATTTTCGCCCAGCGTTTTGCCGGTGACGGTCATCACGTCCAAATCCAGCATGTCCTTGAGCATCACCTGTACCATGGGCACGCCGCCTGCAAACCAGAAGGATTCGGTCAGTTGGGCGCCGGAGGGATTGATGTTACCCAGATGAGGCACCTGATGGTTGATTTCGTCAAACAGCTCGATGGGTAGCTCATAACCCAGCTCCCGGGCAATAGAGGGCAGATGGATGGTGGCGTTGGTGGAGCCGCCGATGGCGCTGTGGACAATGATGGCGTTGCGGAAGGCGGCGGGGGTCATGATCTGGCTGGGGGTGATGCCCAGCTTAACCAGATTCAGAATCTGCCGTCCGGCCTGACGGGCATACTGCAAAATATCGCGCATAGTGGCGGGAACCAGAGCGCTGCCGGGCAAAGCCAGACCAATCGCCTCCGCCATGCATTGCATGGTGCTGGCGGTGCCAAGGAAGGTGCACGCACCCACGGAGGGGCAGCCGGTGAGCTTATAGTCCCGGACCTCCTGCGGCGTAATGGCGTCCTTGCGCTTTTGCCGCAGGGAGATGTCGCCCGCCACCAGAGAGGTGGTCATATGGGGGCCGGGCCGCATGGATCCGCCGGGCATAAAAATGGTGGGGATGTCCATACGGGCGGCTGCTTTCAGGTGGGCGGGAATGGATTTGTCGCAGCTGGAGGAGAGGATCATACCGTCCCAAGGCACGGCGGATGCGTGAACTTCCACCATGTTGGCAATGGCCTCGCGGGAGGCCAGCACCATGTTCATGCCGTCGTGGCCCTGCGCGCAGCCGTCGCAAACGTCCGTGGCATGGTATTGAGCAGGAAAGCCTCCCTTTTCAAACACGCCAAACTTGGCCTGCTCGGCCAACTGATTGAGATGGACGCTGCCGGGATGGGAGTCACCGAACACGTCTTCAATCATGATCTGGGGCTTGGTAATGTCGGTGTCGTCCCAGCCGGAACCCATTTCCAGCGCGTCGAACTGCGCCCAGAGGGCTCTTTCCTTAATGCTCTTCTGATTCATAGAATGTTTCTCCTTTTTAACGGCGGAGCTTTACATAATTTTGCCGAAGCTCCTGTTTTCCTGTTTGGCTGCATAAAAATCGGGAAAAGGCCTGCCGCTGCATCCACAGCGGCAAGCCATTTTCTCCTTAGGCATTGCGCTTACAGGAGAAGGTACTGGCTCCCCTGTGATATTGTGTGGAATCCTTTGCCGCGCTTAGAACAAGCCGATGGCGGCAAAGATGAAAATCAGGACAAAGCAGGTAACGCCGGCCACAACATCCGGAATGGTGATGTACTTCAGGCCCTGCTTGAGGTCCAGGTTGAAGAATTTGCTGATAACCCAGAAGCCGGAGTTGTTGACGTGGTTAAAGATCATGGTTCCGGCGCCGATGGCCAGAGCGGTGGAGATGGGGGTCAGGCCCAGAGAAGCCATCATGGGCATGATAACACCGGCGGCGGTCAGGCCGGCAGTGGTCATGGAACCAACGGCGGTCATCATGATCACGCCCACCAGGAAGGGGATCAGCAGACCCGGCACGCCGGAGTCGGCGATCACCTGGCTCAGGCCCTCAATGGCGGGAGAGGATTTGATAACGGTGGCGAAGGCGCCGCCCATGCCGGTAATCAGCAGCGCGGGCAGGGCAACTTCCATGCCGCGGGCAAACCAGCTGTTGAGCACCACGTCGCGGAAATCCTTGGGGTCCTTGCCGGTCACATCCTCGTTGCTCTTGCGCACAGAAGCCTTGTGGGCGATGGCCAGGAAGATGGTGTAAATCACGCCCAGACCCAGAGCAACAATCTTATCGCCCAGAATGTCGGTGATACCACGAACAGCGGAATCAGCATCGGGAATGGCCATCTTCACGAAAGAACTGAAGGCAATCAGAAACACAGGAATCAGAATTGTCATGAAGGAAGCAAACGTGCCGGGCAGGTCTTCGCCCTTGATGAGAATGTCGCTGACCTTGTCGGAATTGGTCTCTTCAATCTCAGCCACAACGGCGGGGACCGGCTCAACATATTCCTTGTCGGTCCACTTGCGCAGCGCCAGCCAAGTCACAAAGAACGCAATCAGGGAAACCAAGATACCCCAGGAGATGGTCAGACCCAGATCAGCGCCCAGCATGATGGACACAGCCAGAATGCCGGGGGTGGGGGGGACCATGGCATGGGTCAGGTTCAGGCCGGTCTGGGTAAAAGCGGCCATTTTGCCCATGGAAATGTGCTTGCGCTTGGAGAGGACGTTTGCGATGTTGGAGGTCAGGATGGTGGTGATATCGCCAAACACGGGGATAGACACCACATAACCGGTCAGAGCAGGTGCCAGCTCCAGATTTTTGCCGTGGAACAGGCGAATAAAGAAGTTAGCAATCGATTTAGCCGCGCCGGTATCCTGCACACCCATTGCCAAAATCGCGCCCAGCATAATGGGGATGCCCAGGCTCTGCAGGGTGCCGCCGAAACCGGCATTGATGTTCACCAGAGATTCGGGGAAGGAGAAGCCCATGACCAGGGACATGACCAGAGCCACAGAAAACAGGGAAAACACCGGGTGCAGCTTTGCTTTCATAATCAGCAGCATCAGCGCTGCAATGGAGAGAACCAGGATTACCAAAAATACGCCAGCAGACATGATAAGTACTCCCTTTCCTTTTGGATTTATGCGTTTGCCATAAATGAGTCGCCATACACACATGGGGCTTCGGCGCATACATGCGATGCCATGTGAAGCAGTATAACCACCGCGACAGTAGCCATACCCAGCACCCCCTCACAAAGCCATTATTCCGCTATACGGAATTGCATTCCGAAATATAGGAATAAAAAATATCCCGGCCGGGAATACATCGCTTATAACAGTTTTATATACTTTTGCGAAATTTTTGTCAAGCACGCAAAGACCTTTTCAGCACTTCCTATGAATCGGGTTAATTTTTTTGTTAATCTTGCTAATTTTTTAAGGATATGAGTTGAAAAAAATCTTTTGCAAGCATTTTCTGCAGAAGAAGTAAGACCCGGAATTATACAAAAATTCTAAAATATTTCAGTCCAAATAGAGACTGATGGTTCAAAAACACGAATGGCGAGGTAATATCCGAATGAAGAAAGAGCGTAAGCAGCGCCTTGCCTTTGAGCGCGTAAGGCACAATTTTTCCCAAATTCAGCGACAGGCATCTTCGTCCCGTGCCCGCAGCCTGTGGCACAACGAGAGCTCTATCCGCAGCCAGCTCCGGCAGCTTGGAAATCTCACGCTGGCCGATTTTCCAGACGGACAGGCCGTCTATGACCAATATACCGCGTTGCTGGATGATGTGTCCCGGCGAGTGCTGGAGCAGTATAATCGCAAGACGGGAACAAATTACAGCTTTGATGCCGTTGTGGAAAAAAACCGTGCCGAGTATCTGCGCTCCGGAATTCTCTCGGTACTGCTCTCAGACCATATTCCCGGAATGGTCCGGGAGGAATTCCGCCGTCTGCTGCCCCGATATCCGCAGGACGAATACCCGGAGGCACGGCGGGAAAAGCGAATGTTTTATCTCCACCTGGGGGACACAAATACCGGAAAGACCTATCAGGCGCTGCTTCGTCTGCGCCAGAGTTCATCAGGAATTTATCTGGCGCCGCTGCGAATTTTGGCGCTGGAAAATTATGAGCGACTGAATGCAGAGGGCTTCCCTTGCAGCCTGCTTACCGGTGAGGAAGA